>DAIMKN010000121.1:3453-6499 GCA_036721725.1 Actinomycetota bacterium
CCTCGACGCCGCCTACGGCCACGCCAACGGCCAGATGGGCGTCCTGCACCACGAGTGCCCGAAGTGCCTGATCCTGCCCGTCAAGGCGGGGGACGAGGCCCTGGATCGAACGGACGACCTGGCCAAGGCCTGGCTGTACGCGGCGGACGCGGGGTCGAGCGTCATCTCCTCGGTCACCGCCGACCTCGGCTACTCCAAGTTCATGGACGACGTCATCCGCTACATCGAACGCAAGGGCATCCTCATGGCGGAGGCGTCGAACGACTTCGACTCCGCCGACCACCAGGGCGGCATGTTCCACCCGTACGTCCTCCCCGGGAACGGCGCGGTGGTCTCCTCCGACGGCACGTCGTGGACGCGTTCGAACTACACGTCCTGGGGGACGCACAACATGTTCACCGCGGCCACCGACGGCGGGACCACCTCGGAGTCGACCCCGACCGTGGCCGGGGTGTTCGGGCTGCTGCTGTCGTATGGGCGGCAGGCGTTCGCCAAGGGCCTCATCTCGCATCCGCTGACGGCCGAGGAGGCCGTGCAGGTCATGCGGGCCACGGCGCGGCGCATCACCGACCCGAACCTGTCGTGGCCGGGGGGGCCGGGTGAATGGAACCTCCAATACGGCTACGGCATGCCGAACCTGTTCCGGGCGATGAAGGCGGTGGCGGACAAGCGGATCCCGCCGGCCGCGCGCATCGACTCGCCGGACTGGTACTCGCTGTTCGACCCGACCCACGACACCTCCGTGCCCGTGACGGGAACCGTCACCGCGTCCACCAGTCCCAACTTCACCTGGAGGCTGCAGGCCGGGATCGGTCCCGAACCCGGGAAGCACGCGTGGTTCGACATCGGCTCCGGGAGCGGGACCGGTTCGTTTTCCGGGTCGCTTGGGAGCCTGAACCTGAACGACATCCCCAGGGTCTACTGGAACCGGGCCTTCCACCTGACGGCGAACGACAAGACGCTGCCGTCGGTCGACGAGTACACCGTGACGCTGCGACTGGTGGTAACCGACGAAGCGGGGCAGGTGGGCGAGGATCGCCGGTCCATCGCCGTGCATCACGACAAGTCGTGGATGCCGGGCTTCCCCATGAAGATCGACTCGGGCGGCGAGTCGCAGCCCGCGCTGGTGGACCTGCAAGGGAGCGGCCACCTCGACATCGTCTACGGCGACGCCGACGGCGAGGTCCACGCCATCGATCCCGTGACGCATGCCGAACTCCCCGGGTGGCCGGTCCACACGAACCCGACTCACCTCCTGCGGACCCACCCCGGCGTGAACCCGCGGTACGAGCCGGTCATCGCCGACGTGGCGGTGGGCGACCTCAACCACACCGGGAACCTCGACGTGGTCGTGCCCAGCACCACCGGGCGCGTGTATGCGTTCGACAACCACGGCACGCTGCTGCCCGGGTGGCCGCAGACGCTCGACACGGGCGTGACGCCACCGCCCATCCCGAGGCCGTCGATGCCCTACACGCGGCTGCCGGTGATGGGCTCGGCCGCGGGCGGTCCGGTGTTGTTCGACCTGAACGGCGACCAGAAGCTCGAGGTCATCGAGGCTGGATGGGACGGCTACATCCATGTCTGGAAGACCGACGGTTCGGACCTCGCGGGCTGGCCGGTGAAGGTCGCGCTGCCCGCCTCCGAGACGCCGCCCCCGGGCTACGTCCTGGTGAACGACCAGAAGCTGGACTCGCCACCGGCCATCGCCTATCTGCAGGGACGTCAGGCGCAACCGTTCGTCGTCGTGCGGCCGCAGTACAGCGAGACGAAGGGAAGCGGGATCCAGGTCGGGGCGTTCGGTTTCGTGTTCGCCTACGGCGCGGACGGAGCGCTCGTCCCCGGGTGGCCCGCCCGTCTGTCCGCCACGGCGGAGTACTACGGGTCGGCCCAGGAGTTCGTAACCGAGGGGAGTTCGGCCCCCGTCGCGGCGGACGTCACGGGCTCGGGAGTCGGCCCGGACCTCGTGGCGGTGGCGCCGGTGCTCTCGCCCCCGTACCTGCTGAACGGGGCCGGACAGAACCAGGCCCGCTATCAGGGCGGCGCGACGAACGGCGACACGCCCATCGTGTTCACCACCTCGGGTGCGTTCGGCAAGGTCACCGGGGCGCTCACCTACGCCACCGCCGAGACCGGCGCCGCGTCTTTGGCGCAGGCGTTGCTCACGCCGAACGGCGGCACGGCCATCAACGAGTACGAGGTCGCCTATCCCGCCCAAGGCGGTTCGGCCCGGCCCGGGTACCCGGCTGTTCGCCAGGGCATCGACTTCCTCGGCGAGCCGGCCATCGCCGACGTCACGGGCGACGGGATGGCCGAGATCGTCGACGGCGGCGACTCGAACGCCATGCACAGCTACGACCTGACCGGTCAGGTGCCCGCGGACTTCCCGAAGTGGACGCCGGGGTGGAACCTGTTCGCCCCGGCCGTCGGCGACCTCATGTCCGACGGGACCGTGGACCTGGTCTCGACGATGCGCGAGGGGTACCTGTTCGTGTGGAACACGCCCGGCCTCACGTCCGGGAACGCCGAGTGGTGGCGCGCCCAGCATGACGAATGGAACACGGGCAACTACGAGGCGGTGACGCGGCCGCCCGGCGCGATCCGGAGTGGGTCGTGGACGGCCGGCGCGCTGACCGCGTCGTTCGTGGCGCCGGGGAACCACTGGTACTCGGGGACGCCGGCCTCCTACCGGGTCACGTTCGCCGGTCTGGACAAGGTGAAGTCGCTCCCGGCCACGGTGCCTGCGGGGGCGACCCAGACCATCGTGGTGCCGGTGGGTGCCACCGGCGTGCGGGTGCAGGCGGTGGGCTCGACTGGGCTGCTGGGGCAGGCGGTGCGGATCGGCTGAGCAACGGTCGATGGCGCCTCCGCCGTTCTACGGGTGGAGTGCGTTGGGGCAAGCCTTCGCCAGAAGGGCGTAGCCGTCGACGGCCGCGCCGCCGCCGGGATGCCACTCGAAGTGGTCGTGGGTCGATCCGCCCTGGGCGTCGCCGGTGTTGCCCACGTAGCCGATGACCGTGCCGCCCAGTACCTTACCGAGTTCGCC
>DAIMKN010000122.1:0-6391 GCA_036721725.1 Actinomycetota bacterium
TACTTCGACACGTGCAGCACCATCATCGCCCGCTACGGGGGCACCGTCGAGAAGTTCATCGGCGACGCGGTCATGGCCGTTTGGGGCGCGCCGGTCGCCACCGAGGACGATGCCGAACGGGCCGTTCGAGCCGCACTGGAGCTGACCCGGGCCGTCGCGGAGCTCGGTGCGGAGGTGGGGGCCTCCGACCTGCGGACACGGGTGGGCGTGTCGACCGGCGAGGCGGCGGTGAACCTCGGTGCGACGAGTCAGGGCATGGTGGCCGGCGACCTCGTCAACACCGCCTCGCGCATCCAGTCCGCCGCGCAGCCCGGCACCGTACTGGTCGCCGAGGCGACCCGGCGTGCCACCGACGCGGCCGTCGTCTACCGCGACGCAGGGAAACACGAGCTCAAGGGGAAGGCCGAACCGGTCGCGCTGTGGGAGGCGGTCCGGGTCGTGGCCGCGACCGGCGGCGGGCAGAAGTCCGAAGGGCTGGAGGCGCCGTTCGTCGGCCGCGACCGAGAGCTGCGAACCGTCAAGGACCTGTTCCATGCGGTCTCCGAGACGGGCAAGGCCCAGTTCCTGTCCGTCATCGGGATGGCCGGGATCGGCAAGTCCCGCCTGGCGTGGGAGTTCTTCAAGTATGCCGACGGGCTGAGCGAGGTCTTCCGGTGGCACGTCGGGCGGTGCCTGTCCTACGGGGAGGGCGTGGCGTACTGGGCGCTGGCGGAGATGGTTCGAACCCGCGCCGGGATCGTGGAGGGTGAGGACGCCGCCTCCGCCAGGGCCAAGTTGCAGGCGGCTGTCGAGGCGTCCTTGAGCGACCCGGAGGAGCGCCGGTGGGTCGAGCCGCGGGTGGCCCAGCTGCTGGGCCTGGAGGACCGGGTCTCCGCGGACCGGGACGACCTGTTCGCGGCGTGGCGCCTGTTCTACGAACGCCTGGCCGACGAACGCCTCACCGTCATGGTGTTCGAGGACATCCAGTGGGCGGACGCCAGCCTGCTGGACTTCGTCGAGTACCTCATGGAGTGGTCGAGGGACCACCGGTTGTTCGTCATCACGCTGGCCCGTCCCGAGCTGCTGGACCGCCGGCCGACGTGGGGGGCGGGGAAGCGCAACTTCACGCCGCTGTACCTGGACCCCCTGCCCGACGGGGCCATGCGGGAGCTCCTGGAGGGCCTCATCCCCGGCCTCCCCGCGCAGGCCAGGGACGAGATCCTGGCTCGCGCCGAGGGCGTCCCCCTCTATGCGGTGGAGACCGTTCGAATGCTCATCGATCGCGGCCTGCTGGCGCTGCAGGACGACGCGTATCGGCCGACCGGACCCATCGCCGACATCGAGGTTCCCCAGACGTTGCACGCCCTGATCGCGGCCCGGTTGGACGGTCTGTCGCCCGAAGAACGCCACCTGGTACAGGACGCGGCCGTTCTCGGCAAGACGTTCACCAGGCCCTCGCTCGCCGCGCTGAGCGGACGCCGCCTCGAGGAGCTGGACGCGCTGCTCTCGTCGCTCGTTCGTCGGGAGGTGCTCTCGGTGCAGGCCAACCCCCTGTCGCCGGAGCGAGGGCAGTACGGGTTCCTCCAGGAGATGGTCCGAACGGTGGCCTACGAGACGCTGTCGAAGCGAGACCGTAAGGTCAAGCACCTCGCCGTCGCGGCCTACCTGGAGGAGACGTGGGGCGCCGAGGAGGACGAGATCGCCGAGGTCGTGGCGTCGCACTACCTCCAGGCGTACCACGCTGCGCCGGAGGCCGAGGACGTCAAGCGCTTGGCCCGAGACGCGCTGGTCCGCGCCGCCGAGCGGGCCGGATCGCTGGCCGCGGTCGCCGAGGCCCAGGGCTACCTCGAACAGGCTCTCGGGCTGACCGAGGACACGCTGAGCCGGGCCGAACTCCACGAACGCGCCGGGGTGATGGCCTGGCGGGCGGGACGAGCCGCCGAGGCGGCAGCGCACAACGAGGAGGCCATGGCCGCGTTCGAGTCTCTGGGTCAGTCCCACCCCGCGGCCCGCGTGCTGGCGCGGCTCGCCGACGTCGACATGCAGGCCGGGCACCTGGAGACGGCCGTCGAACGCATGCGCCGGGCGTTCGAGGTGCTGTCCGGGGACGAGCATGACGAGGACCTGGCCTCGCTCGCCGTGCAGCTGGCGCGCCTGGAGCACTTCTCCGGCCGAGCCGAGCAGGCCTTCGAACACAACGAGTTCGCCCTGGAGCTGGCGGAGAAGCTGGGACTCCCGGAGGTCCTTGTCCACGGCTTCAACAACCGGGCGCTGCTCGTCGTTGCCCAGGGCCGTCTGACCGAGGCCACGACGCTTCTCGAGCGGGCGGTCCAGGTCTCGCTGGATCACAATCTGGGCGAGGCCGCCACCCGCAGCTACGCGAACCTGTCCACGACGCTGCAGTATCAGGACCGCCAGAAGGAATCCCTCGCCATGATCGAGGCATGGATCGAGATGGTCAGGCGGCTGGGCGACCGGCTCGGGGAACTTCAAGCCGTGGCCGCATTGGTCGCGGCGCTGGTCACCACCGGCGCGTGGGACGAGGCCGTCACCAGGCTCGACGAGATCCGGGGGGCGCAGGATCTCGGATCCCTGCAGAGAGTGGCTCTGGAGCTCATCACCGCCGCGCCCATCTTCGCCCATCGAGGAGACGTCGCCGAGGCGCGACGCGTCCTGGCACTGTTGCCGGAAGGCGGTGCCTCCGAGGACGCGCAGACCCGCGCGGTATACCACACCGCCGAGGCCGCCCTGCTTCGCGCTGAGGGTCGGCTGGAGGAGGCCCGCGCGGCCGCCATGGCAGCGTGGGCCATCCGGCGTGAGATGGGTCTGACGGTCGACGTCAAGGACGGCATCGTCCTGGCCATCGATCTCTCACTGGAGCTCGGCGACGTGGAGGAGGCGGAACGTCTCCTGGCAGAGATCGATGCCTTGGGGGCGGGAGAGCTGACGCCGTTCCTCCGGGGGCACGGAGCGAGGTTCGATGCTCGCCTGGCCGCTCTTCGGGGGGATCAGGACAGCCCCGCCGTCGGCTTCCGAGCGGCGGAGCAGGTCTTCCGGAAGGTGCCGATGGTCTTCCATCTCGCGGTCACCCTGCTGGAGCACGCCGAGTGGCTCACGAGCGTCGGTCGCAGCGAGGAAGCGGCCCCGCTCCTGGACGAGTCGCGGGAGCTGTTCGAACGCCTCCGGGCCCGGCCGTGGCTCGAACGCCTCGCCGCGGCCAGGGCCGTGGTGCCGCAGCTCGCGCCAGCGGTCGTGGAGCGCGGATCGTGACGTGTTCGAGCTGCGGGACCGAGAACCGGGAGGGCGCGAGGTTCTGCCGCGCCTGCGGCGCGGCCCTGGCTCGAACCTGCCCCAACGGCCACCCCGTCGCCGCCGACGCACGTTTCTGCGACGACTGCGGCGCCGCGGTCGAGGGTGTGCCCGCCACCAACGCCGCGTCCCGACCCGCCGCGCCGGAGGCGGTGGCCGAACGCCGGATGGTGTCCGTGCTGTTCGCCGACCTGGTTGGGTTCACCACCTACTCTGAGGGCCGCGACGCGGAGGACGTTCGAGAGCTTCTGTCGCGGTACTTCGACACGTGCCGAACGATCATCGTTCGCTACGGCGGCACGGTGGAGAAGTTCATCGGCGATGCGGTCATGGCCGTGTGGGGCGCGCCCGTCGCCACGGAGGACGACGCCGATCGGGCCGTTCGCGCTGCGCTTGAGCTGGTCCGGGGCGTGGAGGAGTTGGGCGCGGAGGTCGGCGCGGCGGACCTGCGAGCCAGGGCGGGCGTTCTGACGGGCGAGGCCGCGGTGAACGTCGGTGCCACCGGGGAAGGCATGGTGGCGGGCGACCTGGTCAACACGGCCTCGCGCATCCAGTCCACCGCCGAGCCCGGTACCGTCCTGGTCGGAGAGGCCACCCGCCGGGCCACCGAGGCTTCGGTCGTGTACGAGCCGGCCGGGACCCACGCGCTCAAGGGGAGAGCCGAACCGGTGCTGCTGTGGCGCGTGATGAGAGTGGTGGCCGCCACACGGGGACACCTGAGGACCGAAGGCCTGGAGGCACCGTTCGTCGGCCGCGACCGCGAACTCCGTCTGGTGAAGGAGCAGTTCCACGCCACCGGCGAGGACGGCAAGGCGCACCTGGTGTCCGTCATGGGCATCGCGGGCATCGGCAAGTCCCGCCTGGCGTGGGAGTTCTACAAGTACATGGAGGGCCTCCTGGACCTCTTCCTGTGGCACCGGGGACGAAGCCTGTCCTACGGCGAGGGCGTGGCGTACTGGGCGCTGGCGGAGATGGTTCGGGGCCGCGCGAACATCCTGGAGGCCGAGGATCCGTCCACCGGGGCTGAGAAGCTCCACGTCGCGGTCCAGCAGTACGTACCCGACGTGGAGGAGCAGAGGTGGGTCGAGCCCCGCCTCGCCCACCTCATCGGACTCGAGGAGCGCGCGGTCGGGGAGAAGGAGGACCTGTTCGCCGCGTGGCGGCTGTTCTTCGAACGGATGGCCGAACAGCGCCCCGTGGTGCTGTCGTTCGAAGATCTGCAGTGGGCGGACACCGCCTTGCTGGACTTCATCGAGCACCTTCTGGAGTGGTCCAGGAACTCCCCGATCTTCGTCCTGACTCTGGCTCGTCCCGATCTCGTGGAGCGGCGTCCGATGTGGGGCGCGGGAAAGCGCAACTTCACGTCCGTCTACCTCGAACCCCTCGCCAGGCCGGCCATGACCGAACTACTCGCAGGATTGGCGCCCGGGCTCCCCGCTGCACTGACCGAGCCCATCCTGGGCCGGGCCGAAGGGGTCCCCCTGTACGCGGTGGAGACCGTTCGGATGCTCATCGACCGCGGCCTCCTGGTGCAGGAGGGGGCGGTGTACCGGCCCACGGGCCCCATCGGATCGCTCGACGTACCCGAGACGCTACACGCGCTGATCGCTGCCCGGCTCGACGGATTGGGCCCCGACGAGCGGCATCTGCTCCAGGACGCCGCGGTCCTCGGCAAGACGTTCACCAAGCAGGCGCTCGCCGCAATCGTGGCGGCCTCCGGCGACGAACTGGACGGCCTCCTGGCGTCGCTCGTTCGACGTGAGGTCCTGTCCCTGCAGGCGGATCCGCGTTCGCCCGAACGCGGGCAGTACGGCTTCCTTCAGGACCTGGTTCGAACGGTAGCCTACGAGACGCTCTCCCGGCGTGAACGCAAGGCGAAGCACCTCGCGGTGGCCGCCTACCTCGAGGAGGCGTGGGGAGCGGAGGAGGTCGAGATCGTCGAGGTCGTGGCGTCCCACTACCTGCAGGCCTACCAGGTGGACCCGTCGGCCGCCGACGCCCCCGCGATCAAGGCTCAGGCTCGGGCCATGCTGGTCCGGGCCGCCGAGCACGCTGCGTCCCTCGCCGCGGCGCAGGACGCGCTCCGGTACTTCGAACAGGTCATCGACCTGACCGATGAGCCGCCGGAACGGGCCGAGTTCCACGAACGAGCCGGCCAGGAGGCCAGCAAGGCTGGGCGGATCGGCGAGGCGCAGGTGCACTTCGAACAGGCCATCGCCACCTTCGACTCGCTGGCGCTGACCCACCCCTCGGCCCGGGTCTCCGCTTCGCTCTCCATGACTCTGTTCCATGAAGGCCGGCTCGAGGAAGCCGTCGAGCGCATGGAGGGTGCGGTCGCGGCGCTCTCCTCGGACGAGCCGGATCTCGATCTGGCCGTCGCCGCGGCCGAGCTGGGCCGGCTGTACTACTTCACCGGCCGGAGTGCATCGGCCCTGGAACGCGTGGAACTCGCCCTGTCCATCGCGGAGTCCCTTCGGCTCATGGAGGTCTTCGCGAACGCCCTGTTGACGAAGGGGTTCATCTTGGAGGCGTTCGGTCGGATCGAAGAAGGCATCACCCTGGCCAAGAAGGCCCTCCAGGTGGCGATGGAGAACAGCTTCAACTCGACGACGCTGCGATGCCGGACGAACCTCGTGTCGAGCCTGTACAACATGGATCGTTACGAAGAAGCGGCGGAGAACGCCGCGCAGGGCCTGGAGTTGGCCCGCAGGGTGGGGGACAGAACGTCCGAGGTTCGGCTCCTGGCCGACGCAGCCATGGTGGCGGTCGCCACGGGCCGGTGGGACGAAGCGGCGTCGCTCGGCGAGGATCTGTGGCAGGCCGCCGAGTCCTCGCCGGCGAGCATCGTGAAGGCCCTCCCCGTCGTTACGGTATGGATCCACCGCGGCGAGATGGCGAAGGCGGAGCGTCTGCTGAACCCGTTCCGGGACGCTGCGTCGTCGATGGATGTGCAGACGCGTTCGGCGTTCTTCAGCGTGATGGCGCCGCTGCTCCTGGCGCAGGGAAGGCCGGACGAAGCGCTCGTCGCCGCTCGGAACGCGTCCGCGGCCCGAGGGGAGCTCGGCATCACCGCCGACACCGTCAAAGAGGGGTTGGTGGGATC
>DAIMKN010000123.1:0-6373 GCA_036721725.1 Actinomycetota bacterium
AAGCGTTTGCAACTGTTATACAAACCTGGTAGAGTCACGGCATGAACGTCGGACGGCTCGGGGACTACATCAGGAACCAGCGGACCACCGCGAAGCTCTCGCTTCGCAAGATGTCCGGCCTGGCCGGGGTCTCCATCCCCTACCTCTCGCAGATCGAGCGGGGTCTGCGCAAACCCAGCGCCGAGATCCTCCAGGGGATCGCCAAGGGCCTGCGGGTCTCTGCCGAAACGCTGTACGTGCAGGCGGGGATCCTCGAGGACCGGCCGGCCACCGACGTCGCGGCAACCATCCTGTCCGATCCGTTCATCACCGAGGCGCACAAGCAAACGTTGCTGCAGATCTACACGGCCTTCCGGGAGGAGGCGGGGCGCGCCGAACCGGCCGCCGCGCCGGCCCCCCACCGCGCAAGCACCCGCCGCGCGGCCGCCAGGTCCGCCACGGCTCCGAAGACCACCACGACCAAGCGTTCGACCTCGCCGAAGCCCAAGGCCCAGTCCAAGACGAAGCCGACGGCGAAGAGTTCGACGACCACGAAGCGTTCCAGCGTGAAAGCTGGCGGAGGGGCGGGGCCCACGGCTGAAAACTAGCCCTCACCCGGCTCCCACCCGTCCCTCCGCCACCAACTCTCGAAAGGAGGTGTAACCCATATGGCTACCAACACCAAGACCCAGTACAACGCCCGCAAGGCCGCCATGGACTACTACGTCTATGCGCCGCTCGGCGCGGCGAAGTTCGCGGTCGACAAGGCGCAGGAGCTGTCCGGCAAGGCCTGGCAGTTCGCGCAGGCCCAGCAGGGTGCCGTGGTGAAGTCCTACCAGGACTTCGCCGTCCGCGGCGAGAAGCTCGCCAAGAGCATCCAAACGTCGGCCTACACGAAGCGCGCCATCGACCAGACGAAGGTCGCCCGGACCCAGGTCAAGGCTGCGACGACGAGCGTCCGCAAGGCCGTCTCGACGTCAGCCGAGGCCACCCGGTCCGCTGCCAAGAAGATCAGCTAGGCCTCACGGCCGAAACCGATCCGGTTCCACAGGAAGAACCCGCCCTCGTGGCGGGTTCTTCTTCGTTGGGTACCACATGCCTATCCGGGCGACCCCCGTACCATGAAGAGGCGATCATGCGGATGGAACTGGACATTCCCCGAGCCGTGGTCCGCCGCGGCGTTCGAGCTGCGTTCGGACCCGTGTCGCGGGTCGCCCTGATCAGTCTGCACACCTCGCCCCTTGACCAGCCCGGGACGGGTGACGCCGGCGGGATGAACGTCTACGTCTCCTCCGTGTCCCGCCGCCTGGCCGCCGACGGGACCCTGGTCGACGTCTACACGCGGTGCCGGGGCGACGGGGCGCCGGAGGTCGAACGCCTCGCGTCCGGCCTGCAGCTGTTCCGGGTGCAAGCGGGCCCGTGCGCTCCGATGGAGAAGGGCTCGCTCCCCGAGGTGGTCGACCATTTCGTTCAAACGATGATCGACCGGGCCGCTCGCCAGTATCCGGCCGAGGCCCGGCCGTACGATGTCGTCCACAGCCACTACTGGCTGTCCGGTCAAGCGGGGCTCCGGGCGGCGGATATCTGGGGCGCGCCGCTCGTCCACACGTTCCACACCCTCGGCGCGGTGAAGAACGGTTCGCTCGCGGGCGGCTCCACGCCCGAGCCGCCCATCCGCCTGGCCGGCGAACGTTCGCTGGCCCGCGCCGCCGACCGCATCCTGGTGCCGACCGACACCGAGGCGGACGAGCTGATCTCCCTGTACGGCGCCTGCGCGGGACGTATCTCGGTCATCCCGCCGGGCGTGGACCGGACGCTGTTCCGGCCCCGGCCCAAGACCGAGGTCCGGGCGGAGTTGGGGTTCGGTCCCGAGCCGCTCCTGCTGTTCGTGGGCCGCCTTCAGCCCTTGAAGGGGCCGGATGTGGCGATCCGAACATTGGCCGAGGCGTCCCGGCGCGACCCCGCCGTGGCGGGCCGCGCGACCCTGGCGATCGTGGGCGGTCCCACCACCGCCTCCGACGGCACCCTGGCATCGCTGGAAGCGCTGGCCCGCGAGCTGGGAGTGGCCGAACGCGTACGGTTCTTCCCGCCCCAGATCCACGTCGAGCTGGCCCGGTTCTACGCGGCGGCCGACGTCGTGCTGGTGCCGAGTCGTTCGGAGTCGTTCGGCCTGGCGGCGCTGGAGGCACAGGCCTGCGGGACGCCGGTGGTCGCGGCCGGCGTGGGCGGACTGTGCGAGGTGGTGCGGGATGAACGGACCGGCCTTCTGGTCACCGGTCACGACCCCGCGGATCACGCGGAGGCCGTCCTTCGGCTGCTCCGGGATCCGGCGTTCGCGGCCCGGCTGTCGGCGAACGCCGTTCGTCATGCCGGACGGTTCTCGTGGGACGTCACGGCCGCGGACATCGCGAGCGTCTACCGCGAGGTCGCCCTGCGCCGGGCGGGATGAGCATGTCCTTTCCGGCGCCGTGATCCAGGGCCAGCGCGTCGTCCTTCGTCCCGTGGAGGAACGCGACTACCCGCTGATCCGCCAGTGGATGAACCATCCCGAGGTCTGGCGCTACATGGACTACGAACGCCCCTACTCCCTCGCCGACGTCAAGGACGACATCGAGGAGGCCCACAAGCAGGGACACGCGTTCACCATCCTGGTGGACGACCGCCCCATCGGACGGATCGGGGTGAACTCGTTCCGCCGCCGCGACCGCATCTGCGGCTTCTACATGTACATCGGCGAGCCCCAGTTCTGGGGGCAGGGCTACGCCTCCGACGCGGTCATGACCCTGCTGGCGTTCGCGTTCGACCGGTACGACCTCAACCTGGTCGAACTGTGGACGCTCGCGGACAACGACCGGGCGGTGGCGTCCTACCGCCGGTGCGGGTTCGTGGAGGAGGCCCGCCTGCGCGAACGCTCCTGGAAGGAAGGCCGGTGGGTCGATCACGTCGTGATGAGCGTGAATCGCGAGGAGTTCGAACGCGCCCATCAATCCTGGCTCGAACGCCACACTACGGCGTGATCTTTGTCACTTCGATTCGTTCGGCTTCGGGCCTGCCGGTGATCACCGCGACGCGCTGACCTGGGACAACGCGTGGTGACCAGGGGTTTTGTCTGTCTTGACTCGAGCGTCCCCATCCGTAGAATCCGCCTTGCTCCGAACGGTTGGAGCGGGGGAACGGAGAACCGGACCGGACCTCGGGAAGGTCGGAAGGCGGGCAGGACCGAAGGGTTTCGGCGGGGAGGCGCAAGCCGAACCGAAGAGGCGTGACGGACCAGTCAGCTGGAGGGCCGTGCCGCCGCAAGGCGGAACCCGAGACTCGCGAGGGTTCGCCAGAACCTCGCCGAGATCGTTCGGAGCACTTGGCCCGAGAGGCAGCTGGTGGTTGAAGGTTTCGGCCTTCGACGAGTCGGCGGTTTCTCGGGCCTTATCCGTGTCCGGCCTTCGGAGGTGGGAGCAACTCCTCCGAAGGTGCGAGCACTCCTGCGGACAGATCCTTGCGGGGGGCTGCGACCTCGGCAGCGTCCCTGATTGTGCGGCCGGACCCCCGGGCCAGCCACGCGCCGGCCAGGATCATCCCCACGGCGTTTGCGGCGTAGATCCACCGGAAGCTGATCACGGCGATCAGCGCCGCGCCCAAGCCCATCGACAGCGTGTAGGGCACGGTGATGATGGCCTCGGCCGCGGAGAACACGCGGCCCTGGAGCTCGCCCGTCGTTCGGCGCTGCAGGAGCGTCATGTAGGCCACCAGGACGGCGGCGAGCGACGCGCCGATCAGGAGGAGGGCGACCACGACCACGGGGAGGGTCGCCACAGCCAGCATCCCGAGGCTCGCCCCGAGCGCCGCCAGCCCGCCCGCCAGGACCGCGGTCTCGCCCCACCGCCGCATCAGCGGCGCCGCCGCCAACCCGCCCACGATGGATCCGGCGCCCTGGATGGTGCCCAGCACCCCGATGAACGTGGGCGGCCTGTGGAGGCCGGCGTCGGTCAGGGCGAACAGCGCCACCTCGAGCATCCCGGCGACGGTGACGGCCATGGCCAGCGCCGCGACGGCCCGCCTGAGTTCGCGCGTCGAGCGGATGTGCCGGGCACCGGCGAGGAGCTCCCGGATGAAGCTCGGCCGGATCGTCGCCCGTTCGAGGTCCCTGACCCTGAGCATCGAGAGGAGCGCTGCCGAGACGAAGAATGTGGAGGAGTCCAGCACGGCCACGGCCCCGCCGCCCCACACCGCGAACATCCCGGCGCCAATGAGCGGCCCGCCGATGCGCAGGCTCTGGCGGAGCGACTCCAGGAGAGAGTTCGCCGAGCCCAGCTGCTCGTCGGGAATCATCGAGACCAGCAGGCCCGAGCGCGCCGCGAAGAAGATCTGCTGGGCCGCGCCGTAGAACACCGCGACCGCGAAGATGATCCAGACGTCGCCGCGGTCGTGGACGAACAGCAGGGCCAGGACGCCCAGGCCCGTGGTCAGGTCGTTCAGGATCATCACCCGGCGCCGGGGGAAGCGGTCGACGAACACGCCGCTGATCGGAGAGGCCAGCGCGGGGAGGGCGAGGGCCAGGAACACCAGGCCGGCCTCCGCGTTCGACGAAGTCAGCTCCTTGACCCAGATCGCCAGCACCAAGAACAGGGCGATGTCGCCGAACATCGACAGTGTCTGGCCGGTCAGGAGCAGCCGGAAGTTGCGGTCGCGGAAGAGGGTTCGCATCGACCATTACGATACCGGCGAGCGGGCGCCGGTTGGCGGTTCCTATACTCGCCTCCGTGAGGACCACGCTGCCGCCCCGAAGGCTGGCCGAGCGATGAGTCCGGTGCTGCGCGGGCCGATCCTGTGGACCACCGAGCGTTCGTTCGTCCGGCGCCTCATCACAGAACATCCCATCGGGCGGCGGATCGCCGAACGGTTCGTGGCGGGCGATTCGCTGGAGGCGGGGATGGCCGCGGCCCGGGACCTGGACGCGGCCGGGATCCGGGCGATGCTCGACCATCTGGGGGAGAACGTGTCCTCGCCGGCCCAGGCTGCGGCGGCGGCGGACGGCTACGTCGCGGCGCTGAAGCGCATCCGGGAATCGCCGGAGTTCGGCTCGAACATCTCGGTGAAGCTCACGCAGCTCGGCCTAGACCTCGGCGCGGCGACCTGTCAGGAGAACATGGAGCGCGTGCTCCAGGTGGCGGGCGAGGCCGAACCGATCCTGGTCATGATCGACATGGAAGCCCGTGAGTACGTCGACCGGACGCTCCAGGTCTACCTCGCGCTGCGCGAACGCTACCCGAACGTCGGGGTGTGCCTGCAGGCCTACCTGTTCCGGACGGCGGAAGACGTTCGGCGCATCGCCGGCCGGCGTGCCATCGTTCGCATGGCCAAGGGCGCCTACCTCGAGCCCAAAGACGTGGCGTACCAGCGGATGCCGGACATCCGCCGGAATTACGCGCGGCTGGCCGCGACGCTGCTGTCGGCCGGCTCGACCGTCCACTTCGCCACGCACGACCCGCGGCTGGTCCACGGCGCGGCGCGGTACGTGACGAGGCGCGGCGTCCCGCGGGAACGGTTCGAGTTCCAGCTCCTGAACGGCGTTCGGCGCGACATCCAGGCCGAGCTGGTGGCGCAAGGCCAGCCGGTCCGGGTCTACATCCCGTACGGCACGCAGTGGTACCCGTACCTCACCCGCCGCCTGGCCGAACGCCCCGCCAACGTCTACTTCTTCCTGTCGAACGCGGTGCGGCGATGACAGAGGCCAACGCGACCCCTAGCGATCGCAGGGTCGCGTTCCTCGGCGGCGGCCGGATGGGCGAGGCGCTCCTGTCCGGCCTGCTCCGTTCACAAGGCCGGACGAGGGACGAGCTCATCGTCACCGCGCGCCGCGAGGAGCGGGTCAAGGAACTGGCCGAACGCCTCGGCATCGCCGCGACGCTTTCGAACGCGGACGCGGTGCGCTCGGCCCGAACGCTCGTGCTCACGGTGAAGCCGCAGGACATGGAGGCGCTGCTCGGGCAGATCGGCGATTCCGTGACCGAGGAGCATCTGGTCATCAGCCTGGCCGCGGGCATCCGGACGTCGTTCATCGAACGCTTCGTGCCGCCGGGCACGCCGGTGGTGCGGGTGATGTCGAACGTCCCGGTGCTGGTGGACGAGGCCATGTCGGTCATCTCGCCCGGCCTTAACGCCGGCGGCGAACATCTGGCCGTGGCAGAGGAACTGCTGTCCTCCGTGGGCCGCGTCATCCGGCTCGCGGAGAAGCATCAGGACGCGGTGACCGCCACCAGCGGCAGCGGGCCGGCCTACTTCTTCCTGCTGGCCGAGGCCATGATCGATGCCTGTATCCTGCTGGGACTGTCCCGTGACGTGGCCACCGAGCTCATCATCCAGACGATGGTGGGCTCGGCCAAGATGCTGCGGGACA
>DAIMKN010000124.1:0-6356 GCA_036721725.1 Actinomycetota bacterium
GATCGAGGGCGACTTCCAGGTGGCCTCCCGCCTCGGCGAGATGTTCGGCCAGACCTCGACCTTCTAGCCCGGGCGCTTTCCGCCCGGTCCGATCGCCTGGTCGGTGCGGGTCCGGATGGCGGCGCGGCGGGTGAGCGGCAGGCCGTACCAGAACCAGCCGAACGTTCCCGCCGCGACGGCCGCCAGCAGCGCGCCCCAGGGTTCGTGATAGAGGAAGTCGGTGATGAAGAAGACCACACCGGCGATGGCCAGCATCAGGAACACCGTGCCGGAGATGGCCAGCTTGTTCGCGGTGAATAGCATCCGTTCCTTGTCCTGCGGCGGCGACCGGAAGTGCAGGCGGTGGTATGCGGACGGCGCGATGAGGAGCGCTGAGGTCATGGCAGCGCACAGGAACGAGCCGAAGTAGACACCGCGTTCGACCGCGGTCACATGCGAGAAGCCGTTGCTGAACGGCACCACCAGAAGGAACGCGAACAGGACCTGCACGCCGGGCAGCGCCACGCGGAGTTCGTTCAGGAGCTCGGTGAGCTCTCGGTTGACCCGCTGCTGTTCGCTCTCGCCGGTGCCCTTGTGGGGCTCGGGCTCGCCCGGATCGCTGCTCACGCCGAGGCGCCCTCGGACAGCGGTTCGCCCTCCGACTTGGAAGACGACATGGAGGGCGGACCGAACAGCTTCTCGCGATCGACCTCCTCGTGCCGCAGTTCGTTCGCTCCGCCTCGCAGTCCGAACAGCCGCTTCTTCCACACCAGGTAGACGAGGATGGCGATGTTGATGATCAGCGCGCCGACCCGGATGACCGTGACGCGCTTGATGATCTCGTGGATCTCGAACGGCAGGAACCCCGCCGTGGCCACCGCGGTGAGGTATTCCGCCCACCGGCGTTCGCGCCACAGCCCGACCGCCTCCACCCCTTCCACGATGGCGTAGGCCACCGCCGTGATCAGGAAGATCTCTACCGCCCGGGGGTTGAGGTGGAGGAGCTTCTGGAGCTCGGTGACGATGGCGTTGCGGCTGCCGCCCTGGCCCGTCTCACCGGCGGTCGAGGAGAACCGCCTCACGATCTCGTCGGCGAAGCCCTTCAGCGCCGTGAGCTTCAGCTCCAGGAAGATCAGTCCGGCCGCGATGAGCGCGAACAGGATGGAGTGGAAGCCGCGGTCCAGGGCGATGATGCGCAGGACGACGGCCTCGCGGAGCTCGGCGCCCCGGCGCGGCAACTGCAGCTCGGACAGCGGAGGCAACGTGTCGCGGCCGGGCTTGTCCGGATGCGGGACCTCCACCCAGACGTCGCACCGCAGGCACCGGGCAAGCCGACGGCCGCCCGGAAGGTCCATCCCCAGGCCCGCGTCCTCGGGTCGCAGGCGTGCCACGTACGCCGCCGGGATGACGTGGCCTTTGAACGAGCAGACCCACGTCTCCCGGTTCAGCGTTCGTGACTCCTCGTCGCGAGGGTCACCGAGCCGCGGCTCGCCCCGGCGGCGGCGGAGGCTCACGCGTCTACAGGTTCCCGCGTTCGTCCTGCTCGCGTTCGATGGCCAGGAAGAGCTCCTTGAAGTTCCCCAGCCCGAACCCACGACTCCCGTGACGGTCGATGATCTCGTAGAACACCGTCGGACGGTCCTGGACGTTCTTGGTGAAGATCTGCAGGAGGTAGCCCTCCTCGTCCCGGTCCGCCAGGATGTTGAGGCGTTCGACCTCTTCGATGTCCTCGTTGATGTCGCCGATCCGCGTCTTCATGTCCTCGTAGTAGCTGTGAGGGACGCGGATGAACTTCACGCCCCGTTCCCGCAGCGCCGCAACGCTTTTCAGGATGTCGTGGGACAGCATGGCGATGTGCTGGACGCCGGGCCCGCGGTAGAACTCGAGGTACTCCTCGATCTGGCTCTTCTTCTTGCCCGGAGCCGGCTCGTTGATGGGGAGCTTCACCCGCCCGTTGCCGTCCCACATCACCTTCGACATGAGCGCGGTGTACTCCGAGGAGATCTGGTCGTCGCGGAAGTGCACCAACTGGTCGAACCCGAGGATGCGGGCGTAGAAGCCGGCCAGCTCGTTCATCTTGCCCTCTTCGACGTTGCACACGATGTGGTCGATGAGTTCGATGCCGACCTCGGGGCCGTCGTCGGGCACCGGCTCCTCCGCTCGGTAGCCGGGGAGGAACACCCCCGAGTAGTCGTCGCGCTGGACGAACGAGTGCACCGTGTCGCCGTACGCGGCGATGGTCGAACGGATGACCTTGCCGTGGTCGTCCTCGTACGACGTCGGCTCGAGCACCCGTGTGGCCCCCCGCGAGGTGGTGTAGTCGAACGCGTACGCCGCGTCCGGCACGCGGAACGCCACGTCCTTCACCCCATCGCCGTGTTCGAACACGTGTTGGGCGATCGGGCTCTCCGGCCCCATGGCACCGGTGAACACGTAGCGCGCCGTGCCCTGTTCGAGCACATAGGACGCGCGGTCCCGAACTTTGGTCTCGGGCCCGCTGTACGCGGTGATGTGGAAGCCGAACGCCCGCGAGTAGTAGTACGCGGCCTGCCGGGCGTTGCCCACGTAGTACTCGACGTGGTCGATGCCGAGAAGCGGCATCACGTCTTCCGCCGCGGCGGGGTCCTGATCGGTCTGCGTCATGGTGGTGATCCTCCTCGCGAGGCGTGGTTCGTTCGAATATACCCCGGCCCGTTCGACCCCAGGCTCCTCAAGGTGTGGCCACGAACACCGTGCCATGGCCGGTTCGGGCGGCGACGGCGTTCGACGCGGCGACCCGTTCTTCCAGGGCGCCGGTCGAAAGCTCCTCCGCCAGACGGGCCAGTCCCTCCTTCTGCGACTCGGGCGGCATGCGATGGAACCACGACGTGTTGCGCAGGTGCTCGGGATCGGCGATGAGACGCGCATCGGTGTGGAGCGTGTGGAGGTTTGCATCGAACTGGTCGGTGTAGACGTACGTCTCGGCCTCCACACGCCCGAACCCGGCTTCCCTGAGCGAACGTTCAACGTCTGTCCGCGACGGATGCTGGCCCGCGTCGGGCGTGGACCCGGGGAAGAGGTCGAACACGAACACGTGCTCCAGGTTCTCCGCGGTGTACGCCTGGAGGACGAACGGCCCCTCGCGGATCACGCGGCGGACCTCCCGTAACAGCCGTGGCCAGTCCTTCATCAGGTGGACGGCCTGGGTCAGCATCGCGCAGTCGAACGCCGAGTCGGCGAACGGCATCGCCATGGCATCGCCCACGACCTGGCGCCCCTGACCGACCTTGGCCACCGACCGGGCCAGCATCTCCGGGGAGACATCGACCATCACCGGTTCGAACCCGGCCGCCCGCGCCACCTGCGTGTAGTTGCCGGTACCGCCCGCCACGTCCAGCAACCGCCGGCCCGCACCCGGACCGAGCCGGCGGGTCAGGACCGCGGCGAGACTTGGGCTGGCCCGGCGCGTCCGGTCATACGTCGAGGCCTGTTCGTCGTAGTTCCCCGGCCGCTCCGTTCGGTCCATCGGCGCGACGGTACCACCGGCACTCTACAGATCCCGAACGAGTTCGATGGCCGGGCGGTGCGTGGCACGGAGGGCTCCCACGGCCGCCACCACGACGGCGCCGACCGTGACCCCGGCCACGACGGCGAGGTAGGCCCACGGGACGAACAGATGCTCCGGCGGCGGGTCGAACACCCCCGTCAGGATCTTCACCAGGAAGAAGGAGAGCCCCCATCCCGCCACCGCGCCGAGGATGACGCCGCCCACCGTGACGAACGACGCCTCGCTCCACACGAACGCACCCAGCTGGCGCGACTTCGCGCCGAGGGCCGAGGCGATGGCGAACGTTCGGCGTCGTTCGACCAAACCGAGCGCGAGCACCAACCCCGAGGCCGCTGCGGCCAGGACGAACGCGAACCCGAGCTCCAGGCGGGTCAGGCCGGTCAGGTCGATCGCCGTGAGTCCGGACAGCGTCGTGTGCAGCTCGCTGACGACGTCGTGCACGGATGCCCCGACCACCGGGCCCAGCGCCCGGCGAACCTGCGCGGCCACCACTGGCGGAGAACCGTTCGTCCTGGCCAGGATGGTCTGCACGCCCGGCGAGCCAGTCGCCTTGGCCACGTAGGCCGCGTTCGCCACCAGGAAGGAATCGTGGGGGGCGGTGGGGAACTCACGGGCCACGCCCACGTAGTGGAACGCCACGATGTGGTACGCGTGATCGACGAACTGAAGCCGGAGCCGAACGAGGTCTCCCAACTGCAGCTGGAAGTCCTTCACCGTCTCGTCGGACACCAGCACGCCGTCCGGGTGCGCGGCCAGCGTGGCGAGCGTGCCGGCCGCGGCGCCCCCCCCGAAGTACGCGTTCGACATGGTTGTGGCCCGGCCGATGGTGGTGGGATCGATCCCGTACAGGTCCTGCAGGTCGTTGCCGACGTAGGCGAATCGGTGCAGCATCGGCTCGGCCGCGGCGACGCCGGAGACCGAACGCACCTTGGTCAGGGCGTCCGGCGGCAGTCCGGCGGCCGCCGCCGTCGTCACGGAGACGTCCGCGCCGTTCGTGAGCTGCGCGTCGACGCGCGACTGCGCGGCGAACGTCGCGTTGAAGATCGCCGTGGAGACGGCGAACGAGGCGGTGAGCGCCATCAGCACCAACGCGCGGGACAGCAGGCGACGCTGCCGGGACATCGACGCCGCAACCACGCCCGACAATCCACCGGCCACCGGGCGCGACAGGCGGTCCAGCACCCGCCCGCCGTGATGCAGCGCGAGGTCCGCCAGACGCAGCGAGAACAACGCCGAACCGATCCACAGCAGCAGCGGCGCGAACAGCGTCAGGTAGCTCACCGAGATGGTGGGCACGCCCTCCGGCGCCAGCACCACCTGATAGCCGCTGCGGACCGCCTGCCAGAACAACAGGCCGGAGCCGGCCAGCGCCAGCACGTCGAGGTACAGCCGCGACCACAGCGCGGGCTTGGGTCGTCCGACCGCCGCCGCGGAAGCGCGAACCGTGATCTTCCGAACGTCCCGCCACGCCGGGAGCACGATGGTCAGCGCGGCCAGGGCCGGGCCGGCCAGCGCCGATGCCACCCCCCATGTCACGGCCTGGCCGGTGTTCGCGCCGAACCGGGACGCCCCGAACGCCAGATGTCCCGCCACCGCGGCGCCGACCAGCCCCACCGCCGAGCCGGCCACGCCCACCAGCAGGGCCTCGGCCCCCGCCAGCCGGAGGATGGCGGTCGGTGTCGCACCGCGCGTGCGAAGCAGCGATTGTTCGCGGCGACGGCGTTCGGCTCCCGCCCCGGCGATGACCGCGGTGACCAGTCCGGCAAGGACCGCGCCGGGCAGACCGAGGAACAGGAAGAGCAACTGGGCGTAGACCGCGTCCTTGCGGGCGGCGTCGATCAGCGCGCCGACGTTGTCCCCGACCGCCGCCCCACCGGAGAGCTGAGCCTCGAGGTTGTGGGACCGGGCCAGCAGGCTCGCGAACGCCGCCGAAGGGTCGGGTGGCAGATCGGGCGACAGCTTCACATGGAACTGGGTCACGACCGCACCGGGGCGGGCCGCGGCGACCGTGTCGAATAACGCGTGCCACTGGTCGGACGGCAACAGCAGGATGTTGTCGGGCGGTGCCTGGATACCCGATCCGGGAGGCGCGCCGACCTTCTGGAACATGGAGTCGGCGAAGGGGAGGTCGATGACGCCCGTCACCCGGACGCAAGCCGGCGCAAGTCCGGGGCGGCCCACGGACACCATCGTGCCGATGGCCGCGTGGAGGTTCGCCGCGGTCTGCTGCGCCAGCAGGGCGCCGGTGCGGGCGCCGACCAGGAACCGGATCTCGCCGGGGAACGTTTGCGCGTAGTTCGATGGCATGCCGAGGACCTTGCCGGGACCGGTCGTCTGCTGGCTGCCGCCCACCGTCGCCTTGAAGCCGGTCGTGTCCGCGTAGCCGACAGGCACGGTCGCCGTGACGCCGGGCGCCGAGGCCACGATGTGCCCCGCCCGGGTCGGATCGGTCGCCGGCGCGAGCTGCACCTGCCAGTCCACCGGCACGCCGGCCACGGCCTGCTGCGTCATCCGTGCCTTGCTCGCGGCGAAGAACGCGCCGAGCGAGGCCAGGATGGTGACGGCGAGCGCCACGCCCAGCGCCGTCCCGGCCAGTCGCGCGCCGCGCCGCCGGACCAGGCCGGAGACCCACATCAAGCCGAACGTACGAACACCCCCGTCGTAAGTGCTCCATCGGCGACGGACCAGCGAACGCCGACCCGTTCGGCCACGGCCTCGTCGTGGGTCGCCACGACGAGCGCCGCACCCAGCTCTCGAACGCGCTGCAGCACAACGTTCATCACCACCTCGGCGGTCGCGCCGTCCTGCTGCCCGGTCGGTTCGTCCATCA
>DAIMKN010000125.1:0-6312 GCA_036721725.1 Actinomycetota bacterium
GCTACTCGATCGTCCTGTTCCGGCTGGGCGACCCTCGGGACCGGCAGGTCGCGGCGGGGGCCGTGGCGACGCTCGAGCCACTCGGTCCTTCCCCCGAGCTGGCGGTGGCCCTGACCGAGCAGGCAGCGGTGAGTTTCATCTCGAGCGAGCACCGCGAGGCGATCGCTTTCGCCGACCGGGCCATCGCTCTGGCGGGAGAGCTCGGCCTGCCCGAGCCGGCCCGGGCCCTGGGGTTCCGAGGCGGGGCACGGGCCATCCTCGGAGACGCCGGCGGCGTGCAGGACATGCGCCGGGCTATGGACGCGGCAGCCGACCAGGGCTTGGGGCGCGAAGTCGCCCTGCTGCACTACAACCTCGCCGAGACCCTGGGGCCGATCGAGGGGCCGCGGGCGCGGCTCGAGGCCTTCCGGGAGGGCAGCGCCTTCGCCGAACGCCGAGGGATCGAGGAGTTCGTGCTCGCGTTCGCCGCTGGGACGGCGGGGGCCCTCGTCGAACTCGGCTCCCTCGAGGAGGCCATAGCCCTGGCCGGGGACCTCATCCCTCGCCTCGAGGCGGCCGAGGACGTGTTCGCCCTCCTTCAGGTGGGCTTGGCCCAGGTGCGCGTCCTCACCCGGCGGGGGGAGCTCGCCGAGGCCGCCCCGCTCGCCGACTGGACCGTGGAGAAGGCGCGGGAGCTGGCAGAGCCCCAGTTCCTCGCCCTTGCGTTCCCGGCAGCCGCGGCGCTCCGCCTAGCCGTGGGGGAACCAGCCGGCGCCCTCGCGCTCCTCGCCGAGCTCGAGCGGTCCCCGAACATCCGGGCCGACACGAACTACGCGGCGAACCTCCCCGATGCGGTCCGCGCGGCGCTCGCCGCGGGAGATCCCGAACTCGCGGTGCGCCTCACCGAGGGCCTCGAGCCCATCTACCCGCTGTACGAGCACGCCCTGGCCACCGCCCGGGCGCTCCTTCTTGAGCACCTTGGCTCGCACGCCGAAGCCGCCGAGCTCTTCGCCGACGCCGCCCTGCGCTGGGAGCGGTTCGAGATGCCGTGGGAGCGTGCCCAGGCGCTCCTCGGCCAGGGACGCTGTCTGCTCGCCCTCGGCCGGGTGGCCGAAGCGACCGAGGCCATCCGCGACGCCCGAGAGATCTTCGCCTCCCTCGCCTCCAAGCCCGCCATCGCCGAGACCGATCGGCTGCTCGAACGCGCCATCGCCCTCAGCTCGTAGCTCCAAGGACGTATCTCGACGCCCCACCAACCCACCCGGGAGCCCGAGGAGACGACGGTTGGTCGCTCGACGGTTGAAGGAGCGTTACGTTTCGAGCCCTCTAACTCCTATCCATCGTTCCCCTGAGGCCCGTCGATTCGAAGCCCGCCGAGGTCTGTTAGTTGGCGGTCCCGCGCGCTGCCTTGTTGCTGCCCAGAGCATCGTTGTTGCTGGTCGGACACGCGGTTGGCTGCTTGGGAGGCAGGCGGTCAAGACGCTCTGACGGTGCTTGAGATACGACCCGGGGGCGGTTGGTCCCATAGACGGCCACGGTCACTCCGCCCGATCCGTCGCCGCGAACCACCCGCAGGTCATGGACGTGGTGTTGATAGGCCTCTTCAGAACCGTACTAGAGGAGGAAGAAGAGCCCATCCGGGATCAGCGGTTCCTCTATGCGGACCGAGCACGAGGGGAGGAGAGCCATGTGGGAGAAGGCCCCGGAGGCGTGGGGAATCACCGATGAGGAGTCCGACGCTCTCGCCGCAGCAGTGGCGTCGGGCCACGCCGGCGAGGGTTTGTCGGTGTCGGAGCTGGAGGACAAGTCCTTGGCCGCGTACCGGTGGGCGATGGAGACGAGGGCCCGGTTCGTGATGCTTGAGGCCGTGCTGGAGGGCAGGTTCGCGCTCATGATGAACGACGGCGTGGCGCAGCTCATCTACCGGCCGTCCTCGGAGGATGTTGGTCTTCGACTCGTGAGGACCTGTGGACGTATGCCGCCCCGGCGCGGCGGCCGGCGCCGCCTGCAGCCTAGGCCGCAGTAGGGGCGGGTGTGGCAGGCGCGTTCGGGTCGGGAGCGCCCCCCTTATCCGAATCCTGACGCTGGGCTACTCGGCCCGTGGTGTCGGAGCCGTGGTGTGGGGGCCGGGGGTGCATCTCACCTTGCGCTCCCCCGCTCGGATCGGGGACTTCGGGTTCGAGGGATCCCACGTCAACTGAGACAGCAGGGAACCCATGCCGGGCACTGAAGGGACCCCGGGGACGGTTGGTCCCATGCTCGACTGCGAGCTCCTACTGGCTAAGCCTGTCAGCTAGCTGGGCCGAAGCGCGGGAACAACCGCAGTGATCCGTCGTCGAATCGAGCCGAACAGACACGGCTTGGTAGGGGCTGTCGGCTCCCCGCCCAGGCGCGCAGACTGACCCCCTAACGCAGAACTTGCGCCAGTACCCACGCCGCCGAGCCTTGGGCTCTGAGATTTGGCGTCGCTCGGCGACCCTGCACGGTCTGCCGGCCCAGGCCGGGCCGCTCCCGGGACGACCGGCCTGCCGCACCGTACTGAGTGGCATGACCGACAAGAGAGCAGGAGACGGACACCCTCGACGGAAGAAGCCGACCGCCGCCGCGGTCAGCGGTCCTCGGTCGGGGCGAACACGCAACACTGGTCTGGCACCGCAAACACCATCGGGCGAGCCGGAGCGGGATCACGTGGTGGAACTCGTCAGGCGCTCGCCTTGGATCTGGTACCACGACACGGGCTTCGACTGCCAGTACTGCGGGGAGCACTTCTGGATCGATCTGCACTCTGACGACTGCGCATGGGCGGACGCCGTCAAGTGCTGTGGCGAGATCGAGCGTGGGCACATGGACGACGTGGAGCTCATTTCCGAATGTGGCCTCTACACCACGCTCTCCGAGCTGGCGAGGGCCCTGGCGAAGGAGTACCCGTGGCGCTGGACCTCCGATCGAGGCAACGTATGCCGGTACTGCGGCTTGAATGACGAGACTCGTCCCCAGAAGCACGCCCACGGCTGCGCCTGGGCGCAGGCACGGCAGGCGACCAACGCGTTAGCCGAGCGTGGAACGACGGGCGCCGAACAAGACGCTGGCTAGTCCTTCCTCGGGCACGGAGACGAGTGGCGGGTCCCATCGCCCGACTCCCACGGTTCACGGGCACGCGGCCCTCGCCCGCGTCCAAGGACTTGTCTCGTAGTGCGACCGGTTAGCGCATCGAAGGCTACCCGGGGAGGGACACGCCCACCGCCATGAGCCTCTCCGACCCGCCGCCCCGACGGCGTAGGCTCCGCCCGACCTTCCTCCGCGAAGCGTCGCCGCTCAGGCCCAGAGCGAACGCTCCGCTCGGGCTCTCCGCCCTGTTGGAACGACGATCCCGAAGTCGGACCCCCCGCCGGCTGGAGGCCACGCTGGAGACTCGGCCTTGGCCACTGGGGCCCCGTGTGGCGACGAACGGCGCTCCCCGAGGGGTAGGTGCGGAGCCAGGGCTGGCGCACGCGGCGACGTATCGAAGTCCTACGCTGATGGGCTTTGTCAGAGCCAGCCCCAATAGTGGCGGGCCATGGCTCAACATCCGAACGAGCGGGACGCCACGGACTGCCCGAGGATCCGCGGCCGGTACCTCGTCCCGGCGACGGGCGAGGTCAAGCCGGCGCGGTGCGGGACGTGCAAGTGCGGCTGGTGCGGCCCGAGGTTGGCACTCGTCACGGCGTGGGCCATCCAGCTCGCCAACCCGACCTGGTCCGCGGTCGTCACGGCGGGCGAGGCGCAAGCCTCAGAGGCCGAGCTCGAGGGGCAGGTACGCCAGCTCCAGGAGGCCATCCGTGAGCTGACCGCCGACCTCAGGGCCCGTGGCCACGACTGGCAGGCGGTCTGGGTCATCGAGGTCAGCCCGAGGGCGATCCTCCACGCCCACGTGCTCCAGCGAGGGACCCGAGTCCCACCGCCCCTCTTCCTCGCCAGATGCCGAGCGGTCGGGCTGGACTGGGCGGCTATCCGGCCCATCGGCCGCCTGACGCCACTGGCCCGCTACGTCCTGAAGGGCGCCATCGCGGGACTCGACCTGTCGGTCCCGCGGGCCGTCGGACTGATGCGCCGCCACCTGCTCCTGAACGGAGGCAGGCTCGCCCACTCCACCCGGGACTTCTGGACAGACGAGGGGGGAGAGAGGCTCGGCGGCGTCCGGGAGGCGAGGACCGCAGCCCTCAGAGCTCGCTCCCGCACCCCACAGAGCGAGTACCGGTTCCTCCCCAGCCACAGACTGCGGCCGGACGGAGCGCGCCCGTAGCCCACAGACCCAGAGAGGAGAGCGACATGGACCCAAAAACCATCCGAGTCGTCCGGCGCCAGCTGCACAGATGGGTCGCGGTGGTCCTGCACGACCTCACCCCGGACGAGGCGTTCCGCGCCTGGGTCGGGGAGCGGGTCAGCATCTTCGGCACGGGGCAGGTCGTCGGACCGGTTTGCTATCGGTGCCACAAGGACCCCGGCGAGGCCGGGCGGTCCTGTCCGGGGGAGCCGGACCCCTGATCTGATCGATCCGGGCGGTGGGCCCTCCTGGGCTCCCGTCCTGAGAGGCAAGGGGGCGGCAAGGACCAACGAGGTTCGGCGCCCTGTGGAGCCTTGGGGCTCGATTTTGGGTCATCGTGGCGCAGGCCAGGAGCGTCGACGCTGACCCAGTCGTCGGAACTGGTGGGCACTCGCGTCCCCGGATGCCGAGTTGTATCGTCCACGCGAATGACATCGGCGCTCCACGAGGCGCGGCTCGGCCGCGCGGTTCGACGCCCAGACGCCTAGGCGGCGGATCTCAGGGAGCACGAACGAGAAGGGGGCCCGACATGTCGTCTCCGCCAGGGGATGGTTCTTTGCCCGAACGCCCGTCGACAGGCGCTGAACCATTCCCGATACCGGCCTCCGAGCCGACGGGGACGGAGCCCGCTCAGCCGCCACTCGGCCAGCGGCCAGCCCGATCCCAAACGCGGCTGGGCGACATGGCGCCAGCTCTGAAGGTGATCGGAATCGCCAGCGCCGTGACGGCGATCGCCGCGTTCCTCCCGTGGGCCTCCGTCTTGGGCGTAAGCGCGCTTGGGATTCAGGGCGACGGAGTCATCACTCTGATTGCAGCCCTTCTCGGACTAGTCCTGCTGGCCGGCTACCTCGGGTATGGTCCGCTCCACCCAGGCCGGAGAGTCTTCGGCGGAATCGAGATTGCCCTCGCTGCGGTGGTCGCAATCACCGGACTCGCGGACCTCACCAACTTCGCCGCGATCGGCATCTACCTGACGCTCTTCGGGGGCATCGCGTGGGGAATCGCAGCAGCGGTCTCCCTCAGGCGCGTCAAGCAAACTGGCTGAGCGACGATTCCGAACACGGGCCGTGGGCCCTTGGGCTCCATGACCAGAAGGTGAGGGGGGGGCGGCAAGGACCGGCGAGGTTCGGCGCG
The DNA here is from genome assembly GCA_036721725.1 of Actinomycetota bacterium. Lineage (GTDB taxonomy): Bacteria > Actinomycetota > UBA4738 > UBA4738 > UBA4738 > DAIMKN01. Next base: position 5,417 of record DAIMKN010000125.1, read on the forward strand.
TTGTGGCGCCTCTGGACTCGATTTTGGGCCATCGTGGCGCCCCAGCGGAGAGACGTTCCTGTCCGAACCCCAGAGCCAGAGAGCGCCGAAGACGGCCTCGTTCTACGGAGGCCGGTGGCCTCGTGCGAGCGTATGCGTGCGACCTTTCTCTATGTCACGCCACTGGGATGTCCGGACGAGGCGGCGGGTCAAGGTGGGGAGGCCAAGGGCGCGACCCGACGGGGATGGAACACCGACGGGCTCCACGCTCTAGGCGCGAGCTCGGCTCTCCTGCCATTCCTCCCGGGTCATCAGGACGTCCCGCGCCTTCGAGCCCACGCTGGGCCCGACGATCCCGCGGTCCTCCATGAGGTCCATGAGACGCCCGGCCCGGGCGAACCCCGACCTTGAGCTTGCGCTGGAGCATCTACGGAGAACCGAGCTGCGACCGGACCACGAGCCGGCCCTTGGGCCCACGACAGGGGGCTGACGTGGCCGACGTGGGGTTGGTCTTGACGAGAGCCACCCGCGCGCAGCAGCGTCGACCGCTAGGGCCGGACTTACTGTGCGAGAGTACGGAGCAATGGTGGGTAGCGGGGGTAGCAGGGGTAGCAGGTGGCGGGTGCGGGAGGAGCACGCCGATGAGGTTCGGCGGTACCTCCTGACCAAGGGAGCTTTCGAGCAAAACCCTAAACCGGCCGAGGCGTGGCGCATCAACCTGAGCGACGCGACGATGGTGTACTGGTCGAAGGGCACCCTCTACTCCTACGAGTCGATCTCCAATGACCCAGTTGTCGCGGAGGCGTGGGCGTACATCGACTCTCTCGTGGGTCCACCGGTCTGGCGGCAATCGGGTCCGATGCTGTAAACGCCGGTCGAAACCTGTAGCACCCGCGGCCTGAAAACGCCGGTCGAAA
>DAIMKN010000126.1:0-6310 GCA_036721725.1 Actinomycetota bacterium
AGTCGCAGGCGAGGATGCCGTCGGCCTGGGCCTTCAGGAACTCCGACCACGTCGGCCCTGAGCGCCTGGGAGCCGGTCCGAGGCCAGGCCGGACCGACCTGTTGATCCTTGATGAGCTGGCCTATGTCCCCCTGACACAGGCCGGGGCCGAGCTGCTGTTCCAGATCCTGGACAAGCGCACAGAGTCCTCCTCCATCGCGCTGACCACCAACCTCCCGTTCGGGGGAGCGGACCAAGGTGTTCCCCGAGCCCCCCGCCTGTGCAAGGCGATGGTCGACCAGCTCACCTTCACCGCCCACCGAGTCGTGGCGCTTCCGCCAGGCCGTGGAACGCCGGAAGGGAGCCAAGACGCCTGGATGGCACCGTTTCTGGCAAGGCCAGGACCCTACCCCGTCTCTGAACGGGGCTCACAGAGCCTCACAGAGCCTCGTTTTCGGGCCGGTCCCGAGAACGACCAACCAGGCGGGGGTGGGGCCAGATCAGATCATCACGCTGGGGCCACGGGGAGTTGTCATTCTCAAACGACCCATGTCTTTGGCTGAACGACCCGTACGATGAGCTGGACGGCCACTCGCGGGACCACCCTGCCTCGGCCATCTACCCGGGAGAGGTGAGCTGAACGAGAGCCCTGTTCATGTCGGTGAGGGTGATCTCAGACATCGGGTAGAAGGCTATCGGGTTGTCGAATGGACGCTCGGCGACGACCCTGGTCACCGGTTGCTGCCCAGCAGTTTCAGGCATCCCTCAGTAGCTGACCGTCACCGCTCGCGAACCGCCCGAAGTCCCCAGCTCAGGATCTGTCGGTGCCTGCCGGTACCCTGCTCAGATGCCCCTCCCCCCAGCCCGACCCGACGCTGACGGCGCCGCCTGGCGGGCTGGACGCTGGGAGATCCTCCGCCTCGTCGACGGCCTCGGGAAGCCCGTTGACCCGGGGATCAGGAGGGTCGTGGTGGCCTTGCGCGTCCACGGCTTCCTCACCTCCGGGTCCTGCCAGGGCCACGCCGACCGAGGCCTCGAGCCTTGGATCGACGTGACGGCCCGGCCGTACGGCGCCCAGGGCGAGAGGGAGAAGTGGATACGCCTCAACCATGAGCACCAGGCCAGATTCCTCCGGCTCCTCGAGGGCTTCGACACCAACCGCGACACTCAACCCGAGCTCGTGCTGGCCCCCAAAGGCGTGTTCGGCGGGTTCCGTCTGCAGAGCGCCTGGGTTGCACCCATGGGCTCCCCGCGCCGTCCTGCCCAGCCCGACGCGATCGCAGCGTTCCTTGAGGAGATGGACGAGTTCGCGGCCTACCTGGAGTCGCTCCCGATCGATTCCGACGTCGCCCCGGTCGTCGGCACGCTCCGACCACACCAACCTCGGCCGGCCTGAGCCTATGGACATCGGGACGCCGCTCATCGAAGTCACCCTCACCGAGGAAGAGGCTGTAGATGGCTACCGGATGTGGTTCCTCATCCCGGTGAAGGGACGCCGGCTCCTCGCCCCGGTCGCGCTCGACATGCACCGTCCGTGGAACTCCGGTGGCCCTTCGACCGCCATCTGTGTCCTTCCCGAATCCGACCGGCTTCCCGTTGGCCCCGGCTTTCACGAGGCACCCGTTGCAGCGTGCCGGTGCGGTCTCTACGCCATGGGTGAGCTGAACGCGGTGGTGGGAGGCGGGGGCATGGACTGGGAGGAGCGCCTGCGCTCCGCGGTGCTGGGAAGGGCCCGATTGTGGGGACGGACGATGGCCGGGCCGAACGGGTGGCGGGCCGAGTTCGCCCGGATCACCGAGCTGCTCTCGCTCCCTGGCCAGGAGGAGACCGTTCGAGAAGTGGCCTCGGTCTACGGCGTACCCGTGAAGCTCTTGCCGGAGCCCGTCCGGTTCGAGGGCGGACCGCTCGAGGGCACCATCCGGTTCGGCACGCCCACCGTTGACTCGTTCATCTCGACCTTCCACGACTACTCGTTCATCCCGGACCACGACTGGGAGGCGGGTCCCGAGGAAGGCATGATCGACGAAGGCCTCTCATCACCCGTTCGCAGTCACGAGAGGCGCCGAGCTGATCCACGCGAGCGAGGCGCGCGCGATTACCGCCGACTACGCGCGGCGCGGAAACCCCCTGCGTGCGCTCGCGCAGATCGATCCGGAGCCGAACGTCTTGCGCTTGTTCTCGTCGCCGCGCGCCCCCGAGTTCCTCGCCGCGCAGGAGACGTTTTCGGCCGCGACCCATGGTTCTCGGTCAAGCGGCTCGATTGGGTCAGCCACTTCGGGTCATGGACACCGTGGAACCCACCGGGACCGGACGTGGGTTGGCAGGGCGCGCATGGGCTGTTCGGCCCGGCCCAGGCGGGCGGCACCTACCAGTTCAGGGCGCGGCTTCGCAACGTCGCGAGCGGCAAGGCGAGCGGCTTCTCGCCGGCAAGACGGTCGACGTCCCCGTCTAAGACGGCGGCCGCCGCGGCCGGGCGGCTCGGAGTAGGCTGAACGCTCGGATGACCTGTTCGAACTGCGGCACGGAGAACCGGCCGGGACGGAAGTTCTGCTCTCGGTGCGGCGCGGCCTTGGCGGTGACCTGCCCCGCGTGCGGGGCGGCGAACCAACCAGAGGACCGCTTCTGCGGCGACTGCGGCGCCACGCTCCGTTCCGCCGGCGATGAGCGGGCCGGCGTCAGCGGACCGCGGCCGGATGTCGGCCCGCCGGTTTCCGAACGTCGGCTGGTGTCGGTCCTGTTCGCCGACCTGGTGGGCTTCACCACGCTCTCGGAGTCCCGAGACCCTGACGATGTCCGCGAGCTGCTCTCGCGCTACTTCGACACGTGCCGACAGCTCGTTTCGCGCTACGGAGGTACCGTCGAGAAGTTCATCGGCGACGCGGTGATGGCCGTGTGGGGCACGCCGACCGCCCAGGAGGACGACGCCGAACGAGCCGTTCGGACATCACTCGACCTGGTCCAGGCCATTTCGGCGCTCGGAGCCGAGGTCGGAGCCCCCGAACTCAAGGCCAGGGCGGGCGTGCTCACCGGCCAAGCCGCCGTGAACCTCCAAGCCGCGGGCGAGGGGATGGTGGCGGGTGACCTTGTGAACACGGCCTCTCGCATCCAGGCGGCCGCCCAGCCGGGAACCGTGCTCGTGGGGGACACGACGCACCGGGCCACCGAGGCCGCCGTCGTGTACGAGGACGCTGGCTCGCACGAGCTCAAGGGCAAGACCGAACCGGTGCGCCTGTGGCGGGCCCTCCGCGTTGTGGGCGGCCGGGGCGGCGCGCTGAAGTCGCCTGGACTCGAGGCGCCGTTCGTCGGGCGCGATCGCGACCTCCGCGTGATCAAGGAGGCGTTCCACGCCTCGGCGGAGGAGCGAAAGGCCCATCAGGTCTCGGTGATCGGGATCGCCGGCATCGGCAAGTCGCGGCTGTCGTGGGAGTTCTTCAAGTACATCGACGGACTCTCGGGCACGGCCTTCTGGCACCGGGGTCGGTGCCTGTCCTACGGAGATGGCGTGACCTACTGGGCGCTGGCGGAGATGCTCCGGGGCCGCTTCGGCATCCTCGAAGGGGAGGACCCGGCCGCCGCCAGCGTCAAGCTCAAGGGTGCCCTGGCCGACCTCTTGCCCGACCCCGAGGAGCGGGCCTGGATCGAGCCTCGGCTCGCTCACCTGCTGGGCTTGGAGGATCGAACCGCCCCGGACGCTCGCGATCTGTTCAGCGCGTGGCGGGTGTTCTTCGAACGCCTGGCCGAGCGCAACCCCGTGATCCTCGTGGTCGAGGACATGCAGTGGGCGGACCCCTCGCTGGTGGAGTTCGTCGAATACCTGATGAGCTGGTCGCGTCACCACCCGATATTCGTGCTGGCGCTGGGCCGGCCCGAGGTGGCCGAACGGCATCCGTTCCTCGTCGCGGGGACGCGTGGCGTGACCACGCTGTACCTCGAGCCCCTGGCACCCGCCGCGATGGAAGAACTGGTCGACGGGCTTGTCCCGGGACTGCCGGCAACCACCCGCCAGCAGATGCTGGCCCGCGCGGAGGGCGTACCCCTGTATGCGATCGAGACGGTTCGGATGCTTCTGGACCGGGGTCTGCTGGTGGAGGACGGGCCGGCGTACCGGCTGACTGGCCCGGTGGAAGCCCTGGAGGTCCCGGAGACCCTCCACGCGCTGATCGCGGCCCGGCTGGACGGGCTGCCCACGGTGGAACGGGTCCTGACCCAAGACGCGGCGGTGCTGGGCAAGTCGTTCCCGCTGCCGGCGCTGGCCGCGGTGACCGGCCGGGGCGAGGCAGAGTTGCAGCCACTGCTTGATTCGCTGGTCCGGAAGGAGATCTTCGGGGTTCAGGCGGACCCGCGCTCGCCCGAGCGCGGTCAGTACGGATTCCTCCAGGACCTGGTCCGGACGGTCGCCTACGACACACTGTCGAGGAAGGATCGGAAGGCCCGCCACCTGGCGGCCGCCGCGCACCTGTCCGAGGCATGGGGCGCCGGGGAGGACGAGGTCGTCGAAGTGATCGCCTCGCACTACGTGGAGGCGTGGCGGGCCGCCCCCGACGCGCCCGACGCGGCGGACATCCGTGCGAGCGGGGTGGCTGCGCTGACGCAGGCGGGCGACCGGTCCTCGTCGCTCGCGGCCTCGGCCGAAGCGCTGCGGTACTTCGAACAAGCCCTCGAGCTGATCGACGACCCGCTGGAAGCGGCCGAGCTGCACCACCGGGCGGGCGACATGGCCTGGCGGATCGCGGACTTCAAGGGGGCCAGAGAGCACGACGAGGCGGCGGCGCAAGGATTCGAACAGGCGGGTCAGGGCCGGTCGGCGGCGAAGGCGTTGGCGAGCCTGGGAGGCCTCGACTATCAGGAAGGAGAGCTCGAGCGTGGCGCCGAACGGCTCCGCGGGGCCTATGAGGCCATGCGTGATCTGCACGACGCCGACTTCGCCGAGGTCGCTGCGGAGTTCGCCCGCCTCCTGCTCTTCACGGGCCACAACGAGGAATGCCTGCCGATCATCGACGAGGCGCTCGCGGCCGCCGAGCGCGAACGCACACTGATGGTCCTCGGCCACGCCCTCAACACGAAGGGGATCATGCTCGTGGACCGTGGACGGACGGAGGAGGCCACGGCGCTCCTCGAACACGCCCTGGCCATGAGCGAGCGCGAGGGCCTGAGTGACGTCGTGCTGCGTTCGACCAACAACCTCTCGGCGTTCATGGAGCGCTGGGACCGGTACGCCGAGGCACTGCGGTTGGCCGCATCGGGCCTCGACGTCGCCACCAGGCTCGGACACGCATCCTGGCGGTGGAAGTTCGTCGCGGGACACGTCGGCCCCCTCGTCTGGATGGGTCGGTGGGACGAGGCCGATCGGTTCGGACGGGAACTGATCGACAGCGACGTGGTGGTGGAGCTGTTCGATGTCGAACTGCTCCCGCTCGTGTGGGTGGCCATCGCCCGGGGAGACGTGGCGCGCGCCGCGGAGATCCTTCGGAGATTGGAAGGCAGCAAGCAGGAGGAGATCCAGGTACGGGCGGCTCTGTCGGGGGCGACGGCGGCGTTCCTGCGGGCCCAGGGGAAGCCGCGGGAGGCGCTGGAGGCCGCCCAGGAAGGGATCGAGATCCGCCGGTCCCTCGGAACGCAAGACATGCCGTCGCGTTTGGCCCTGATCGAGGGGGTCGAAGCGGCGATGGACCTCGGGGACCTGGACGAGGCGGAACGGTTGCTGGCCGTGGCCGTGGCCGCTTCGCCGGGGGACCGTTCGCCGATGCTGGAGGCCAATCGAGGACGGTTGGAAGCGCGACTGCTGGTCGCCCGGGGAGGGGATCACCGGCAGATCGAGCGGCTGTTCAGAGCGGCCGAGGAGGGGTTCGCCGCGCTCGGGTCGTCGGCCTGGGAAGCGGGATCGGCGGCGGAACACGGGGAGTGGCTCTCGGCTCAAGGCAGAGCCGAGGATGCCGTCTCGCTCCTGTCGAGCGCGATGTCGGAGTTCGAACGCCTCCGGGCGACGCCGTGGGTCGCGCGGGTCTCACGGGCTCTTGGGGGCGGAGCGACCGCCGTGAACGCAGCACAAGCCGCCCCGGCCTGACGAGCAGCCCTGGAGGCCGGCGACGGCCGTCAGCCGACCGCGCTCACGCGATTCCCGAGCCTGAGGGATGCCCAGAACTCCGATTCGCCTCCTGAGCGGCGCATCTCTACCTGAAGGGTGCCAATACTCGGATTCGTCATGCTGCACGCGCGTACTGGTGGATCAGTCCGCCCAGAAGGTCTCGCCGACGGAGCTGAAGGCCCGCTGTTCGTTGGTACAGTTCGGCTCCCGAGCCCCCAGGCGTCGCCAGGCCCAGACCGCGATGCG
>DAIMKN010000127.1:0-6307 GCA_036721725.1 Actinomycetota bacterium
ACGGCGGGTGGGCGGCGGGCGGCGACACGCCGGGGAAGGGCTACCTGAGCGAACCCCCCGATGACGCCACCCTTCGGATCGTCACGCCTGCCGGGACGCCCGAGGAGGTCGTGCGGCGGCTCCGCCCGATGATCGAGGCGTTCGGGTCCCGCCACGACTTCCACCTGGTGGTTCGGCTCCAGTACCCGGGGATGGCATTCGAGACGTCGGCCCGCGCGATGGAGCTGTTCGCGGCAAAGGTCATCCCGGCGCTGCGGCCCTCCTAGAAGCCGGCGCGGGCGCGGTCGGGAAGGTCCTGGGCGGCCTCCTTCAGCGCGCCCCAGATCTCCCGGAACACCTCGGCGGCGTAGGCCGGCGGCTGGCTGTTCTCCCCGCCCATGGCGCCGCGCAGCGCCATCGCGGTGAGGTCGATGGCTTTGTCGAACAGGGAGCGATCGATGATCTCGTTCGGCATGGCGTTCCTCCTGGGACTCGTCGGGTGGAGACGGCGGCAATCGTACGGGGTCCGCGCGGGCTGCCCGCTTCGGGAGAAGGGGAGGCCGTCGTCGTCGCGGCCGGCGGCGTCACTCGTCGCGTGGCGGCACGACGCGCCAGTGTCGAGGGAGGAGGAGCTCGTCGGACTCCTTCGGGCCCCAGGTGCCCTTGTTGTAGAACGCCACTTTCGGCGGGTCATCCAGCACCGGCTGCAGCACCTTCCAGGCCCGTTCGACCTCGTCCTCGCGCGTGAACAAGGTGTGGTCGCCGTGCATGGCCTCCAGGATCAGCAGTTCGTAGGCCTCGATGAGCGGGGCGGCGTAGGTGGTGTCGTAGTCGAAGTCGAGTTCGGCGTGGTCCAGTTCGAGGCCGACGCCGGGACGCTTGATGTTGAGGTTGAGCGAGATGCCCTCGTCGGGCTGAATCCGGATGACCAGCGCGTCGCGGCCGAGCGGTGAGGCGCCGGTGCCGGCGAAGACGTTGTAGGGGACCTGGCGGAAGAACAGCGAGGCCTCGGTGACCTTGCGCTTGAGATTCTTCCCGGTGCGGAGGTAGAACGGCACGCCCGCCCATCGCCAGTTGTCGATCTCGACCCGAAGCGCGGCGTACGTGTCGGCCTGCGAGTCCTTCGCCACGTCCGGGTCGTCCCGGTAGCCCTTGAACTGACCGCGGACGACGTTCGACGGATCGATCGGCTTCATCGAACGCAGCACGCGGACCTTCTCGTCGCGGAGGCGGTCGGGTTCGAAGCTCACCGGCGGCTCCATGGCCAGGATCGTGAGCATCTGGAACAGATGCGTCTGGACCATGTCGCGGAGCGTGCCGGTCTGCTCGTAGAACGAACCCCGCCCTTCGATGCCGATCTCCTCGGCCACGGTTATCTGCACGTGGTCGACGTAGCGGCGGTTCCAGATGGGCTCGAACATCCCGTTGGCGAAGCGGAGCGCCCAGATGTTCTGGACGGTCTCCTTGCCCAGGTAGTGGTCGATCCGGAAGATCTGGTTCTCGTGGAACACCTCGTGCAGCGTGTCGTTCAGGGCTCGCGCGGACTTCAGGTCCCTGCCGAACGGCTTCTCGATGACGATCTTGGCGTCCTTGTGCAGATCGCTCTCCGCCAGGCGTCGAACGATCTGCGGATAGGCCGCCGGCGGCGTCGCGCAGTAGAAGAACCGGCCGCCGTTCGTGCCCTGGTCGCGGTCGGTCCGTTCGAGATGGTCGCGGAGCTCGTCCATGGCCTGTTCGCTCTCGAACTCGCCCGGCACGTAGGTCACGCGCTTCTTGAACTCGTCCCACTCCTCTCCGGCGGGCTCGCACCGGGCGAACTCCTTCAGCGCCGCCCGGACCTTGTCGCGGTACTCGGCGTCGGTCATCTCCGAGCGGGCGTAGCCGACGATGGCGAACCCCTCCGGGAGGAGCCCTTCCATGAACAGGTGGTAGAAGGCCGGGATCAGCTTGCGCCTGGTGAGATCTCCGGACGCGCCGAAGATGACCGCCGCCTGCGGTTCAGCCGGCTTCGGAGCCGCCATCTACATCTCACCGCCCGGGACCGCCTCGGGCGACTCGGGGGTCTCGGCTGCCGCGGGCGCGGCGGGATGTTCCTCCGGATGGATGGCATGGCCGCCGAACTCGTTGCGGAGGGCCGCGATGACCTTGGCGGCGTAGGACTCCTCCTGGCGCGAGGCGAACCGCAGGAACAGGGCCGAAGTGACCATGAAGGCCGGCACGCTCTCCTCGATGGCGGCCTGCACAGTCCACCGGCCCTCACCCGAGTCGTCGACGTAGCCCCGAACGTCGTTCAACCCGAGGTCCCGCTGATACGCGTCGACCAGGAGGTCGAGCAGCCAGGACCGGACCACGCTGCCGTAGCGCCAGATGCCCGCGATGGTTGGCAGGTCGAGTTCGAACTGCGACGCCTTCAGGATCTCGAATCCCTCGCCGTACGCGGCGAGCAGGCCGTACTCGATCCCGTTGTGAACCATCTTGGTGAAATGGCCGGCGCCCGGGCCGCCCACCCAGGCGTAACCGTCGTCCGGCGCGAGGGCCTTGAACACCGGCTCCACCCGATCGAACGCCTCGCGTTCGCCGCCCACCATCAGGCAGTAGCCGTTCGCCAGCCCCCAGACCCCACCGGACGTCCCCGCGTCGAGGAACGCTATTCCGTTTGCCTTGAGCGCTTCGCCGTGCCGGATCGACTCCTTCCAGTTCGAGTTCCCGCCGTCGATGATGGCGTCCCCCTCTGACATGGTTCCCCGGAGCGCCTCGAGCGTGGAGTCCGTGATCGGGCCGGCGGGCACCATGATCCACACCGTGCGAGGGGCCTCCAGCTTCGCCACCAGCTCGTCCAGCGACGTGGCCTCCTCGGCGCCGCCGCTCACCGCGTTCGCCCGCGCCTCAGGGTTCGGGTCGAACGCCACCACCTGGTGGCCCTTCTGGATCAGGCGGGTCGTCATGTTCCCGCCCATCCGCCCCAGCCCCACCATCCCGATCCTCATTCCCGGCCTCCCTCCGTACCCACCGTGCGACCCGACAACTCTCGCGCCTCAGTCCGTCGAGGCCAGCGAACGCGACAGCTTCTTGAGGTCGACATCTTCATCCTGCAACGCGCCCAGGTCCACCGGCCGCGCAGCGCGCACCAGACCGGCCGCGCGTCGAACGTCGCGTCCACGGTCCACGCCGACCACCGCCTTCACCACGCCGTCCCGAACGTAGAACCCGACGAATCGACGCTCCTCCAGGCTTCCCCGCACCACGAACCGGTCCCACTCGGCGGCGAACCCCACGTACTGCAGGTTGTGTTCGAACTGGTCCGACCAGAACCAGTGCGTATCGTCGAACACCGCGTCGGTGCCGAGCATGTTCCGCGCCGCGGCCGCGCCCTGCTTCAGCGCGTTGTCGTAGTGCTCCACCCGGATCCGCCGGCCGAACACCGGATGGAGGTGGTTCGCCACGTCGCCGGCGGCGAACACATCGGGCGCGGTCGCGCGGAGATACTCGTCCACCACCACGCCGTTCTCCACCGCGATCTCGGTGCCCTCGACCACCTCCACGTTCGGCTGGATGCCCACCCCGACCACTACGAAGTCGCCCTCCACACGGGAGCCCCGGTCCGTCACCACCGCCTCCACGCGTCCGCCGCTGCCCTCGAAACGCTGGACGGCCTCACCGAACCGGAACCGCACGCCGTGGTCGAGGTGGATGGCCTCGTACAGCCGGCCCACCTCCTCCCCGACGACCCGGAGCAGCGGCAAGGCGAAGAACTCGACCACCTCCACCTCGAGTCCCATCGAACGGAGCGACGCGGCAACCTCCACGCCGATGAACCCGCCCCCCACGATCACCACCTTGCGAGCTCGCAAAGCCTCGGCCCGGATGCGTTCGGCGTCCTCGACCGTCCGCAGGCCGAGCACCCCGTCCAGGTCGTGTCCGGGAACGGCGAGCGACCGGTTCCGTCCGCCGGTCGCCAGCAACAGCCGGTCGTAGGGGACGCGTTCGCCGTCGGCCAGTTCGATCCGATGCTCGGACGGGTGGACGCGCGCCACGGTCTCGCCCAGACGGAGCTCGACCGCAGCCTCCCCGTACCAGGCGGCCGGCCGCAGCGACAGGGACGAACGTTCGGCCTCGCCGCGCAGGTACTCCTTGGAGAGCGGCGGGCGTTCGTACGGGACGTGCAGCTCCGTGCCGAACACGACGATGCGGCCGTCGAACCCTTCGGTGCGAAGCGTTGTCACTGCGGCTCCCGCGGCAAGCCCGCCTCCCACGATGACGAACGTTCGGTGGTCCATGCGCCTCCATGCTCGCAGGTGGCCGCGATGGGGTAGAACCGCTCTCGTGAACCGCCCGACCGACGACAACGACGCAGACGGGGACCGGTCGCTCCTGCGGCTCCCCGCTCGGAACCAGCGTGCATCGGGGATCCCAACCGGGAGCGAGTTTCGCGATCAGTGGCTGAGCATCGGAGCCGCCGCCCGCGACGACATCCGTCGCCGAGCGCGCGTGGGGAGGCCTCGCCGCCACATCGGGCGCTGATGGCTGCGGGGTGGTGCCAGCGACTGCTCGGCCAGCGGAAAGTGATGATCGTCGTCTGCGCGTTCGGGTCGATCCTGGAGGTCGTGGCGGCGTGGCGGACGGCAGGCCCCTTCCGCATCACGAACATCTTCTTGATGCTGGGGTTCGCCGCAGAAGCAGTCTGGAGCGGGCGTTCGATCCCACGCCTGCGCCGGGCGATGTTGCGCAACCTGGACGAGGTGGCTCAGGAGGACTGACGATCAGGCGGTCGGCGGCCTGGCCGACGTGTCGATGCTGAGACGGAACACGTCCGGGCGCGAGTAGTGCCCCACCGGATCGAACTCCTGCCGCGCCGCCCGCGCCACGGAGGCGTCGACCTCCGCGTAGAGGATGCCCTCCTCCTCAACCAGCGGTCCCGCCAGCACTGACCCGCTAGGATCGACGATCGCCGAGTATCCGCGGCACATCCAGTCATCCTCGCCGCCCCACAGTTCGTCGCGTCCGGGGATGTCGGGCGGGACGTCGGAGCCTCGGAGCAGCGGCGCCACGCCGATGACGAACACCCGCCCCTCCTTGGCGATGTGGCGGAGCGTCGCCACCCACACATCGCTGTTGTCCCAGGTCGGCGCGCACCACACGTCCACGCCCTGCGCGTACATCGCGTAGCGCGCCAGCGGCATGTAGTTCTCCCAACACGTCAGCCCGCCGAGCCGGCCGAACGGCGTGTCGAACACCGCGAGCGTCGAACCGTCGCCCATCCCCCACACCAGGCGTTCGCCGCCGGTCGGCATCAGCTTGCGGTGCTTGCCCAGCGGCGCGCCGTCCGGCCCGAAGTACAGCTGCGTGTTGTAGAGGGTCGAACCGTGCGGGTCGCGTTCGTTCACCCCAATCGAGACGAACGCCTTCGCCCTCCGCGCCGCCCGACCCAACGCCTCGGTGGCCGGGGACGGGACCACCACCGAGTTCTCCAGGAGCCGCCCGAAGAGCGCACCACCGTCGGCCCACGGCGGGGCCCGCCACACCCAGTCGGGGTACGTCGGCACGAACGTCTCGGGGAAAACGACGAGTCCCGCGCCGTTCTTCGCCGCCTCCGCGATCAGCGAGCACGCCTTGGCCACCGTGGCCTCGCGGTCAAGGAAGACCGGCGTCGCCTGCACCGCCGCCGCGACGATCGGCTGCGGCTTCGCGTTCGGGTGCGGCGTTCGTGGCATGCAAGCCGCAGGCTACGCCCATCGGCTTTCCGGCTCAAGGGGACACGAGCGGCGTGCGCCACAATTGACGCCAGCCATGCCGGAGCTCCCCGACGTCGAACACTTCCGCCGGTTCTTCGTTCGGCATGCCGTGGGCCGAACGATCGCGGAGGTCACGGCCGACCCGACCATCGTCCGGAACGCCACGCCCGAGGCATTGCAGGGAGCGCTGGCCGGTCGCAGGTTCGACGCGGAGCCCGAACGCATCGGGAAGTGGCTGACGTGCTGGACGGCCGACGGTCCCGCGCTGATCCTGCACTTCGGGATGACCGGCCACTTCCGGTGGGGCGAGGACGCGGCCGGCCGCCATCGCCACGACCGTCTCCTCATCACGTTCCGGGAGGGCGGCGAACTCCGGTACCGGAACATGCGAAAGCTGGGCGGCGTGTGGCTGGCTCACGACGGGCGGGAGGCCGCCGAGATCCTCGGCCCCCTCGGCCCCGACGCGCTGACCGTGACGCGCCGCGAGTTCCTGCAGCGGCTGTCGCGGCGCCGGGGCGGGGCGAAGGCCGCGCTCATGGATCAGACGTTCGTCGCGGGCGTCGGGAACCTGATGGCCGACGAGATCCTGTGGCAGG
>DAIMKN010000128.1:0-6257 GCA_036721725.1 Actinomycetota bacterium
ATCAGCCCCTCGAACCGGGTCACCGTGGCATCCACCAGGACCATCGCGCCGAGGATCAGGCCGGCGGCGGGCCCGAGCCCCGCCAGTCCGGGCGGTGCGGGGAGCGGCCGGCCCACTATGGCCACGGCGCCCAGCCCGGCCGCCATGAGCACCACCACCACGCCGAATGTCGTGCCCGAAGCCATCGAGGTCTGCTTCCGGAGGACCGCCACCAGGATGACCGCGATGGGCCCCAGGTCGAACCCGTACCGCAGCAGGACGCCCAGGGCGTTCGGCACGCCGGCTCCCAGCAAGCGTCCTGTCGAACGAACCGCGAGTAGGCCGCCCGCCGTGAGCAGGACTCCTCCACCCAGCAGCAGGAGAACGCCCGGAGTCAACGGCGGCTCAGTGGTCGCTGGCGCTGCTGAAGTTGAAGCTGCCGATCTTCAGCGCGGGCACCCGGGTCAGGGCGATCTCGGCGCAGGTCTCGGTCTCAGCGCCGATCAGCTCGACGTTCGACAGCGCGTCCAGGATGGACTGGGTGAACCGGAAGTTCTTGACCGGACCCACGATGCGGCCGTCCTCGATGAGCCAGGTGCCGTCCCGGGTCATGCCGGTGAGGGTGGTCTCGATGGGGTTGACGATGTTCGTGTAGTGGAACCTGCTGACCAGCAGGCCGCGCGAGGTGGACTTGATCATCTCCTCCAGGGTGGCCTCGCCCGGCGCCAGGAACAGGTTCAGCGGGAGGCCGCCGTCGGGGTTGGGCGGAGGCAGCGCGCAGCCGTTCGACTCCGTGCCGGCGAGCGCCGCGCTCCGCCGGTCGTGCGCGCCCGTCAGGAACACGCCCCCCGAGATGAGGTCGATGCGGCGCTTCGGCGTCCCCTCGTAGTCGAACGGCAGGCCCGGCAGGAGCGGGGAGAGCGCGTCGTCGTAGATCGAGATGTTCTCGCCGACCACCTTCTGCCCCGCCTTGCCGCTGAACGGCGAACGGCCCTCGCTGATGAGCCTGCCCTGGAGGCCGATGTAGGACAGGAACCCCACCAGCGTGTCCACGGCGGGGGGTTCCAGCACCACCTCGTACCGGCCCGGAGCGAGGTCCGCGGCGTTCTGGCTGTCCGTCGCCTTCTGGAAGGCCCTGCGCCCCACGGCTTCCGGGTCGATGTCCCCGACCTTGACGGCGATGACGTCGGCCGCACCCGAACCGGCTCCCGCCACGACGGTGGTCAGCTTGGCCTGGGTGGTCGGGGCGTAGCAGAACTGGCCCTTGGTGTTCGCCAGCGCCACCTCGGAGGCGTTCGTCTCGAACGCGCCCGCGGCGTGGAAGCCCCCGGTCAACTGTCCGACCAGGGCGGCCACGCTCTCGGCGCGCTGCGTCGGGGTCGCCGTGGCGGTCGCCTCGTCGTAGCCGCTCTCCTTCTCGGGCACGTCCGCCTTGGGAGCGAGGCCGGGGAAGTTCGGGTCGGGCACGCTGACCTGGGCCAGCTCCAGCGCCTCCACCGCCGCCTTGCGCGCGCCCTCGGGCGAGAAGTCGTTCGAGCCGGCCACGCCGACGCGGCCACCCGAGATGACCCGAACGCGGACCGCGGTGTTCTCGCGCCACGTGCTCTGGTGGATCGACGAACGGGCGAACCGGGTCAGGCCGCCCCACTCGTGGAACAGCAGCACCTCCACGCCGTCCGCGTGGCGGAGGTCCAGCGCGGCCTCGGCCACAGTTCGGATCTCATCGGGACCGATGGGGCCGGGCACCTCAGCGCACCCCTACCTGGACGTCGCGGAACCTGGCCGGCGAGGCGCCGTGTCCGACCCGGGCCAACTGTCCCGGCTGGCCCTTGCCGCAGTTCGGCGTGCCCCACACCACCCACTCCTCGCGCCCGCCGACCGCGTCGCACGAGCCCCAGAACTCCGTGGTGATCCCGGCGTAGTTCGGGTTCCGGTACAGCTCGGTGAGCTTGCCCTTCCAGATCCGCCAGGCCGCCTCGCACCCGAACTGGAAGTTGACCCGTCGGTCGTCGATCGACCACGAGGTGTTCGTGGTCATGAACAGGCCGTCCTTGGTGTCGCCGATGATCTCCGCGAGCGTCCCCTCGCCCGGCTCCAGCGAGATGTTCGTCATCCGGATGAGCGGGAGGCTCTGCCAGCCGTCCGCGCGCATCGAACCGTTCGAGGCGAGGCCGATGACCGGCGCCGTCTCCCGGCTGGTCAGGAAGTTCTGGAAGATGCCGTCCTCGATGATGGTGGTGCGCTGGGCCGGAACGCCCTCGTCGTCGTAGCCGAACGTCCCCAGGCCGCCGGGGAGCGTGGCGTCCGCGGTGATGGTGATCTTGTCGCTGCCGTAGCGGAGCTTCCCGCGGTCGCCGATGTCGACGAACGACGTCCCAGCGTAGGCCTCCTCCATCTTCAGCACGCGGTCGAGTTCGACGGGATGGCCGACGCTCTCGTGCATCTGCAGCGTGACCTGCGACGAGTCGATCACGATGGTTGTGACCTCGGTCGGGCAGTCGGGCGCGCGGAGGAGTGCGACGGCCTCCTGTCCGATGCGTTCGGCCTCATCGGTCAGCCCGAGCGAACGGATGTGCTCGTAGCCGGCCGCCCGGAGATGGCCGCGGAACGAGTTGGGGAACGAACGCTGTTGCATCTCACCGTCCCCGACGGCTGTCGCCTCCAGGCCGCCCCCCGAGTGGACGATGGTCTGTTCGATGGCCGCGCCCTCGGAGGATGCGAACCAGGTCCGGCGGCGATAGAAGTCCAGCATGGCGCCGGCGAACGTGAGGTCCTTGACCTGGCGCATGCGGTGGCTGGTCTCCATGAGGAGCGCCACCTTCTCCTCCAGCGAGACGGTGAAGGGGTCCTCGTGGACGGTGGTGGACCAGTGGGCGGTGACGGGCTCGACCTCCGCCAGTTCGACGGGCGACATCGGCAACCGCGAGGCGGCCCTGGCGATCTCCACGGCAAGGACGGCCGTGCGTTCGAGCTCCTGCTTGTCTTGCGCGCGGGAAGTCCCGGCGAACCCCCAGTAGCCGTTGACCAGGACCCGGATGCCGACGCCCTTGGAGAGAGTTCTGTCCAGGCCCTCCATCTCCTCGTTCTTGACGGAGAGCGACTCGGTCTCCTCGGAGACGAACCGCGCGTCGGCGTAGTCGGCGCCCGCCTTGCGCGCCGCCTCCACCGCCTGCTTCGCCACCTCCATCATGGTCGCTCCGTGTCGTCGTGAGTACGTCCGGCCGCCGAGCCTAACAGCGCACGGCTCCGGGCCCGGCGGACGCGGTAGGCTTCGCGCGATGAGGCTCGGGTTGCATCTCGGCTACTGGGGCGCGCAGCCCACCGACCCCATCCCGATGGCCCTGGAGGCCGAACGGCTGGGGTTCGATTCGCTGTGGAGCGCCGAGGCGTACGGCTCCGACGCGGTCACCATCGCCACGTGGGCCGGGGCGCGGACGATGCGCATCGGCATCGGTACCTCGATCATGCAGATCCCGGCCCGAACGCCCGCCGCCACCGCCATGACCGCCATCACCCTGGACCACCTGACGAAGGGCCGGTTCCGCCTCGGCCTCGGCACGAGCGGGCCGCAGGTCAGCGAGGGATGGCACGGAGTTGCGTTCGGCAAGCCCCTCGCGCGGACCCGCGAGTACGTGGAGATCGTTCGAGCCGTCCTCCGCCGCGAGAAGAAGCTCGAGTTCCACGGCGAACACTTCGACGTGCCGCTCCAGGGCGGCACCGGGCTGGGCAAGCCGCTGCGCACTATCGTGCAGCCGCTGCGTTCGGACCTGCCCATCTACCTCGCGGCCATCGGGCCGAAGAACGTGGCGCTGGCGGCGGAGATCGGCGACGGCTGGCTCCCGTGGCTGTACTGGCCCGAACACGCTGACTCGATCTTCGGTCCCTCTATCGATGAGGGCCTGCAGCGTTCGGGCCGAACGCGCGACCAATTCGACGTGGCCCCCGCGGTGTTCGTCGTTGTCGGCGACGACATCGCGATGTGCCGAGACCTTGTCCGGCCGATGCTCGCGCTCTACATCGGCGGGATGGGCGCGCGGGGCAAGAACTTCTACAACGACCTGGTGTCGCGGTACGGCTACGAGGCCGAGGCGTCGAACATCCAGGACCTCTACCTGGAGGGCAAGAAGGGCGAGGCCGCGATGGCCGTGCCCGACAAGCTGATCGATGCGGTCTGCCTGGTCGGTCCGAAAGAGGCCATCACCGAACGCCTCCAGGCGTGGAAGGCATCCGGCATCGATACGCTGATCGCCGGCGCTATCCAACCGGAAGCACTCCAGATCTTGGCCGAAGCCGTCTTGTAGCCGGCCCACTGATGACCCACCGCGGGCGCTGCATACTCGTCGTCGTAGCTCTGGCAACCGCATCGTGCGGATCGTTGGTTGTCGACCATCCTCGGCCTGGAGCGGCCGGTTCCGCTGGCCCACCGATCGAGGAGAGACCGGCAGTCGATTGGAGCGATCCCATCGGCGGCGTGAAGCTCGCGTCCCTCGATGCGGCGCGGTCCGAGTTCGGCTTCCCGATCCTCGACCCGCAGGGGCTGGGGTCGCCGGTCGGCATCTTCGCCACGCCCCCGTCGGTAGCAAGGGTGGACCGCGTGATCGCGTTCGTCTATGACACTGCTGCCCATGGACGAGTGGTGGTGCAGGAGCACCTCCCGGACGTCCCGGCGGACGAATACGATGCCTTCAACGAGTCCCTCGTGACGAACAACGGACGACCCGGCGTCTCCGGCACTGCCTCCTTGGTAACCGTTCGGTCCGGGAAGCGGGCGCTGATCACGACCGCTTCCGACGGAAGCACGTCGGACATCAGCTGGCTCGAGGGAACGTTCGAGATCGTTGTCCGCGGCCCCGCACTCACCGCGGATGCCTGCATCGCGATCGCCGAGGGTCTCGGGGAAGCACCCTCGCCGACGCCAGCGCTCTCACCGTAGGCAGCCTCGTCTTCGGGACCCATCATCCGGTACGCCCATGCGGTAGCGTTCGGACCCTCTGCTACAAACTTCGAAGGAGGACGAACGCCGATGGGCCTGCTCGAGGGGAAGGTCGCGGTCATCACGGGCGCGGGCCGGGGGATCGGGCGGGGGGAGGCGATCCTGTTCGCCCGGGAGGGCGCGCGGGTGGTGGTGAACGACCTGGGCGGCGACCTCGACGCCACCGGCGCCGATACGCGGGCGGCGACGCAGGTCGTCGAGGAGGTCTGGGCGGCGGGCGGGGAGGCCGAGGCCCATTTCGAGGACATCTCGGAGGAGGCGGGCGCGGGGTCCTTGATCAAGCTGGCTTTGGACACGTGGGGCCGTCTGGACGTGGTGGTGAACAACGCCGGGATCCTCCGCGACAAGATGGTCTTCAACATGACCGCCTCAGACTGGGATGCGGTCATGAAGGTCCACCTCCGCGGCCACTTCCTCATGACCCACCTGGCGTGCGCGCACTGGCGTTCGCTGGCCAAGTCCGGCGAGCAGGTCACCGGACGGGTGATCAACACGTCGTCCACCAGCGGCATCCTCGGCAACGTGGGGCAGTCGAACTACGGCGCGGCCAAGGCCGGCATCGCGGCGTTCAGCTCCATCGTGGCCATGGAGATGCAGCGCTACAACGTGACCGTGAACGCCATCGCTCCCGGCGCGCGGACGCGGATGACCGAGAAGGCGTTCGGCGACCTCAGCGTGGGGGAGGGGGAGTTCGACGCGCTGCACCCGGACAACGTGGCGCCGTTCGTGGCGTTCCTGGCGAGCGACGCGGCGGCCGGCATCACCGGACAGGTGTTCGGCGTGCAGGGCGGCTTGGTGCAGCTGTACCAGGGATGGACGCCCGTGGCCGAGATCGACAAGGACTCGCGGTGGGAGCCCGCCGAGTTCGAGGCGCGGTTGGACGAACTGTTCGCGGAACGACCGCGCGTGTACTCTCCGGCTCGTTCCCCGCTGCGGCGGCTCCGCGGCATCGGCGAGGCCGCACACTCCGAGCAGCCAGGAACGGTGATCTGACCATGGCGACCTACATCTCGAACGTGACCCTGTTCAACGGCCGAACGGTCCGCGAGCGAGGCGGCGTGCTGGTGAGCGACGGCCATGTGGCGTGGGTCGGCCCGCACGCCCGCGCGCCCCGGGAGGCGCGGGCGGCGCAGGAGATCGACGGAACGGATCGAACGCTCGGCCCCGGGCTGATCGACTGTCACGTCCACCTGTGCCACGACGGCTCGGCGGACTTCGTGGGCGAAGCGCAAGTCTCCGAGGCCTACGCCGCCGTGAAGTGCATCCGCAACGCCGAACGCCAACT
>DAIMKN010000129.1:0-6230 GCA_036721725.1 Actinomycetota bacterium
CTTGGCCTCCATCGGCCACCGGAAGCCGACCGGGTGGCACTCGGCCATGTTCGAGCCCTCGATGATGATGCAGTCGCTATTCGCCAGGTCCTGCTGGAAGGTCGTGGCGCCGCCCCGGCCGAACGAGGTCCCCAGACCGGGGACCGTGGAACTGTGTCATATGCGGGCCTGGTTCTCGACCTGGATGACGCCGAGCGCGACGAACAGCTTCTTGATGAGGTAGTTCTCCTCGTTGTCCAGGGTCGCGCCGCCCAGGTGCGCCATGGAGAGCGTGTGGTTGAGCGGGTTGCCGTCGGGATCGGCGTCCTTCCAGTTCTCGTCCCGGGCCTTCTTCACCCGCTGGGCCACCATCTCCATAGCCTGTTCGTACGGCAACGGCTCCCAGGCGGTGCCGTAGGGCTTGCGGTACAGGACCTGGTGCGTTCGATGCGAGCCGGTCACCAACTGGAACGTCGCGGCACCCTTCGGACAGAGGCAACCCTCCGAGATCGGCGAGTCGGGATCGCCCTCGATGTCGGTGATCCTGCCGTCCTTGACGTAGACGTTCTGGCCGCAGCCCACCGCGCAGTACGGGCAGATGGACTTGACCACCTTGTCCGCGGTCTTCGTTCGAGGCTGGAGCTCGATGCTCCGCTTGGAGTACGCGGTCTCGCCGAACGCGGTGAGGTCGCGGCCCTTGAGCTGGCGGAGCACCGGCCAGGGCGAACTCTCAGCAGAAGATCCACGAGACGAACTCAACGCTGCCTCCTCGTCGCGGCGGTGGACGGTTGCGTCCGGACGATGCCACCCACTCTCGCCAACGGTCAAATCGGACAGCCTCGAACATCTTTTTGAAGGCCTTTGCGGCCCGCAGGCCTACGCTCGGAGGCATGTCCGACGACGCCGAACCTCGCCTCGCCAAGATCGAGCTGCGCCGCCGTCTCGCCGCCGCCAGGGGGGAGGTCGATGCGGCGACCCGGGATGCGTGGAGCGAGCTGATCGCCGAACGCCTCATGGGCGAGGTCCTTCCGTCGACCGGCGCCGAACCTCGCACGGTGCTGGCGTTCGACGGCTTCGGCTCCGAGGTCCGAACGGAGGGCTTGGTGGCTCGGCTGACCGCGCGCGGCGTGCGGGTGGTGCTGCCTTTCGTCCGAGGGGAGGTGATGGAAGCCTCCGAGGCCGGGGCCGAGTCGATCCGAACGACCTATGGTCCGCGAGAGCCGGCGCGTCCGGTCGCCATCGACCCGGCCCTGATCGACATGGTGCTGGTGCCCGGACTGGCGTTCGATCTCCACGGTTACCGACTCGGGTACGGGCGCGGACACTTCGACCGGTACCTCCGCCGGATTCGACCCGACGCGTTGCGGGTGGGGGTGGCGTTCGACCTGCAACTGATCGACGAGGTCCCGCACGGCCCCGATGACGAACGCGTGGATGCCGTAGTGACCGAACGTCGAACGGTGTGGTGCGAGCCCTCACGGCCGGCGCGACGATAACCAGTCCCATGTTGCAGCCGGATGTCTCGCCCCGCAGGAGCACAGCCTCCAATCGCGTGCTGGCGGTGCGGGGCGCAGAAGCGTTCGTTCGACCCGACCGACTCGCCGCCGAGGAACCCATGGAGATCCGAGCCCAGGGACCCGGGCAGACGGCCGCGAGCGTCGCGGTGACCATGCGAACGCCGGGCCACGACTTCGAACTGGCCGTGGGGTTCCTGTTCACCGAAGGCCTGATCGGCGGCGCGGACGTCGCCTCCGTTCGGTACTGCGACCTGCCGGCCGAGGAGCAGCGCTACAACGTGGTCACGGTGCACCTCACACGGCCGTTCGACCGTGGCGCGATGCAGCGGAACTTCTACGCCACCTCCAGCTGCGGCGTGTGCGGCAAGGCCTCCCTGGACCAGGTCGAGGTTCGATGCGAGATCGTCGCCGGCAGCCCGCCCATCCCCCGATCCGTCGTGGTGTCGCTCCCCGAACGCCTCCGAGCCGCCCAGCGCATCTTCGACCAGACCGGCGGGTTGCACGCCGCGGCCCTGTTCGACGGAAGCGGTGAACTGATGGCGCTCCGCGAGGACGTGGGACGGCACAACGCGGTGGACAAGCTCGCCGGCATGGCCGTCCTGGCGCAGCAGGTGCCACTGAAGGACCGCGTGTTGCTTGTGTCAGGCCGGGTCAGCTTCGAACTCGTCCAGAAAGCGGCCGTGGCAGGCGTTCCGGTCCTGTGTGCGATCTCCGCACCGTCGAGCCTGGCGGTCGAGGCAGCCGAACGCCTCGGCGTGACGGTGGTCGGCTTCCTCCGTGGCGAGAGCTTCAACGTCTATTCCCATCCCGAACGCATCGCCCTGGACACCTAGCCTGACCCCGGATGGCGAGCTACTCGATCAGACCGCGATGATTCATCGGCTGGTCAGTTCCTCCGAGCGCCTCGCCAGCTCTCTGAAGAAGATCGCGAGCTCCGCCGGCACGCGTCGGCGGCAGCCCTGGAACGGGCGTGTGTAGGATGTGTGTATGGCACGAGTGAATGTTTACTTGCCCGACGAACTCGCTGCTGAGGCGAGGGAGGCGGGGTTGAACGTGTCCAGTGTTGCCCAGGAGGCACTGCGACGCGAGATCGCCGCTCGCCGCTCCTCGGAGTGGGTGAAGCGGGCGCTCGCCGTTCGGCCGGCCGGGGTAAGCCACGAGGAGGCTCTGTCTGCTCTGCACGCCGCTCGAGATGAGATGGGGCTCCGCCATGGCTGACGAGCCCGTCGTCGTGGATGCCTCGGCCATCATCGACCTCGTGATCGGCGCGACGCGCGCCGCCGCGATCGGTCGTCGCATCGACGGTCGCACCCTGTATGCGCCGGCCCACGTCGATGCCGAGGTCTTGTCCGCGCTCGGCCGGCTCTATCGGGCCGGGCAGCTTCCAGCGCGAGAGGTGACAAGGCGACTCGACATCGCGCGTGATATGCCGATCCAGCGATTTCCCTTGCGAGATCTCGTGATGGGAGCGTGGCGACGGCGCAAGCAGCTCCGGCTGGCCGACGCGCTGTACGTCGAGCTCGCTGTCAGGCTCGGCCTCCGCCTCGTCACGACCGACGCCGCACTCGGCCGGGCCTCCCATGTCGCCGAGGTTATCGGCCCGTGACGCTGCTATGGGAGCTCATCGACATCCCGGAGCAGCTCCTCCCAGTCCCTGCCCTCACGGCGATCGGTCGTAATTGGCGATGAAGTTCGCTGCCTTGCTCGCATGGGCGTGGGAAGGCGGGTGGACTGAACGGCGCGACTGTCGTACCAGGAACGTGCGGTAGGCTCGCTGGCAAGGTCGCGCTCGGATCCGGCGATCGGCGGCTCACCGGCCGGAGGATGGGGATGCTGAAGAGCTTTCGGATCGGCAGGGTGGGGGGCGTCGAGATCCGCGCCGACTCCTCGCTCGCGATCATCGCCATCCTCATCACGATCCAGCTCTACGGCCAGCTGACCAAGCCCGGGAACTTCCCGGGCCTGTCGCACCCGAAGGCGGTGCTGCTGTCGGTGGCCTCCGCACTGCTCTTCTTCGCCTCGATCCTGGGACACGAACTGGCCCACGCCGCCATGTTCAGGGCGAGGCACATCCCCGTGAGCCGCATCACGCTGTTCATGTTCGGCGGCGCCACACAGGCCAAGACCGAGGCGCGGGTCCCCGCCGACGAGTTCCTGGTCTCCGTGGTCGGCCCCCTCACCAGCCTGGCCATCGGCGGACTGTTCCTGCTCATCCGGCAGGCCAGACTCTCATCGCTCAGCCCACAGCTGGAGTACCTCCTGCGCGACCTGGGCGTGGTGAACGTGACCCTGGCCATCTTCAACCTGGTCCCGGGCTTCCCCCTGGACGGCGGCCGTGTGCTGCGTTCGATCGTGTGGAAGGTCACGGGCAGCCCGGCCACCGCGACGAAGGTGTCCGCTCGGGTCGGCCAGATCGTCGGCCTGTTGCTGATCGGGTTCGGCATCCTGCTCACGCTGAAGTCTGGTCAGGCGCTCGACCTGTGGCTGGCGCTGATCGGCTGGCTCCTTTACCGCGCCGCCACGGCCACGCTCATGGACGTTCACCGGCGTCAGCTGCTCGAGGCCGCCACGGCAGGCGAGATCATGGCCCCTCCCCCGCCCACCGTGCCCGCGGACATGCCGGTGGCCGCCGTGATGCAGGGCTACCTGGCCGGCCACGACGGCGAGGCGTTCCCGGTCATGGAGGATGGCCGCGTGGTGGGGTTCGTCTCGCTCCGCACCGCGCAAGGCGTGTCGCCGGACCGGCCAGCCCGGGAGGCCATGCTCCCCCCGCGGGGCGTGCTCGAGGCGACCCCAGGCGAAAGGATGGACGCCGTGGCGGGCCGGATGGAGCAGATCCTGAACCCCACGGTGCTGGTCGTCGACGAGGGCCGGCTGGTCGGGGTCATCGAGCCCGAGGATCTGTCCCGATACATGACCACCGGCACCAAGCTGACCCCGCAGCCCGGCGTCTGACCGCGCCGACCTCTTCAGTTGTTCGTTCGGACCTACGCCTGGGCCTGGGCCACGTACTCCTTCCCGGGAGGGCAGAACGGACGGAAGTCGCACCACCGGCAGTGGTCACCCGGCAGGGTCGGGAACCGGCGGGCGGCGATGCCGGCCAGCGCCGTCGCCACGCGGGCGCGAGTCTCCTCCGGATCACCGGCCACCCACGTCACCATCTCGCCGTCCTGGAGGTAGAGGTAGGTCAGCGTGAGGTCCGAAGCGCGCTTGCCGAACACGTCGCCGCAGGCCAGCGCGTAGAGATCGAGCTGCAGCCCGGACAGCGCGTCGTCCTCCGGAGGCTTGCGCCCCGTCTTGTAGTCGACCACCTCCCACGGCCCGTCGGCCGTGCCGAAGATCGCGTCGATCCGCCCGCTCACCACGAACTCGTCAACACGCAGCAGGAACGCCCGTTCGGCGTAGAGCGGTGAGACCGAACCGAACCGGCTGGCCTCGAAGTTGCGCTGGAGGCGTTCGACGCGGCCGGGCTCGCCCGCCAGTTCCTCGTCCGTGAGGTCCGGCATCTCCTCCAGCTCGAGCAGCGTGGCCTGGCCCGCGGCCTGGCGTTCGATCCACGCGTGGACCTGCGTCCCGATCCGAGCGGCCGGCCCGCTGAACCTCGGGAGCGGGCGGATGGAGGTCCAGTAGAACTTCTTGGGGCACCGGGCGTACTCGATGACGTTGCTGGCCCCCAAGGTCGACGGCAGCCGGCGCGGCGCGGGGGCGGCGCCTTCCCGCTCCAGAAGATGGAGCGCGAGCGTTCGCTGTTCGGCCACCGCCCCGTCGAACGCCACCCGCTCCTCCTCGCTCAACGCCGCCGCCGCGCGGCCGATCTCCGACGGATCCTCCGACGCCCTCAGCGCCGCCGCCCGCCATCCTTCGGCGAAGAGCTCGTCCACCTCCGGGCGGAGCGCGGGACCCGGCCAGTCCCGGACGAAGCGTTCGCGGTGGCCGATCAACGGGTTCTCCTCGACCGGATCCTCACCGCGGTCCACCTCGGCCAGCCCGGTCGCTTCGCCCCACGCCGCAAGCTCCTCGAAGAACGCGCTGGGCTTCTTGACGTTCTGGCCCTCTCCGTACCAGTGCGCCCCGGTCACGAACAGCCTCTTGCGCGCCCTGGTCAGGGCCACGTAGAACGTTCGACGCTCCTCGACCTCCTCCTGGTCCCGCAGCGCGAACCAGAACTGCCGGAAGTTTCCCGTGAACATCGGAAGCACGGCCCGGTCCCCCCGCAGCTCGAAGTCGAGCGATTGCCCCTTCTCCGCGGGGTTCTGCTGCACGCGAACGTCCGGCAGGAGATCGCCGGCCACACCCGGCACGAACACCACGTCGAACTCCAGCCCCTTGGCCTGGTGGATGGTCATGACCTTCACCGAGTCGGCGTCCGAGGGCTGGACGGGCGACCATTCGGGGCGTTCGGCTGCCTGCAACGTGTCCACGTAGTCCAGGAACGCCCGCAGGGTGACGTCCCC
Source organism: Actinomycetota bacterium (assembly GCA_036721725.1). Classification (GTDB taxonomy): domain Bacteria; phylum Actinomycetota; class UBA4738; order UBA4738; family UBA4738; genus DAIMKN01. The sequence continues at coordinate 5,951 of DAIMKN010000129.1, forward strand.
CTCCACCGGCGTGAACGCGTGGACCTCGTCCAGGAAGGCGGCGAGGTTGCGCTTGGTCGCCGTGGCCATCTCGACGTCGACCGAGGCGTCCAGTTCGCCCAGTAGGCCCGTTCGACGGATGACCTCGGCCAGGAACTCCCCGACCGGGCGGCGGGACAGCGTCCTGAGCTCGGCCAGCTCCGTCCGGAACTCCTGCAACCGGGCACGCCCCTCCTCCGACAGATACTCGAGTTCGTCCAGGTGCTCCAGCGCCTCGGCGAACAGGAACGGCGACTGCTCC
>DAIMKN010000130.1:0-6221 GCA_036721725.1 Actinomycetota bacterium
CATCGCGAACGGGGTGGCGGTGCAGACGGACGGGAAGATCGACATCACCGGGGGAACCACCGGCGCGGGCATCGCGGACGTCATCTTCGCACGGTACCTGGCCGCCTGAGCATCTCGGCATCCGGTCGGCCGCATCCAGCGCGCTCATTCCGCGCGTGTGAGGATCGAGAAGCATCCGGGTGCAGTGGAGGTGGCGGGAATCGAACCCGCGTCCCCGGGCGACCATCTGGGTCTTCTACGGGCGTAGCCGGCGGGAAGTTCTCACCACGAGGCTCCCACCGGCGGAGGACCTCGCGGCCAGCCCGGGTAAGGTTTCCGGCGGCGGCCCCCAGGCGGAACCGTTACCGTGAGCCTGTTCGCGACGCCCGATCCGCGGGGACAGGCACCCCGCGGCGGACGGCCACCTAAGGGTTACTTAGGCAGCGAGCGCCATGTTGTCGGCGTTTGTTTTTTGTCCGGCTTTTAACGAGGCATCCGGAACCTCGGCCCGCTTCCCCCAGGCGGATACCACCCAGGTCGAAGCCTGTTCACCCCCATATTCAGTTCGCCTCCCAGTATACGAGCGCCCGTACACTGCCGTCCGTGAAGCCGCGTCGAACGTCGGGTATGACACTCGCCGTCGCGACGTTCGGGGTGCTCGCAGCGGCCTGCAGCAACTCGTCGCTCGCGCCGCGCGCGCTGCCGTCGACGACATCTCGACCCACCATCACGAACCACACATCGAAGCCCAAGTCCACGCGGACGGCGACGCCCACGCCCACGGTGGATCCGGGGACGCTCCCCCAGACCATGGCGATCCCCTCCGCCGCCACCTCGGAGTTCCGAACGCGGATGGCCGCCCTGTGGCGAGGCGTCCTCACCGATTCGGTGGCGGCGGCGATGCCGGCCTTCTTTCCGCGTTCGGCCTACCTCCAGGTCAAGGCGATCAGCGACGCGGGCGCGGACTTCCAGAACCGCTTGGCCTCGGCCTACCGCCTGGACCTCCACGCGGCGCACCAGCTCCTGGGGACCGGCGCCGCGACCGCGCAACTCATCGGCGTGGAGGTCCCGAACCAGTGGCGGTGGATCCCACCGGGTCGTTGCTACAACCACATCGGCTACTGGCACGCGCCGGGTTCCCGTCTCGTGTACCGGGAGCACAGCGTCGTGAAATCGTTCGGCGTCTTCTCGCTGATCTCGTGGCGCGGCGAATGGTACGTCGTGCATCTGTCCAGCTACGACGCGCCGGGTACCGTGGACGACCCCGCCACGGACCGGGGGACGTTCGGACCGCCCGGCGGATGCTGAACGGTCAGCGCCGCTGTCCAAGCGCGCGATCGATGTCGCGCTTGTGTTCGCGCTCCGCGATGACCTGGCGCTTCTCGAACTCGCGCTTGCCCCGACCGAGGCCGAGTTCCATCTTGGCCAGGCCGCGCGTGAAGTAGATGCGCAGCGGCACCAGGGTCAGGCCGCGTTCGGCCGTCTTGCGCGTCAGCTCCTTGATCTCCCGGCGGTGCAGGAGCAGCTTGCGGGGCCGCTTCGACTCGTAGCCGCGCATGTCCGCCATCTCGTACGGCGGGATGTGCAGGCCCTCCACGTACACCTCGTCGCCGCGAACGCGAGCGAAAGAGTCGGTGAGCGAGGCACGCCCGAGCCGCAGCGACTTCACCTCGGGCCCGATCAGGACCATCCCCGCGTGGAACGTCTCCTCGATGGCGAAGTCGCGGCGGGCACGGCGGTTCGTGGCGACCGTTCGATCCGCCGGCTGATCCTTCTTGGGGCCGGCCACGAGACCCGGCCGGCCGGGCACCTGCCTAGACCTCGAGGAAGCGCCGCATGGCGACCAGGCTGGCCACCCCCGCCACGATGACCCCACCGAGGAGCAGCCAGGGCGCGGTCGAACGGATCTCCGACATCCCGATGAGCGGCAGGAAGCCCACCTGTCCCCGGAGCGGGTCGATGAACGCCACCTTCATGATCAGCAGGCCGACGATCGCGGCCACCGAGCCGATCAGCCCCTCGATGACGCCCTCGATGATGAACGGCGCCCGGATGAACCAGTTCGTCGCGCCGACCAGCCGCATGATGCCGATCTCCTTGCGCCTGGCGAACACGGCCATCCGAACGGTGTTCATGATGAGCGCGGCGGAGGCGATGAGCATGATCAGCGCCACGGCGAACACCCCCACCCGGAACACCCGGGTGATGGCGAACAACCGTTTCAACACGTCGCGTTGGTCGACGATCTTGTCGATGCCCGGTTGGGACGTGAGCCTGGCCGCCACCACCTGGAACTTCTCGGGGTCCTTCAGCTTGACCCGGAACGACGCCGGGAGGGCATCCGGTCCCACGCTCTCGACCAGTTGCGGCTGGTTGTGGAACAGGTGCTTGAACCGCTGGTAGGCCTCCGCCTTCGACTCGTAGTGGACGCTCGCCACCTCGGGCATGTTGTTGAGGAGGTCTCCGAGATGCTGCTGCTGGGTGGCGCTGATGGTGTCCTGCAGGAACACCGACACCTCGACGTTCGCCTCGGTCTTGGCGATGAGCAGGTTGACCTCCTTGCCCACCAGCAGCGCCCCGCCCAGCAGGAACAGCGCGATGAAGGCCGTGGACACGGCGGCGAACGCCACCAGGCCGTTGCGCCGGAGGCCCTGGAACGTCTCCTTGAAGAAGTAGTCGACCTTAAGCGCCATAGCCGTACACCCCCCGGGCCTGGTCCCGCACCACGTGGCCGGCCTCCAGTTCGATCACCCGCCGGCGCATGGCGTCGACGATGGCGTTGTCGTGGGTGGCCATGATGACGGTGGTGCCCGTTCGATTGATGCGGTCCAGAAGCTTCATGATGTCGACCGACGTCGCCGGGTCGAGGTTCCCCGTCGGCTCGTCGGCCAGCAGGATCAGCGGCCGGTTGACGAACGAACGCGCGATCGACACGCGCTGCTGTTCGCCGCCCGAAAGTTCGTCCGGGTAGTTCTTCAGCTTGTCCCCCAGCCCGACGAGGCTGAGGATCTCCGGCACCCGCGACTCGATGACGTGCCGCGGTTTGCCGATCACCTCCAGGGCAAACGCCACGTTGTCGAACACGCTCTTGTCGGGGAGCAGCTTGAAGTCCTGGAACACCGTCCCGATGTTCCGCCGGAGGTACGGGACCTTCCACGGCGAGAGCTTGGCGATGTTCTTGCCGGCCACGTAGATGTCGCCCTTGGTGGGCTCCTCCTCCCGCAGCATCAGGCGGATGAGCGTGGACTTGCCGGAGCCGGACGGCCCGACGATGAAGACGAACTCGCCCTTGTTGATCTCGATGGAGACGTCCTGCAGCGCGACGTGCGAATCCTTGTAGATCTTGGAGACGTTCTCGGTCCTGATCATGGCCGGTGTCCTCGCATCAAAGGGGGGAAGGATGCGCCCGAGCGCCCGTGCGGGCGTCAGCGGCGCCGTTGCCGCGTGAGCCCATGCTAGCAAAGGCCTCCCGTCCAGTGCGTGAAGCTCGAACCGTTTCGCTACACTCGCCCTCACTCCTAGAGGAGCTCCGAGCGATGTCATCCCCCACCACGAACCCATCCGCCGACACCCCGCGCCTGTCCGTCGTCATCCCCGTGTGGAACGGCGAACACAGCCTGGGCCGGCTGCTCCCCCGCCTGTCCTCGGTGCTGACCTCGGCCATCGCAGGGCCCACGGAGGTCCTGGTCGTCCTGCCTGACGGCGACCCGGTCGGACCGCAGGTCGAACGGACCGGCGCCACCGTCGTATGGGTCAAGGAATCGGGCTACGGTCACGCCCTGAACGCCGGCCTGGCTCGGGCTCGCGGACAGTGGATCGTGACCATGGACGCGGACTTCTCCCACCACCCCGAGTTCATCCGAACGCTCTGGCTCCGCCGCCGCGACGCCGACGTGCTGATCGCGTCGCGCTACGTGCCGGGGGCGTTCGCCGCGATGCCGCTGACCCGACGCATCGCCTCACGAGCCCTCAACCGGGTGTACCGAACGGCCCTGGCCCTGCCCTACCAGGACCTGTCGAGCGGCTTCCGGATGTATGGCCGCCGCGTGGTGGAGGACATCGGACCGGTGGCCGCGGACGGACTCGATTCGCTGCAGGAGGTCCTGGTCCGGGCGTTCGCCCAGGGCTGGTCCATCGCCGAGGTCCCGCTGTACTACCCGCAGTCGCGGCGGTGGGAGACCGGGCGGATGGCCGAACTCGGCGCGGGTTACCTGAAGACCATCGGCCGGCTGGTGGGCTTAAGGAACTCCGTGAAATCGGCGGACTACGACCACCGGGCGTTCGACTCCTGGATCCCGCTGCAGCGTTCGTGGCAGCGCGAACGCTTCCGCGTCATCCGCGGCATGGTCGACGGCGCCACCCGCATCCTGGACATCGGGTGCGGTTCGAGCCGCATCGTGCAGAGCCTCCCTCAGGCCGTCGGCCTGGACATGCAACTGCGCAAGCTCCGGTGGCTCCGCGCACCTGGCCGCCAACTGGTGCAGGGTTCGCTGGGCGAGCTCCCCTTTCCCGACGACGCGTTCGACTGCGTGATCTGTTCGGAGGTCATCGAACACATCCCCGCCGACGCCATCGACCTGTCCGACATGGTCCGGGTGCTGGCACCGGGCGGCATGCTCGTACTGGGCACGCCGGACTACGGGAGATGGTCGTGGCGAACGCTCGAGGCGATCTACAAGAAGGTCTTCCCGCAGGGCTACGCCACCGAGCACATCAACCCGTACACGCGCCGCGGACTGCGCCAGGAGATCGAACGCCTCGGCCTCACGGTGCTCGACGTCCAGTACGTCATGGGCTCGGAGATGATCTTCAAGGCGGTCAAGCCCGCCGCCGCCGGCCAGCTGTTCACGTTGAGGCTCGCCGGCACCTAGCGTCCCGTTCGCGTTGACCTCCCCCGTCCTCCCCATGATCGAACCGCCGGTCGAACGCGCGCCGAGGTGGCGCGGACGGCTGGAGCCCGTGATGTCGAACCGGTTCACCGGCCCGCTCCTGATCGTCGGTGCGGTCCTGGTGGTCATGCACGGCTTCTGGCTCGGGGACCGGATGACCTATCAGCAGGTCGACCTCCTGGCGTTCTGGCTGCCCCGGTGGTGCGCCCTGGGCCATGCTCTCCAGGCCGGTCACATCCCCACCTGGCTCCCCAACCAGTTCGGCGGGGTCCCGTTCGCCTCCGATCCGCAGTCGGGCTGGCTGTACCTCCCGGTCATGGTGCTGTTCTCGGTGATGTCGTGCACCCGGGCCCTGGGCCTGGTCATCACGCTGAACCCGATCATCGCCGGCGTCGGGTTGTACGGCTTCCTGCGCATCGAACGTCTCGACCGGCCCGTGGCGACCGTGGGCGGTCTGATCCTGGCGCTCAGCATGGCCGGTTCCTCCATCGCCCTGTCCATGCCGTTCTCGGGGATGCTGGCGTGGACCGCGGTGGCGCTGGCGGGGGCGGCCGGGTTCATGCGCTCGCGCCGCCTGGCCGGTCAGATCGGCTGGCTGGCCATGACCAACCTGGCGCTGTCGCAGGTGGCGGGGGCGCACCTCACCGACGGCCTGATGGTCGGAGTGGGTGTGGTCGGTCTCTACGTGCTGGGCCGCATCGTCACGGACGTTCGCAGCGACGAACGCCGGCTCGGGCGCTCGGGGCTGGCGGCCGTCGCGCTGTTCGGCGCGTTCCCGTTCCTGGCCGCCGCGGCCGTCATCCCGCGGCTGGCCCTGTTGCCACGCACGTCCATCGGGCACGGCTACCGGGCGCTGGGAACGCTGGCCACGCAGCTCTCCGGCGTCCCCACGCCCACGCCGCTCTACACCCGCGGCATCGGCGTGTGGTACCTGACGGCGTTCGCCCGCGGCCCGGGCGCCTACGTCGGCGCGGTCGCGATCCTGCTGGTGGCGGCGGGCGTGTGGTCGAAGCGATGGCGCATCCCGGCTCTGGCGTTCGCCGCGATGGGCCTGATCGGCTGGTTGCTGAACCTCGATCCGATCATCTCCTCGTACCGCATCCGGACGTTCGCGCTCACCCACGCCATCGGCGAGCTGTGGCTGCGTTCGCCGTTTCGGTTCCGCTACCTCCTCCCGCTGGCCTTCGCCGGCCTCGCGGCGTATGGGCTTCAGTCGTGGACCGAGATGCCACGAACAACCGGCCGCCGGTCCCTGGCCCGGCGTTCGCTGTGGCTGGCCGGGCCGTTGCTGGTGTTCGCCCTGTTGCCGATCGTGGCCGGCGCGCACGTGTCGAGCTACCTCCTGCTGGCGGC
>DAIMKN010000131.1:0-6200 GCA_036721725.1 Actinomycetota bacterium
TCGGGACGTCGCCGAACGCACTGCCCTCCAGCCGGATCTGGGCCCACTTGCGGTCCTTGAGCCACGGCACGTGGTCGGAGGGGCCGATGTGGATGCTCTCCTTGTCGAGGTTCTTGCGCAGCTGGCTCTGCACCGACTGCGTCTTGGAGATCTTCTTCGACACCAGGCGTTCGCGCTCCAGCATGTTCATGAAGTCCATGTTGCCGCCGAAGTTCAGCTGGTACGTCTGGTCCAGCTTGATGCCCCGGTCCTCGAACAGCTTGGCCAGGACGCGGTGGGTGATGGTGGCGCCGAGCTGGCTCTTGATGTCGTCGCCCACGATCGGCACGCCGGCCGCGGCGAACTTCCGGGCCCACGTGGGGTCGGAGGCGATGAACACCGGCATGCAGTTGACGAACCCGGCGTGAGCGTCCATCGCGGCTTGCGCGTAGTGCTTGGCGGCCTGTTCGGACCCGACGGGGAGGTAGCTGACGACCACGTCGGTCTTCGCCTCGCGCAGCACTTGGGCCACGTCGACGGCGGGATCGGTCGACTCGGTGATGACCTCGCGGTAGTACTTGCCGAGGCCATCCAGCGTCGGCCCCCGCTGCACGTCGACGCCGAGTGGCGGGACGTCGGAGAAGCGGATGGTGTTGTTCGGCTCGGTGAAGATGGCCTCGGCCACGTCCCTGCCGACCTTCTTCCCGTCGACGTCGAACGCCGCGACCACCTGGACGTCTCGAACGTGGTACGGCCCGAGCTTCACGTGCATGAGGCCGGGCACCGTCGCGGACGGATCCGCGTCCTTGTAGTACTCGATCCCTTGGACCAGCGAGCTGGCGCAGTTGCCCACGCCGACGATGGCCACGCGGATGGGGGTGTTCGACATCATGCACGCTCCTTCGAGGGCATGGCGTCCACGGCTTCGGGGGCCGGGATGGCCGGGGTGGAACGAGGGGTGCGGGAGCTCCGCATGCTCGCGGTGGCCCGAGGGGCTCGCGCCGAGCGGGCGGCTCGCGGCGTGGCGGTCCGAACGCGGGGCTCGGCGGTCGAACGCCGCCGCGCCGCCTTCGCCTTGGCGGGCGTGGGCTCCGGAAGCGGTTCGAACACCTGCCGCTGTTCGGTCTTGATGAGTTCCTCCAGCCACCGGATGTCGGTCTCGGTGGTGGCGAGTTCGTGGTTCATCAGCGAGAGGGTGTAGGAGTCGATGCGCTCCTTGTAGCTCTGCATCGACTGCTTGAGGGTGGACCAGCGGCTCTCCAGGAAGGCCCGGCGCCGCTCCAGCAGACGGATGCGTGTCTCGGGCTTGAGGTAGCCGAAGAACGCGAACCGAACGGAGAACCCGTTGTCGCCGGTCGCGTCGTGGCTCACGCCCTCCAGGAGCTCGGCGAAGATCGCCTCGCCCTTCGGGGTGATGCGGTAGACGTTCTTGCGCCGGCCGACCTCCTCGGCGGGGAACGTGACCTCGACGGCCGCGTCCGCCTGGAGGCGCTTCAGCGCGGGGTAGAGCGAGCCGTACGACACCTGCCAAAAGCTCCCCAGCGTGTCCGCCAGGCGCTTCTTGAGCTGGTAGCCGTGCATGGCGCGCTCCTTGAGCAACCCCAGGATCGCCAGTTCCAGCATGTCCGGTCCTTTCCGGTCCGTTCGATGCATCGGTCTGATACATCGTCCGGATATATCGCTTGTATATATCGAGACGATATATGCGGACGGCTCGAACGTCAACCAGCCAGGGGCAGGGAACGCTACGGCTTGAGACCGCCGGGGGCGCGTTCGATCGCGGCGACGTCGTCCTCGCCAAGCGTGACGAGGCGCTGGCGGATGCCGAACGTCAGCGCCGAGGCCGCCAATCCCAGGACGCCGCACAGCGCCCAGAAGCCGTTCGCCGAGACCGTGAACAGCAACCCGCCGAGGATCGGACCGGTCACCGTGCCGCTCGCCCAGAACAACCCGTACAGGCCCTGGTAGCGGCCACGGAGTTCCTTCGGAGCGAGGTCGGCGACGTACGCGTAGCCCACCGGCGCGCTGATCATCTCGCCCACCGTCCACACGCCGACGGTCACGAACAGCATCGGCATGGAGTGCGCCACCGCGGTCAGGGCGAACCCCAACCCGATCAGCAGGAACCCCACCGACAGCGCCTGGCGGGCCGGCACGCGCATCGTCACCACCGAGATGGGAAGTTCGAACACCACCACGATCAGCCCGTTCAGCGACAACAGGAGGCCGAAGTCCGTCTTGCTCAAGCCCTGACGCAGCACGTGGATGGGGAGCGTGGTCTGCTGCTGGAAGTAGACCAGCGCCACCAGCGCCGAAGCCACCAGGAAGAACGCGAACGCCCGGTCCGACAGGATCCGCCGGTACCCGCCTCGGCCCTCCCCCTGAGTCCCCGCCGGCGAACGGTTGTCGGGGAACGACAGCAGCGCGATGACGCCGAAGATGATCGAGGAGGCCGCGTCCGTGGCGAACACCAGGAAGAAGGAGTGGTCGGCCAGCAACCCGGCCGTGGCCACTCCCGCCGCGAAGCCGAGGTTGATGGCGAACCGGAGCACCGCGTAGGCCGTGACCCGCTGTCCCTCGGGCACCACGTCCGCGACCAACGCCGCTCCTGCCGGCCGGTACAGCTCCGCGAACGTCCCCGCCAGGAACGCCACTGCCAGGATGGCCAGGAACGGCCGGACCTGGGACAGCGCCAGCATCGACGCCGCGCTGCAGAACATGGACAGGGCGATGGTGTTCCGACGCCCGATCCGGTCGGCGAGGTGGCCGCCCAGCACCGACGCGACGAGTTCGCCGATCCCCACGGCCGCCACGGCCGCCCCCGCCTTCGGCAGGCTGAACCCGTGCGAGCGCAGGTAGAGCACCAGGAACACCGTGGCGAAGCTGGCGAATCGGTTGATGGTGGCGCCGATCGTGAGCAGCCAGGCCTGAGCGGGCAGCTCCTTGAGGTTCTGCCGCATGGTCCGCCGAGGCTGGCCCGAGGTCTGTTCGCTCACCGTGGCGCAGCGTATCGAACGCCGGCCCCAAGCGGTGTCGATTCCGTCACTTCGCCACAGAAATCAGGGCGGGGCCTCGGGGCGCTCCCGTAGACTGGGCTGGTTCCAGCGGAGCGAGCGAAGGCGGGGACCTCAGGTGGCACGGGTGCTGATCGTCGGGTGGGACGGCGCCGATTGGCGCATCCTGGACCCCCTGCTCGAGGCCGGACTCCTCCCCAACCTCGAGGCGCTGATCGAACGGGGCGGCAAGGCGGTCCTGAAGTCCACGCTCCCCACCCATTCGTGGGCGGCGTGGCCCTCGTTCCTCACCGGCGTCGACCCCGACGACCATGGCGTCTACGACATCCTGGAGTCACGGGGCGGCTCGAAGCGCCAGTTCCCGGTGACGTTCCGTTCGATCCGCGAGCGCACATTTCTGGCCGATCTGACCAGGGCGAACGTCGAGACCGTCATGACGAACGTCCCCCTGACCTTCCCGCCGCCCGTCATCAGCGGCAAGCTCGTGGCGGGCGGGGTGCTGCCGAAGTGGCGTCCCATCACCCATCCAGAGGGTCTGGCGCAGGAGCTCGAGCAGGCCGGCGTCCCGTTCCCCATGAACGGGATGTCGTGGACCACGTACCGGAACCGGCCGGAAGCGTTCCTGGAGGAGGTCGTCCAGGTCACCACGGCCCGGCAGAAGGCGAACGAGAGACTGCTCGACACCACGGACTGGCAGGTCGCGTGCATGGTCTACGTCGCCACCGACCGCGTCCAGCACTGCCTGTCGAACTACCTCTCCAGCGACCATCCCGACTACGGGAAGCTCTCCACGACCCCGCTCGCCGAGAAGGTTCGCGACATCTACCGCCTCTTGGACGACGGCCTGGGAGGGCTGGTCGAACGCACCACGGCCGACGACCTGGTCATCTTCATGAGCGACCACGGCATGCAGTCGTGCACCGGCGCGGTCCACATGGACCGCCTCCTGGAGCACCTGGGGTTCCAGAAGGCCACGGCGTCCAAGGCGGTGTTCGGCCCGATGCAGTGGGGGCCGGTTCGAACGGTGGCCCGCAAGGTCTACGACACGCTGGGCCTGCACGGCCGCGTGCCGCTCCCACAGTCCGTCGACTGGTCCAAGACCCGGGCCTACACCGCGATCCGTTCGACCGGCGAGGGCGTGTCGGTGAACCTGGCCGGCCGCGAGCCCGACGGCATTGTCGACCTCAGCGACTTCGAACGTGTGCGCGACGAACTCGCGGAGAAGCTGGGGGCGTTCGTCGATCGCCGCACCGGCAAGCACCCGGTCGGGCGGATCTGGCGGAAGGAGGAGGTCTTCAAGGGCAAGTTCGCCGAGGAGGCTCCGGACCTGCTGCTGGAGCCCGCGCCGCTGTACAGCCTGACCCACGCCAAGTCCATCGTGGAGGCCGCGGACTGGCTCTCCGGCGACCACCGCATCGACGGCGTCCTGGCAGCGGCCGGGCCGAACGTGGACACGGCCGGGTTCCCCGACACTGCGCGGCTGATCGACCTGGCCCCGACCATCCTGGCCGCGGTGGGCGCGCCGGCCTCGGTGCGGCACAGCGGCACGGTCCTGCAGGCGCTGGTTGGCGAGGGCGCCGCGGTTACGGCCGGCGCGGCGGTCGGGGAGGCCATCCCGGGCATGGGCGACCTCGCGCTGAACGAGGACGAGGCGGAAGAGGTCGAAGAACACCTGCGGGGGCTTGGCTACCTCGAGTGAGGACGGGCCCGCCGCGCCCGTCGGCGGCGGCATCCGCGGACTGATCCGCGGTGCTCTTCCGTCCGACCGGTTCGGCGATCACCTCACCATCCTGTCCGGCACGGGTCAGAACATCGCCGGCCTTGGGGTGTTCGTCGTGGCGTCGCTCGCCACGAACATCCTCATCTCCCGAGGGTTCGGCAAGACGCTCGGCCCGGCCGCGCTGGGCGTGGTGACGCTGGCCACGCAACTGGCGTTCATCGGCGGAGCCGCCACCCGGTTCGGCATGGATATGGCGGCCGTCCGGCAGGTCGCCATCGACGTCGGTCAGGACCGGCCCGGACGGATCCGGGGGGTCATGACCCGGGCCGTCGCCATCTCCGCCGTGGTGAGCGCGGTGGTGGCGCTGTTCGTGTTCCTGGCGGCCGGTCCGCTGGCCCGGCAGTTCGCGTCGAACTCCCATCTGGCGCCGGGGACGGCTGCGGCGGCGTTCCGGGGCGCGGCCCTGGCGCTGCCGTTCGTCGCGCTGTCTCAGGTCTATCTGGGCGGGACGCGCGGGCTGAAGATCATGCGCTACACGCTCTACATCTACTGGGCGGGCCAGCCGGTGCTGTGGATCGTGCTGATGCTCATCGGGTGGGTCGTGTCGAAGTCCGTGGGGATGAGCCTGCTGGCGTACGCCGGTTCGTGGATCCTGGCCACCGTGGCGGCGGCGTTCGTCTGGGAGCGTCGAACGCGCCGGTACCCGCGCCTGCCTCCGTCGCCCGGCGAGACGGCCGCGCTCGTTCGCTACGGCGCGCCGCGCGCTCCCGCGGCCCTGCTGTCCCAGCTGCTGTTCTGGACCGACTACTTCGTGGTCTCCAACTTCATCTCGGCGACCGAGCTCGGCGTCTACGCGGCGGCGGTCCGGGTGGCCCAGGCGCTGGTGCTGTTCCTCATCGCCGTGAACTACATGTTCTCCCCGTTCGTGGCGGACCTCCATGCACGGGGCGAACGCGACCGCCTGGACAGTCTGTACAAGGCGCTTACCAGATGGACATTGGCCGGGACGCTTCCGCTCCTGCTTCTGCTCCTCATCGTCCCCGGGCCGATCCTGCTGATCTTCGGGGGGAAGTTCGAGACGGGCACGACCGCGCTCCGCCTGCTGCTGATCGGGCAGTCCGTGAACGTGGCGGTGGGGAGCGTGGGCTTCATCCTCATCATGGTGGGCCGAACGGGCTGGGACCTGGTGGTCTACGCCGGATCGTTCCTGCTGGACCTGGTGGTGGCGTTCACTCTGTCTCCACACCTCGGAGCGAAGGGGGCGGCCATCGCCCAGGCCGTGACCCTGGTGGTGTCGAATGCCGCCCGCCTGTACCTGGTGTGGAGGTTCGTCCACATCCAACCGTTCAACCGCCACTACTTCCGCCTGGGCATCCCGGCCGCGGCGTGCGCGGTGGTCATGGCAGGGGTGCACCACATCCTGCGTCACGCCGGATGGCCCGTGGACCTGGCGGGGAGCGGTATGACCGGCGGCCTCGCCTACGTCG
>DAIMKN010000132.1:0-6096 GCA_036721725.1 Actinomycetota bacterium
GCGGTGGTCCCACGACATCGACAGGTACACCATGTGCCGGATGGCGATGGCGTCGTCGATCACCACGACCCGCTTCTCCACCGCGTCGAACGCCAGGATGGCGCAGTTCGGCTGGTTGATGATCGGCATCGAGATGATCGAGCCGAACGGTCCGGGGTTCGTGATGGTGAAGGTCGAACCGTGCACGTCGTCGGGCATCAGCTTCTTCGTTCGAGCTCTCGTGGCGATGTCGTTGACGGCGCGGGCCAAGCCGGTGATGTTCATGGCGTCTGCGTCCTTGACCACCGGCACGATGAGGCCGGTATCGAGCGCCACCGCGATCCCCAGGTTCACGTAGCCCTTCATGATGAGCTGGTCCTCGCGGAGCTCGGCGTTCACGTCGGGGAACGCCAGCAGCGCGTCGCACGCGGCCTTCGCCACGAACGGCATGTAGGTCAGGCTGATTCCCTCCCGCTCCTTGAACGCCTCCTTGGCCGCGTTCCTGACCCCGGCGACGTTCTCCATGTTGACCTCGACCAGGTTCCAGGCCCGGGCCGACGTCTGGATCGAGGTGACCATGTGCTTGGCGATGGACTGACGCATCCGGGTGAGCGGGATGGCCTCCTCCCGTTCGCCGGTCTTGACCGCTGCCGCTGGGGCCGCGGCGGGCTGCTCCTGCGCCTTCGGCTGCTCCGGTTCGGCTTGCGCCGCAGGCGTTTCCGCTTCGCCGCCGTCCTTGGCACCGCCGGACTCCAGGAGCGCCATCACATCCTTCTTGGTGATGCGGCCTCCGGTGCCGGTGCCCTGGACCCGGCCGAGATCGATCTGGTTCTCCTCGGCCAGACGCCGAACGAGCGGGGAGAGGATCTGGCTCCGCGAACCTCCGGCCGCCGTCGTGGCGGACTCCTGCGCCTCGTCCGCCCGGGCCGCCACCGCCTGGCCCGTGTCCCCGGCCGGCGCCTCCTCCTGCGGCTCGGCTTCCTGCTGTTCGGCCTCGCTTGCGGTGACCTCGGCAGGCTCGGGTTCGGATCCGGGCTCCGCGGCCTCCTCGGCGGGCTCCGCGTCCGGCTCGGACTTCGTCTCGGCGGCGGGCTCGGACTCGGTCTCCGCCGGGGCGTCGCCGCCGGCCGGTGCGGCGCCGGACCCGTCGGTGTCGATCAGTGCCACCTCGGTCCCCACCCCGACCGTCTCGCCCTCCTGCACCTTGATCTCGATGAGCGTTCCCGCCAGCGGCGAGGGCACCTCGGTGTCGACCTTGTCCGTGGAGATCTCGAACAGCGGTTCGTCGCGTTCGACCTTGTCGCCCTGCTGCTTGAGCCACTTGGTGATCGTTCCCTCGACGACCGTCTCGCCGAGCTGAGGCAGGGTTACCGGGCTGGCCAACAGGGACCTCCTCGTCCGTCGGGTGAATGCATGGGTCATGCCGAATGCAGCGGCTTGCCGTCGAGGGACAGGAACACCTCGCCGAGGGCTTCGGACAGCGTGGGGTGCGGATGGATGATCTGGGCGATGTCGTCGGCCGTGGCCTCCCAGTTGTACATGAGCGAGGCCTCCCCGATGAGCTCGGTGACGTGCGGCCCGATCATGTGGACGCCCAGGACCTGCTTCGAACCCTTCTCGGCGACGACCTTCACGATGCCGCCCTCGCCCTCGATGTTCGCCTTGGCCAGGACGGAGAACTGGAACTTCTTGGTCTCCGTCTCGTAGCCGCGGTCCTTGGCCTGCGCCTCCGTGAGGCCGACCGAGGAGATCTCGGGCTGGGAGAACGTGACCCGGGGGATGCCGGCGTAGTCGATCTCGGGGGGGTTGAGGCCGAAGATGCGTTCGGCAACGTTGATGCCCTCCAAGAAGCTCGAATGGGCCAGCTGGAGCGGCGTGGCGGCCAGGTCGCCCACGGCCCACACGTGCGGGACCGTAGTCGCCAAGGTGGCATCCACCTTGACGTAGTTGCGGTCGAGTTCGACGCCCGCCTCCTCCAGCCCGATGCCCTGGCTGTTCGGCCCCCGGCCGATGGCCACCAGGCAGATCTCGGCGGAGACCGTCTGCGGGTCCTTGCCCTCGGCGGCGAACGTGACCTCCGCGTGGTCGCCTGCCTCGGCAACCTGCGAAACCATCACGCCGGTGTGGATGGTGATGCCGCGCTTCTTGAACGCCTTGGCAGCCTCGCGCGAGATGTCCTCGTCCTCCAGCGGTACGACGCGGGGGAGCGCTTCCACGACGGTCACGTCGACCCCGAAGCTGCGGTGGACGGTGGCGAACTCCATCCCGATGGCCCCCGCCCCGATGATGACGATCGACTTCGGAAGGTGGTCCAGCACCAGGGCCTGGTCGCTCGTGATGACGTGGTCGCTCACCACGACCTCGGGGAGCAGGCGGGGGTAGGAGCCCGTGGCCAGGACGACATCCGGCGCGCTGACCGTTCGGCCGTCAACGTCCAGTGCGGGACCGCCCATCAGCTTCCCGGTGCCCTTGATGACGTCGATCTTGCGGGCCTTGATGAGTCCGGTCAGGCCGGCGACCTTCTTCTCCACGATGTGCTGTTCGGTCTCCAGGACCTTGGGCCAGTCGACCTGGCCGGAGGCGTTGATGCCCCACTCCTCCGACCGGTTGACGTGGTCCATGACGGAGGCGGACTGCAGCAGCGCCTTGGACGGGATGCAGCCGCGGAGGAGGCACGTGCCGCCGAGGCGATCGTCGCGTTCGACCAGCGCGACCTTCTTGCCCAGGACGGCCGCCCGGAGCGCCGCGGCGTACCCGCCGGTGCCGCTCCCCAGAACGACGAGGTCGTAGCTCTCCTCGGCCATCCACCGGTCCTTTCCGCTAGGTTGCGAACGCACAACTTCGCACTCGCCGCGGAACTCGTCCGAGACGACGAACACCCGGCGCGGAGCGGCAGCCATACTACCGCCGGAAAGGATGACGCCGATGTCCGTCGAACCCGAGCAGCTCAAGCATTCCCCCCTGGAGGGCGAGCACCGTTCGCTCGGCGCGCACCTCGGGCCGTTCGCCGGCTGGCTCATGCCTATCGAGTACAAGGGCACCCTGACCGAACATCGCGCGGTCCGCACGGCGGTGGGGTTGTTCGACCTCACGCACCTCGGGAAGGTCGTGGTGGAGGGGCCTTCCGCCCCGGAGCTGTTGCAGAAGGTATTCACCAACGACCTGGCCAAGGTCGAGCCGGGCGGCGCGCAATACAACATGCTGCTCAACGAACGCGGCGGCATCGTCGACGACCTCATCGTGTATCGAACGGGCGTCGAACGCTACCTGGTGGTTCCGAACGCCGCGAACACCGCAGCCGTCCACCAGGCCATGCTCGACGCCAGCGGGAACGCCGACGTGACCCTGCGGGAGGACCTGGCGTTGATCGCCCCCCAGGGCCCGAAGTCGTTCGAGCTGGTCGAACAGATCTTCCCGGAGGCGGTGGAGCTCGAGTACATGTCGGGCACCACCCTGCGCTACCGCGACGTGGAGATGGTCGTCTCGCGTTCGGGCTATACGGGCGAACGAGGGTTCGAACTGTTCGTCCCGGAAGAGCTGGCCGTCGAGCTATGGCAGGACCTGATGCATCGCGGCGAGCCACTCGGCGTCGAGCCGGCCGGCCTCGGGGCGCGTGACACGCTGCGCCTGGAGATGGGATATCCCTTGCACGGCAACGACATCTGGGCCGAACGCATCCCGTTGGAGGCGGGGCTGTCATGGGCGGTGGCGCTGGAGAAGGGCGACTTCGTCGGCCGCGACGCCGTGGTCCAGCAGAAGGAGGCGGGCATCCCGTCGCGCCTGTGGGGCCTGCGCATGGAGGGCCGCCTCATCCCGCGACCGCACTATCCGGTGTTGGCAGACGGCGAACAGGTCGGCGAGACCACCAGCGGCACGTTCAGCCCGACCCTGAAGATCGGCATCGCCATGGCCTATCTCGCTCCGCGCGAACGCTTCAAGGCCGGTGACACCGTCGAGATCGACGTCCGCGGCCGCCGCGGC
This sequence comes from Actinomycetota bacterium, assembly GCA_036721725.1. GTDB lineage: Bacteria > Actinomycetota > UBA4738 > UBA4738 > UBA4738 > DAIMKN01. The sequence continues at coordinate 3,961 of DAIMKN010000132.1, forward strand.
CAAGCCGAAATCGTCCGCCCCCCGTTCGTCACATCCTCCCCGAAGTAGCCCTCAGGCGCACGAACCTCCCTGGATCACGGCCAGGTCCTCGGTCACCGCGGCTGTGTCGCCGCCGAGGTCGCCGGTGACGTGGCCGGTCCTCGTGTTCAGGATGGCGGAGAAGGTCCCCAGCAACCTGCCCCCCTTGACCGAACCGGTCATCAGGCCCTTCAGCTGCTCGCCGGACGCGGTGCCGCTGTGGTTGTCCGCAACGCCGACCAGGTCCCGTGGTAGGTCTTGGCACCAGAGGTCAGGGTGACCGTTCCTCGAACCGTCCCGTCGCCCGTGGACTGGTTGACCAGGACGGTGACATCGACGGCGAGCGTCCCGTTCAGCGCCGGGGTCGAACTGGTGAGCGGCCCAGAGGCGGACAGCTCGCTGTTGTTGTACGTGCCGTCGCGCCCCGTGCAGGTCTTGGCGGTGTAGCCGGTGGGGGACAGGTCGAACGAGGCGCTGACGTCCTGCGTCTTGGGGGTCGCGGTCACCGCCGCCCACGCCGTTCCGGCCGCGCCGATCAGGATGCCCAGAGTCAGGACCCCCACGAACCTTCGCATCTCGAGTTCTCCTCTCGTTGGTGGTGAACGGGTGTGTTCAGGTCTACGGCCTACCGGATGCGGCCGTAGACAGCCAGGACCTGGGTCTGGTACTCGGCGCCGTCGGGGGGGTCGACTTTCGGGCCGAGGGCGCCGAACTGCCGGTATACGTCCTCGTACTGCTTGATGCGTTCGTGGACGGGGCGCAGCAGCTCCTCGGGCAGGTCGTCGTTCGCGCGGAGGCCGCGGGCGAGGTCCCATGCGTGGATGAGCAGGTCCTCCGTTCGCTGGGCGCAGTATTCCGAACATGGCGTGGGGCCCATCGAGATGTGGACCGTCCGCTCCATCGCGCCGGGCTGGTTGAACGCGGCGACGGCGGCCGCGGCCGAACGCTCCCACGCGGCCTTGGGATCGTCACCGAGGATGGCGCCCTCGAACCGGTCGCCGACCTGTTCGATGGTGAGCCCCTCCACCAGCGGCGGCACCCACAGGTTGCCGTACACCACGTGGCGGACCAGCTCGTGGACGTCCCACTCGGCGCACGGCGTCGGCGAGGTCCACTGTTCGTCTCGGATCTGCTCGATCCGCGCGCCGAACTCCTCGGCGGCCTTCGCGTGCAGTTCGAACTGTTCCATCACGTGACGGTAGAGGCGCCGGTGCGAACGGTCAACCCGCCCCTCACCTGAGGGAACGCGGCGAGGGCCAAAGGGTTCAAGGTGAAATGGTCGTGGTTTCGGCTGGAAGGAGAGGCAAAGGCGGAGAGGTCAGCGGATCGTTTCGAGAGCTTCTTCCGCCAGGAGTACCGGCGGCTGGCCGGTGGCCTGTTCGTCCTGACCGGGGACGCAAAGGAGGCCGAGGACCTTGCTCAGGAGGCCATGGCGCGGGTGTTCGAGCGATGGGACCGCGTCCAGGCTATGGAGTCCCCGACCGGCTATCTGTTCCGAACGGCACTCAACCTGCACCGGAAGCGGCTGCGTCGAGCGGGGGTCAGGGCACGCCGGGACCTTTCCCCGGAGCTGCCGCCGGATCCGTTGGCGGCGGTGGATGACCGGGACCACCTCCGCCGCCTCCTGTCGTCCCTTACCGACGGACAGCGCGAAGCCTTGGTCCTGACGGAGGTGGGTGGCTTCGATGCCGAGGAAGCTGGGCGGCTCCTGGGGGTCGAGGCGGCCACGGTTCGAACCCGGGTTCACCGAGCTCGGATGTCGCTGCGGCAGATGACGGAGGACAGAGATGGATGACGAGCGGCCGGTCCTGGAGCGGTACCTGGAGGCGTTCGACCCCGACCTGGAGGACGGGTTGGCCAGGACGCTCGGACGGGGCCGCCGGAGGCAGCGATATCGGCGAACGGCGGTCGGAGCGGTGGCTCTCGTCGTCGCCGTCGGGGCCGGACTGGGGCTGTGGCTGGCGTTCACCCCCGTGCACCGGGCGACGCGCTCGGTGGAGTCGCCCACGCCGCCGTTGGTCACACCGTCCGCCCCGCTCGTACGTCGCCTGTCCGTCCGACCGGTCCTCCGCCCGGTCCCCCCGGGTTCGTGCATCTGGTGGTGACCTCCGTGTCTCG
>DAIMKN010000133.1:0-6094 GCA_036721725.1 Actinomycetota bacterium
CGAGGACTTCGGGTTCACCGGGGCCTTCGACCCGACCGGTGAGTACCTGACCACCGGGTTCGCCCTGTTCGGCCAGCTGCTCCTGCGGAACCTGGTCACGTACAACCACGTGGGCGGGTTGGCGGGGGACAAGGCGGTCCCGGACCTGGCCACGGACACCGGACAGATCTCCAGCGACGGACTGACCTGGACGTTCAAGCTCAAGCCGGGCCTCAAGTGGGGTCCGCCGGTCAACCGGGCCATCTCGTCCAAGGACATCGCGTTCGCGTTCGACCGGATCGACACGAAGTCGCTGGTGGCCCAGTACGGGTTCTACTTCGACGGGACGATCCAGGGGATGAACGGGCCGGTGGACAAGCAGCCCACGTCGATCTCGGGCATCACGACCCCCGACGACAGCACGATCATCTTCCACCTGACCCAGCCCACCGGTGACCTCCCCTTCCGCCTGGCCATGCCGGCGGCCGCGGCGATGCCACCGGAGGTCGCGGGCTGCTTCTCCAAGGCCGGCGACTACGGCCGTGACGTGGTCTCCTCGGGCCCGTACATGCTCAAGGGCGCGGACCAGGTCGACATCTCGTCCTGTTCCACCATCAAGCCCATGAGCGGGTTCGACCCGACCAAGTTCATGAAGATCATCCGCAACCCGAACTACGACCCGTCGACCGACTCTCCGACGGACCGTTCGAACTACCTGGACGGCGTCGACATCGAGATCGACTCGAACACGGACGACATCTTCAGCAAGATCCAGACGGGTGAGCTGGACGGTTCGATCGGAAGCACGCCTTCCACGACGACCCTCCAGAAGTACCTCACGGACCCCACCCTGAAGGACCGGTTCCACGTCGACTCCGCGGACGCCACGTCCTACGAGACGATGAACCTCCTGACGCCGCCGTTCGACGACCTTCACGTTCGACGCGCCATGAACTTCGCGCTGAACAAGGAGGCCATGCACAAGATCGCGGGTGGTGACACCACCGGCCTGGTGGCGACCCACATCTTCCCGCCGACCGTGCTCCCGTTCGACCCCGCGGACTACGACCCCTATCCGAGCACGAACTTCGGGGGCGACATCGCCGCGGCCAAGGCGGAGATGAAGCTGTCGAAGTACGACACGAACCACGACGGCATCTGTGACGCTCCGGTCTGCAAGAACGTGCTGATGATCAGCCGGAGCACGCCGCCGCGGGTGCTCTACATCCCGGTCATCCAGGCGAGCGCAGCCGCGATCGGGATCACGTTCAAGCCTCGTGAGCTCGACACGGGCACGGCGTACCAGACGATCCAGACGGTCAAGAACCTCGTCCCGTTCTCGAACGCGGCCGGGTGGGCCAAGGACTATCCGGACCCGTCGACCTTCGCGGTGCTGTTCCAGTCGAGCGGCATCAACTGCGAGGGCCAGATCAACTACTCGGAGATCGGGATGACCGCGGCCCAGGCCAAGAGCTGCGGGGTCTCGGACGCGTTCAACGCCGTCAACGGCAACACCATGTCCGTCGACGCCGAGGTCACCCATTGCCAAGGGCTGACCGGTGATCCTCGTACCGCCTGCTGGGTCCAGTTCGACAAGGACCTCATGGAGAAGATCGTTCCATGGATCCCCTACCTGTGGCCGACGGACGAGGACATCATGGCGGCCGACGTTCAGCACTATGACTTCGACCAGGCGGCCAGCGTCATCTCGATGGCCCACATCGCGGTCACCAACAACATCGACCCAAGCACCCTGTAGTCCCGGGCCGACGACGTAGCGAACGGTCGAGGGGCCGCCCCGCAGGGGGCGGCCCCTTGCCGTTGGCCTTGCCTTCGGGTCATGCGGCGGGGGAGGATACGCGGCATGACCCGACATGCCGGAAGGGTGGCCGCCGCCGCCGCTCTGGTCGTGCTGTGCGCTCCGCCGGCCCTCGCCGCCACGCTTTCGCCGGTCTCCACGCTCCGGGCCTCCGGAACGGTGACCGGCGAACTGAAGGCAGGGGAGACCGTCACCGTTCGGCTCCAGGCGAGCCACGCGGGCGGGTGGGCCAAGATCGATCACGTCGTGGTGGCGTTGCAGCTTCGTGGCCAGCCGCTGGACCAGCTGGTCGTGGACCCCTCGATCTTCCTGGTGGAGATCGTCGGTTCGAACACTCCACCCCTCAGTCCCGGCGCTCCCGGTGAGTTGCGCGGGCCGTTCTTCCAGATCAAGCCGGCCGCGATGGCGTTGACCGCGCGGGCCGACCAGCTGAACCTGGTCATCCCCATCTCGCTCCGCGTGGCCCCGCCCCCAGGTGCCCGCCTGACGTACGAGGCGTTCGGCGTGGACGTCACCGACACGGGCGTCCACTTCCTGACCCCTCCCGTGAAGCAGGCCAGGGGGTTCGGCTGGGGCACCCTGGCCGCCGCGGTGCTGGGGGCGCTGTTGATCGGAAGCTTCGCCGGGGGGTTGTTCGGCTCCCATCGCCGGCCCACACCGCGAACCTCCGTCTACACCACTATTCAGCGCCGCATCGAACAGGAGCGGGCGCGGCCGTGACGGCGCTCGGGCTGTGGGGCAGCCTCGAACAGGAGATCCACCGGAAGCCGTCTCCGCAAGCGGACGGTGACGGCGATCTGTGGGACCGGCTCGCCGGCATGGTCGACACGGCCGAGTTCCGGCCCCGGATGGCGGCCGATGTGGAGCTCAAGGAGTTCCACCTGAAGTGGGGCAACGACTACGCCATGCTGGCCAACCCTCGAGACCTGCTGCACTACCGCCTCACGCCGGAGGAGGCCGAACTGGTGAAGCTGATGGACGGGACCCGAACGGTCAAGGAGATCGTCCTGGACCGCTTCCAGGAGTCCGGCGACCTCGGCCTGACCGGCGTGGTCGAACTCGTTCGCCAGCTCCATTCGGACAACTTCTTGGACCGCCGCTACACGAACACCGACACCATCGTCAGCCGGGGCCTCGATCCTGTTTCCGTCCGCCGGGCGAAGGCCCGCGAATTCGCCAAGACCCTGTCCATCGAGTGGAAGGGCGCGGACCGGTTCGTTCGGTGGCTGTACAACCGCCTGTTCAAAGTGTTCTTCAACCGCATGGTCCTGGTCGTGACCACGGTGATGGCGCTCGGCGGCGTGGCGTTCTTCGTGGGTGTCGTCCGGCGGCATCAATTCACCCTGACCGGTCACTCGCTGGCCATCGGGTTCCTGGCGCTGCTGATCCTCGAGTACCTGATGGTGTTCATCCATGAACTCGGCCACGCCCTGGTCCTGGTGCACCATCGGCGCAAGATCAAGGCGGCCGGGTTCATGATCTATTTCGGTTCTCCCTCGTTCTTCATCGAGGCGTCGGACGGACTGATGCTGGACCGCGAGGCCCGGATGGCGCAGGCGTTCGCCGGCCCGTACGGCCAGCTCATCATCGCCTCGATAGCCTCCGGGATCGCGTTCGTGTTCCCGCACTGGGTGCTGTCCGAGACGCTCTACCGCTACGCGGTCCTCAACTACCTGACGGTGTTCATGAATCTGGTGCCGCTGCTCGAACTGGACGGCTACTACATCCTGGCCGACCTCATCCAGGTGCCGGACCTCCGCCCGCGTTCGCTCCAGTTCTTCCATCACGACCTGTGGCACGGACTGCGGTCCCGCCGACGGCTGACGAAGCAGGAGGTCGGACTGACTCTCTACGCCGTGCTGGGGTTCCTCTTCACGGTGGCCTCCTTCTACACGGCGTACTTCTACTGGAAGACGGTGTTCGGCGGGCTCATCATCCGGCTGTGGCAGGGCGGCCTCATCACCCAGATCCTGCTGGTGGCGCTGGCGATGCTGGTGGCCGGGCCGCTCGTCCGGGGGGGCATCAACTTCCTCCGGGCGCTGCTCCGACGGATCAAGGCGCTCGGCCAGCGGGTCCGGTTCCGCTTCGAACAGAAGTGGAGGGTGGAGGCCGCCGAGATGATCGACGCGCTCCCGCTCTTCGACGACGTGCCGGTCGAGATCCTGAACGAACTGGCCGGCCGGGTGAAGCTTCGAACGTTCTCCCGGGGCCAGCCGGTCGTTCGCCAGGGCGACCGCGCGGAATCGTTCTACGTCATCCGGCGGGGGACGCTGCAGGTGGTGGAGGAGAACCCCCAGACCGGCGGGGAGCGGCCGCTGCGGCTGTTGGGCAAGGGTGATTCGTTCGGCGAGCTGGCCCTGATCCAGGGCGCCCCCCGTTCCGTCACGGTCAGGGCGCTCGACGAAGCCGAGCTGTTCGAGGTGGACAAAGGGACGTTCGACCAGCTGCTCGCCGACATGGTGCACGTGCCGGAGTTCGCCCCGTCGCTGCAGGCGGTCGCCGAGCTGCGCGAGCTGCCGCCGTTCGCCCACCTCGAGTCGGACGAACTCTTGGAACTGCTCGAGCGCGGCGAGTGGATCCTGGTCCGGCCGGGTGGGCACATCGTCGAACAGGGCCAGGTGGGGGACGCGTTCTACGCGGTGCGTTCGGGCCAGGTGGACGTCACCGAGAACGGCGAGCTGGTCCGAACGCTCGGGCCAGGCTCGCACTTCGGCGAGATCGCGTTGTTGCTGGACGTGCCACGAACGGCGACCGTCACCGCTCGAACGCCGGTCCGGGCGTACCGGCTCGACCGGGTGGGGTTCGACCGCCTCGTTCGTGACGCGTTCCGCAAGGGCATGCTGAACCCCTACATCTCGCAGGACCGGACGTGGCAGCATTGAGCCGCCGCGCCCCCCACCCTCGACCGCACCACGGAGACCGCTGATGGATTGCTGGCACTGCAGGAGGACCGCCGTGGCCACGTGCCGCTTCTGCGGGCGTGCGGTGTGCGAGGACCACGTCAAGACGCATCCCTACATCCTCGAGCTGTTCAGGTCGAACGACGTGACGAAGGCGCTCGTGGTGGAGGACGCCGTGTACTGCGGGGCGTGCACGCCCCGGCCCGACCCGCTGGAGCTGCCGGAGCTCGACTGACGGCTGGCGGCGGGGATGTGACGGCCGTCACGCTGCGGAGGTGACCGCCGTCACCAGGAGTTCGGTGACGAAGGACACGTTGGTTGTGGTGACGTGCGGCACAGACGGTGCGCTCGGCGAACGCCATGATGAGCCCAGAGTTTCGAACACCGGGAACCACGAGCCGACGGGAAGGGGGTGACCAAGATGCCGGAGAAGAAGGTGACCCCCAAGAAGCCCGAGGCCCAGGCGGAGAAGGCGGACAGCAAGACCGCCGCTGCGCGCGTCTCGAAGATGAAGACGAAGATGAAGACCAAGATGAAGACGAAGTAACTCTTCGCCTCATCGATCACCGAGAGGGCCCGGGCTCCGCCCGGGCCCTCTTCGTTGTTCGTTCGAAGCCTCACTCGGGACCTTGCGACCGCCGCTTTCCCCCGGCCCCCCGTTTGACTAGGCTTGCCATCGATGACTCTCTCCTCGGATCGAGCGACGATCGCCGCGATCGCCTCGGCCATGTCGGGCACGCCGATGCTCTCGGCCTCGCCGCGTGACTCCGTGGCCGCCCTTGCCGGCCAGGGGAACGTTCGCCGGTACCGGCGCGGCACCTATCTGTTCCACCAGGGAGACGAGTCGTTCGACCTGTACTTCCTGTGGCGGGGGCGCGTGGAGATCAGTTCGCTGTCCTCGACGGGTCATCGTCAGCTTCATACGGCGCTGGACACTCCGCAGTTCTTCGGCGAGCTGGGCATCCTCGGCTCCTTGCGCCGAACGGCCACCGCGGAGGCCTTGGAGGAATCGATGGTGTGGGTGGTGCCGGGCGACGTTTTCGTCCGGTTCCTGTCGGAACATTTCGAGGCGACCAAGGCACTGCTGAAGGCTCTTTCGGCGCAGGTCCAGGCGGAGGAGTCGTTCGTGGAGGACCTGCTGTTCCTCGATCTCAAGGGCCGCGTCGCCAAGCGGTTGCTGCAGCTGGTGAGCCCGAGCCTTGACGACCTTCCGGAGGACGGAACCGTCCTGCCTTCCGTGGTCACGCACGCCGACCTGGCCAGCCTATCCGGCGGGAGCCGGGAGAACGTGACCCGCATCCTTTCGGACTTCCAGCGCCGCAAGCTGGTCGAACGCGACGGCCGCCGGTACGTGCTGAAGAACGTCGCGGGCCTCGGCCGCCTGGCCGGCCTGTAG
>DAIMKN010000134.1:0-6046 GCA_036721725.1 Actinomycetota bacterium
GGACGACGGTGGCGCCACCGCGTTCGTCCGGGACCAGGGGAAGGGGTTCGATCCGGCGCTGGTTCCGTCCGACCGTCGAGGGATCGCCGACTCCATCTGCGGGCGGATGGAACGGATCGGGGGGACCGCGTCGATCGTGTCCTCGCCGGGGTTGGGGACCGAAATCCGGCTCCGGCTTCCGGCGGCACCCCGGGCTGCGAGATGACCGCGCCTGACGAGCGCATCAAGGTGTTCCTGGTCGACGATCACCGCCTGTTCCGGGCGGGCGTTCGAGCCGAACTCGGCGAAGGGTTCGCCATCGTGGGCGAGGCCGGAGAGGTGGGTCAGGCCGTGGCGGGCATCCTGGCGTCCGAGCCGAACGTGGTCCTGCTCGACGTCCACGTGCCGGGCGGCGGCGGCGCCGCCATCGTGCCGGGGGTGCTGCCCACGCTGCCGGACGTTCGATTCCTGGCGCTCTCGGTCTCCGACGCGGCGGAGGACGTCATCGCGGTCATCCGCTCGGGCGCCCGCGGCTACGTGACCAAGACCATCTCGCCGCCCGAGCTGGCCGAGGCCATCCGGCGCGTCCACGGCGGCGACGCGGTGTTCTCCCCGCGCCTGGCCGGGTTCGTGCTGGACGCGTTCGCCGGCGAACTCCCCCGAGCCGCGGATCCCGAACTGGACCAGCTCACGGCGCGCGAGCGCGAGGTGCTGCGCCACATCGCCCGCGGCTACGCGTACAAGGAGATCGCGCGACAGCTCCACCTGTCGGTGAAGACCGTCGAGACTCACGTGTCGTCGGTCCTGCGCAAGCTGCAGCTGTCGAACCGCTACGAACTCACGCGCTGGGCCACCGAACGCCGGCTGGTCTGAGTCCACGCTTCGCAAGGGAGGGGCCGGCGCGTTCCGCGCCGGCCCCCCAGCCTTGCTTCGAGGATGGTTCGATCCCTACGGGATGGTCGGCACCTGCCCCGCGTTCTCTTGGGCCTCACGAGCCGCGCTCTCTCCGGCCTCGTGGGCTGCGTTCTCGTTCGGCACGAACTTCCCGTTCGGCTGCACGCCGTAGCCGGGGTTCGAGGGGGCCGTGGTCGCGGTCGACGACGTCGCGGCGCTGCTGGGCCCGGCGCTGAACACGACCGCCCCGACGGCACCACCCGCCAGCATGGACCCGGCCACCGTCGCGGTGAGTACCCACCTCTTCACGTTGTGCATCTGGACCACCTCCCTTTCCTGTCGCTGCCCCCGACTCGTTCGAGGACTGCTTCAGGTTGGCGCCGCCCCCTGCGAAGACCCTGCCGAGGGACTGGGAGGTTCTTGAAGATGTGTCTCATCGAGTGCGATATCTAGCTCCTTGTCGCTCGGAACTGTATGGCTCGCCATACTTTCGCGCGCGAAGCAAGCGCCCCTCGGCCGCTCCTCGAAAGGCTGAGGGATCACCCGACCTCGCGGGAGTTCGGGGCGAAGCCCTTGCCGTCGACGCCTCCTTCGTCCAGGCCCCAGCTCACGATGTGCGTGGGGCGGATGCGGAAGAAGCGTTCGTCGAAGTTGGGGAACCTCGCGTTGATCTTCGTGCCGCCCGTCTGGTGGAGTTCGGCTTCGCCTCGAACCTCCAAGGCTCGCGCCCGCCGCGGGTTCGACAGGACGTCGTCGACCAGCAGGGTGACCTTGGGGTTGCGTTCGGCGTCGCGCCACTTCTTCCCCGAGCTGAAGTTCATGCCGCCCACGTCGACGGTGTCCTCGGCCTCGTTGTAGGTAAAGGTGACCGGGATGATGTGGGGCTGGCCATCTGGACCAACGGTTGCAAGGCGGCCGAGGGTTTGGTCGCGCAGGTAGCCGATCTCGCTCTCGGTGAACACGCTCATGCCTGAGTCCTTTCCTCGGTGTGTCAAGGATGATCCGGTCCGTCCTTACCTTTCGTCGCGCTCCTCCTTGAGCCGGCTGAGTTCGAGTACCCGACCCGATACCGACGATTTTGACAAATGCGGCGGGGGCGGGGTGGATAGAACCGTTCCTGCCCCCACCGGTGGGCGGGAGCTGGGGGGAGGCCCAGATAAGCGGCGTAGCCGTTTGGCTTGCGCGCGCCCTCCCTTGCCATCCTGGTCCGCCGGTCGAAAGGAGGGCACGTGAAACGAGCGTTCGTCAGTAGGTTGTTGCCGCTCGTCCTGGTCGGAGGGGTGGCCGCGGCGATACCCACGGTGGCCACCGGTACAGCGGCCGCCTCGGGATCGCAGGTCGTTCGGCACCTGGTATTCGACGGCACGCGGGCGCTTCCCGCCTCGCACATGGGGACGCCGAAGGGCGTCCAGTCGCACGAGACGCCGCCGTCCGCGCTGGTCAAGGCTCTACCGGGTAGCCGGAGCACGCATTCGCGCGTCGCGCGCATTGGGCCGGCCATCCCCTCGGTGGCGCCGACGGCCATCACGAACCCGGGCTTCACCAGCGCGTCGTTCAACGGGCTGAACGGCTTCCAGCAGCGGTACGCGAACGGGGGCAACCAGTTCTCGGTCGAGCCCCCCGACCAGGGCCTGTGCGCCGGCAACGGCTTCGTCCTGGAAACGGTGAACGACGTGCTGCGGGCATTCGACACGACCGGCCACGCGATGATGGGCGTGCTCGACCTGAATACGTTCTTCGGTTACGCCGCGCAGTTCAACCGGTCGACCGGCGCGCAGGGTCCGTTCGTCACGGACCCGAGCTGCCTGTACGACAACGCCACGGGGAAGTGGTTCGTGACCGTGCTGACGCTCGAGGTCGACCCCAGCACCGGCGCCCTGCTCGGCCCCAACCACCTGGACACCGCAGTGAGCAAGACCGGCGACCCCACCGGGAGCTGGAGCTTCTACCACATCGCCGTCCAGGACGACGGGACCGGCGGCACGCCGACACACACCGACTGCCCCTGCATCGGTGACTACCCCCACATCGGGGCGGACAAGTTCGGGTACTTCATCACGACGAACGAGTACCCGCTGTCCAGCGCACCCGGCCTGTACGGCAACAACTTCAACGGTGCGCAGATCTACGCCATCTCCAAGTCCCAGCTCGCGTCCGGCGCCGCGTCGCCGACGACGGTCCAGATCGAGAGCCCGACCCTGGGCGCCTCGACGCCGTCGTTCACCGTATGGCCGGCCAACGTGCCGGGCGTCGCGTTCGACACCAAGGGGCATGGGACCGAGTGGTTCCTGCAGTCGACGGCCGCCGAGGAGGCGCTCGGCACGGGCGACTCGACCAAGCTCGGCGTGTGGAGGATCAACGGGACCTCGACCCTGAACACGGCGTCGCCGGCCCTTGTGGTCAAGAACAAGGTGCTCAAGTCCGAGGAGTACGCACTGCCACCGCGTTCCGAACAGAAGGTCGGGCCGGTGCCCCTGCGCGACTGCCTCGTGAGTACCTGTCCGATCCTCGGGGCCTACTCCCCGGAGGTCGAAGGGCCACTCGACAGCAACGACACGAGGATGCAACAGACCTACCTGGCCGGGGGACTCCTGTACGGCTCCCTGGACACCTTGGTCGACGTGAACGGCCGGTACCAGGCTGGCGTTGCCTACTTCGTGGTGAAGGCGGACGACACGTTCTCCGGCGTCGCCATCTCGAACCAGGGTTACGTCGCGGTGAACGGGAACATCACGTACCCGGCCATCGCGGTGAAGGCCGACGGCAAGGGCGTCATGGCCATGACGCTGGTCGGCGCGGACTGGAACCCCAGCGCGGCGTACATCAACATCGGCCCGACCGGAGTCACCGGGACCGTCCAGGTCGCCAAGTCCGGCCTCGGTCCGGAGGACGGGTTCTGCGAGTACAACTTCTTTGACTGCGCGGGGACCGGCTCCCCGCCCACCGCTCGTCCCCGGTGGGGGGACTACGGCGCGGCGGTGGTCGACGGGACGAACCTGTGGTTCGCCTCCGAGTACATCGCGCAGAAGTGCACCATCGACACGTATCTGTCCGATCCCACGTGCGGTGGGACGCGGGGCGTGATCATCAACTGGGGGACCCGCATCAGCCAGCTCGCGGGGTAGCACCCTTAGTAGTTTCGAAGAGGCGGAGGAGCCGGTCCCGATCGCGGGGCCGGCTCCCCGTCCGTCCGGACGCTCGAACCTGCAGGTCAGAGGCGGTGAATCACAGCCTTGTAACTTGACGGTGGCTGGGGGTAAGGTGGTCGCATGAGGTTCCTCCACACCGGCGACTGGCACGTGGGCAAGCGGCTCCGGGGGCGTTCGCGCGACCACGAGGTCGACCTCGCCCTGGACCAGGTAGTCGAGCTGACCAGGGACGAACGCATCGACGTCGTGCTCATCGCGGGCGACATCTGGGAGGCCCGAACGACCTCCCCGGAGTCGGACATGATCGTGTTCGACGCGCTGGCCCGCCTCCGAGCGACAGGCGCCACGGTCGTGGCCATCCCGGGCAATCACGACTCGTCTCCACGGCTGGAGGCGCTGGGGCGGCTGCTGACCCCGCTCGGCATCGTCTCGGTCCCCCGGGTCATGCGGCCCGCGGACGGCGGGGTGGTCGAGGTTCTGTCCCGGGACGGTGAGGAGGCGGCGCTGATCGCGGCGGTCCCGTTCGTGCCGGAGCGGCGGTTCGGGGATGCGGCGTCGCTGTTCGACGACCGGGCCACCCTCTTCAACCAGTACGACGAGGGCATGGGGACGGTCATGGCGGGGATGGCCGCGGCGTTCCGGCCCGACCGGGTGAACGTCCTGATGGGCCACCTGATGATCCACGGCGCCAAGACGGGCGGAGGCGAACGCGAGCTCACCATCGGCATGACCTACGCCGTGTCGCCCTCGCGCCTGCCGGTCACCGCGAACTACGTGGCGCTGGGCCATCTCCACCGACCGCAGTCCATCCCCGGGGCGCCCGGACCGGCCAGGTTCGCCGGTTCGCTGCTGCAGCTCGACTTCGCCGAGGCCGGCCACCAGAAGTCGGTAGTCATCGTGGACGCGGTCGTGGGGAAGCCGGCGAAGGTCTCGACCGCACCCATCACCGCGGGGCGTTCGCTGGTCACCGTTCGAGGCCGGCTCGACGACCTGGCGTCGCTGGCCGCGAAGTCCGCGGACGCGTACCTCCAGGTGTTGGTGGAGACCGACGGTCCCGTCCCCGGGATCGCCGACCGCGTCCGCGAGCTGCTGCCGAACGCCGTCGACATCCAGGTGGTGTACGAACGCGACGAGCCCAACGGCCCACCGGGCGGAGGGATGCGGTCGCTGAGCCCCCGCGAACAGTTCCTGCACTACTTCCGGCACGCTCACGGGGCCGACCCGGAGGACGCCCTGGTGGCCGCGTTCGACCACGTCTACGAGGAGGTCGGCGAGGAGGTGGTACTGGCGTGAGGCCCGTGCGATTGCAGCTCAAGGGCTTCACGTCCTACCGCGAGCCGCAGGAGATCGACTTCGAGGGCCTGGACCTGTTCGCCATCACCGGGCCGACCGGGTCGGGGAAGTCCTCGCTGCTCGACGCGATGACGTACGCGCTGTACGGCAAGGTGCCAAGGGTCGGGAAGGGCGTCGTCCAGCTCGTTTCGCACGGGCAGCCGCGGATGTCCGTGCTGTACGAGTTCGACGTGGCCGGCGAACGCTACCGCATCGCCCGGACCACGCCGGCCCACGGGCAGACCACGGTCCTGCTGGAGCGGCGCGTGGCCGGCGAGTGGCAGTCGTTCGGCGAGGGCGCGGACCGCATCGCCGCGGCGAACGCGCACGTCGAACGCCTACTGGGCCTGGATTACGACGCGTTCACACGTTCGGTCCTGCTGCCCCAGGGCCAGTTCGCCGAGTTCCTCAAGGCCGACTCGCCGGAGGACAAGAAGAAGCGCCGGGAGATCCTGACGGAGCTCCTCGGATTGGAGCTGTTCGGGCGGATGGCGCAGCGGGCCGGGATGGTGGCGAACGAGGCCAAGGCGTCGAAGCAGACGGCCGAACGCCTGTTGGACGCGCAGTTCGCCGGCGTGGACGCGACGGCCGTCAAGGTGGCGCGGGCGACGGCCAAGCGATCGGCGGCGACGGCTGCGGCGATGAACGACCATCTCGGCGGGCTGGATTCGCTGGCCGCGCGATGGGAGACG
>DAIMKN010000135.1:0-5978 GCA_036721725.1 Actinomycetota bacterium
TCTACCTCGTAGTGGGTCTCCTCGTGGCGAACTCGCATGACTACTTCAAGCACCTCAACGGGGTCAAGCCAGTCATCTCGGCAGTCCTCGGCGTCGTTCTCTGGCCGCTCGTCCTGTTCGGAGTCAATCTCCACATCAAATAGGGGCTGGTTCAGACCCACATCCGATGCGACCCATCCCCACGCCGGACGCCTCCTCGAGGTATGAACGAAAGTTGTGGATGCGGGACCTGGTGAAGGGCGTGGCGTCCCCTCCGATCGAACGCTGATCGGAGCCAAGGGTCAGGCCAGCGGCTCGAACCCCGCCCGCAGCATCAGCGTTCGGACCTCCTGGTCGGTCATGCCGCGCTGCACCAGGTCGCGGTACAGCCGAAGCACCGCCACCGTTCGACCGCACCTGGGACAGAATCCGAACGACGGCTCGAGCGGCGACTCGCACCACCCGCACGCCGTGATCTCCACGTGCGGCTCGGCGTCGAGCCCGGCGTCGGCCAGGGCGTCCACGTAGCCCTTGCCGTAGTCCCATACCACGTAGTCGTCCTCCCGCGGCTGGAAGGCGGGCTCGTGCATGCGGGGCTCGCCCGTGTCCAGCATGTGTTCGAGGCTCTCCCGGAGCAGATCCCACCCGTAGTAGTGGTTCGACCCGCATTCCGAACACGAGATGACGACGCCCTTGGCGCCCTGAGTCTCGAACACGCCGCGCATGGCTGCGAGATCCTCGAGGTCCGCCTCGACGCTCTCCCGCTCCTCGGGTGGCAGCGGGATCGGTTCGGCGACCTCCTCGGGGTCGGGTTCGAACGCCTCGCCCTCGCCCTCGAACTCCTCGGCCATGATCAGCGATCCTCGCGCAGCGCGAATGTCTTGTAGGCCTCGGCGAACGGGATGCCCTTCTCCGCCCCGCGTTGCTGGGCCCGGCTCCGGATCCACTCGTCCACCGGCCAGTCGTGGATCTGGCTCTTATGGCAGCGGAGCGCTGCGATCTTGGTCTCGATGGTCTCGGTGACGTCGACGAACGTGTCCGCGTCCTCGGCCCACATCGGGATCCACAGATACTTGAGCTCCCAGGGTTCGAGCCCCTCGTCGAGCAGCTCGGGGAACTGGGGACGCGTCGACGAGTCGGGGTTCGCCACCGCCAGACAGGCCTCGCCGACCATGCGGTGGTCGCGGTGGTTGATGTAGCGGCCCTCCGCGTCCCACAGCCGCGAGGGGTCGGGCGCGATCATCACGTCGGGCCGAACGCGCCGGACCTCCCGGGAGAGCGAACGTCGCAGGTCGAGCGTGACCTCGACCTCGCCGTCCGGGATGCCCAGGAAGACGCACTCCCTCACCCCGAGCGTCTCCGCCGCGGCGCGCTGTTCGGGCTCTCGCATCTTGGCGATGTCGGCGCGGGACAGGCCGGGTTCGTTCGAGCCGGCGGAGCCGTCGGTCACGCAGACGTAGGTGACCTCGGTGCCCTCGGCCGTCCACTTGGCCACGGTGCCCGCCGTGCCGAACTCGGCGTCGTCGGGGTGGGCGAACACGACCAGCGCTCGGGAAAACGTCATGTCCGTCAGACTAGCCGAAGGAGCGGCAAAGGGCGCCGAACGCCCCGATGCGGCGGCGGCGGTTGACGCCACCGGACCGCCGCGAGCGGGAACCGGAGACTTTTCTCCTCGCACCACTGATGTTCGGCCTCCCACCGTCCGATATGCGGAAGTGGGATGAGTGGCATCAAACGACGTCAGCACCTGGTCACCCGCTTCGCCGTGGGCAGCCTCGCCGCGTTTCTCCTCATCGGAGGGGCGCTGTCGGTCGTCGTGTCGCGGCAGCTCCGGTCGCGGGCCGAGCAGGGCGCACGGGCCCACGCGGTCTTCGTCACCGACTCCATCCTCTCCTACGCCCTGAACGCCCAGGACCTGAAGGCCCCGATCCATGGCCGCCGGTACCGGGCGCTGGCGGACTTCGTCGAACAGCACATCATCGCGGACAGCGCCCACGCGTCGTTCCGCATCCTCCGCGTCAAGGTGTGGCGGCGGGACGGGACGATCGTGTTCTCCGACACCCTGCCACTGGTCGGCCAACGGTTCGAGGTCGACGGCGACCTGAAGTCGGCGGAGGCGGGACGGGTCGTTGGGAGCGTCGCGGATCTGTCCGAGGCCGAGAATCGGCTGGAGCGCGGGCTGGGGACCAAGCTGTACGCGACCTACGTTCCCCTTCACCTGGGCGCGACCCGGACCGGCCGGCCCCAAGCGGTGGTCGAGCTGTATCAGGACTACGCGGGCATCGACCAGCAGGTCAGCCAGGTGTTCCGGGTCCTCGGTCTGACGTTGCTGGTGGGGTTGTTCGTGCTCTACCTGGTGCTCCTGCCCTTGGGACGGCGAACGTCCAGCCTCCTCCGCGAGCAGAACGCGAAGCTCGACGAACAGGCCAAACGGCTGGAGGAGTTGCTCAAGAAGGAGAAGAGCACTGTCGCCCAGTTGCGCGACCTGAACAAGCTCCGCGGGAACTTCCTGGCGATGGTGTCGCACGAGCTGCGTTCGCCGCTCACCTCGATCATCGGCTACGTCAAGACGCTGCGGCGGCCCGAGTTCCGAGGCGACGACACCATGCAGGAGGAGTTCCTCGGCGCCACCGAACGGCAGGCCGACCGGCTGCTCAACCTGGTGCAGAACCTCCTGGTGACGTCGCGACTGGAAGAGCAGCAGCTCCGGGTGTCGGTGAGCACGATCTCGCTCAGCGAACTGGCCGGCGAGGTCGTGGGGAACCTCGGTCCGCGGGGCAGCCGCTTCGAGGTCGCGCTGCCGCCGGACCTTCCCGACCTGGTCACCGACCGCGATCACCTCTCGCTCATCCTCACCAACCTGGTGGACAACGCGCTGAAGTACTCACCCGGGGAGACTCCCTGCCAGCTCGGTGCGAGGTCGAACGGGCAGAGCATCGAGTTCTGGGTGAGCGACCAGGGCATCGGCATCGCCGCGGACGAACTGGGCCGCATCTTCGACCGCTTCTACCAGGTCGATTCTTCCTCCACGCGTTCGTTCGGCGGTGTGGGCCTCGGACTCAGCCTCGTCCGCAACCTGGTCGGCGCGCTGGGTGGCTCCATTCGCGTCCAGAGCGAACCGGGCCGCGGGAGCACCTTCTTCATCACCCTCCCCTTGCGTCACCCTTCCGCGACGAGCTCGGGGACCGGCGTGCTTGGCGCCCCGAAGCCGGGCGGGTACGGCTCGAGCGGTGCCGGGCCGTCGGGATCAAGCCCCGGATCGCACGACGGGTCCGGAGGCTCGCCCGGGGCCGGCGGGATGCCCGTCGGCGGCGGGGTCGGTTCGAACAACGGCCTGGTCGGAGCCGGCGCTCGCGGCTCGGTGACGCCGAACAACGTCGGCACCGGCGGCATCGGCGGCATCGGCGGGGGGTACAGCTCGACGGCCTCGACGCCTGCGGCCGGCCCGGATGGGATGGCCCGGTACTGAGCCTGCGGCAACGACGCTCCAGGTCCGGTGGCGGCGGCTCAGCTACCGGGGTCCGTGAACCGCAGGCTCGCCAGGAGGCTCTCGGCCCGCCCCAGCGCCGCCGACACCCAACCGCCTTCCCGGGGGCCTCGTTCGTCCTCCTGCGGAAACATGAACAGGTTGAGCGCTTCGCTCGAACCGAGCTGTAGGCCGCGTTCGCTCAGGAAATCGGTGACCGCGAACTCCCAGGTGAACAGCGCCGTGGCGCCCTCGTCGAGGTGCACGTAGTAGGTCAGGTAGCGGCTCGCGTTCCGCACGAAGGTCTGCTCGCCGCGAGAGGCCCGCTGCTGCACCGGGAGGAAGCCGATATCGGCCAGGGCCGCCGAGAAGTCAGGGTCCACGAGCGCCGAGCATAGCCACTCCCCACCCGCTACTCATACGGACCGACCCGTCAGCGCAGCGGGATCCGGGTCGAACAGTCCATCGGGCCCATCGCCGTCACCCGCGAGACCCGGAGATGGACGTGCAGCCTCGACCTGGCGAACGGGAGGCACGACCGACAGGGGCGGATCGGCGCCCGACCTGGCCCTGGACAGGGAGGTCCGAGCCTTCCCCACCTGCCCCCGGAGCTCCTCCGTTCCGTTCGACAGCATCGTGGCAGCGCGGGCCACCTTGTTCTCCAGCACGGACTCCACTGTGGCCAGCACCGACTCGAGCTCGGCCAGGCACGCTTCCACGTCGCCGGACGACCCGAACCGCCCGGCCAGCGTGTACAGGAACAGCACCACCGGAAGGGCCATGGAGTAGGGCACGACCACCACGCGCAGCCGGTAGGCGTCGGCGTGGGCCCGCCGGAGCACCGCGTACGCGGCGTCGGGCACGGCAGCCACGGCCACCGGCGCGGTCACCGATGGATCGAGATAGCCGGCCACCTCCTTGGCTCGGATGACCACCGTTCGTTCGACCACCCGCGCCAAGCGTTCGCGCTCGACCGCGTCCGTGCACGCGGCCAGCGCGGCCAGTTCGCGTTCGGCCGGCCACTTGGAATCGAGCGGCAGCCGCCGCCCGTCAGGCATCACCAGCCCGAACTCCACCACCCGGCCATTGACCTGGAAGTCCCGGACCAGCATCGATGGCGGGAGGTGGGCCAGGGCCTCGCGCAGCACGTTCTCCCCGACCCGCCCGGTCTTCTGCGAACCGGTCAGCACGGCGGAAACCCTCTGGAGGACCGCCCATCCCTGCTCCTCGCGGGCCCGGCGTTCCTCCTCCCGCACCCGGAGCTGGTCGAACGCCGAACGGAACGAGGTCACCTCGCGCCGCAGGTCCTCGGTTCCCCGGTCGCGATAGGTGGCCGAGTCCGCCAGACGCCGGACCTCCGAGTCGGCCGCGGACAAGCGGGCCTCGAGCGTTCGGCGAAGCGCCGCCACGCCGAACCACACCCCGAGCAAGCCCGCCGCCACCACGGCGGCCAACACCACGACCAGACGTTCCATCAGCCTCCCTCTCGCAAGCTCTGAGATGGAACGGTACCGGCCGCCTCTGACACGGCCTGACCTGCGCAGATGCGCGCGCGACTACTCCTCGGTGGCCGGCCCCGGATGACGGTTCGGCCCGTGCACGATGTCGCCGCCCAGCATCACCATGGCCGGGGTGAGGAGGCTCGACACGTCCTCCAGCGGGTTCCCCTCCCACACCACCAGGTCGGCAACCTTGCCCACCTCCACCGTCCCCACCGTGTCGGAGACGCGAAGCAGTTCGGCGGCGTTCGACGTCGCGGCCTGGAGCGCTTTCAAGGGCGTCAGGCCCCAGTCGACCATGCGGGCGATCTCCTTGGTTGCCGATCCGTGGGGATTGTGGGGCGTTCCGGCGTCGGTCCCGCAGGCGTGCCGAACGCCCGCCCTGACCACCCGACGGAACGAGTCCCGGGCCGCCTCCATGACCTGTCGGCCCTTCTGCACCGCGTAGGCCGGGACGTCCTCGGGATGGTCCACGATCCCCCGCACCGCGCTGATGGTCGGCACGTGGAACGTCCCCCGGGCCTTCATCTCCCGCGCCGTCTCGGTGGTGATCTGCGAGCCGTGTTCGATGGAATCGATGCCCGCCGCCACGCACCGGGCGATCCCGGTCCGGCCGATGGCGTGCGCGGCGATCGGCACGAACCACTTGTGGGCCTCGTCCACCGCGGCCTCCACCTCCTCCGCCGTGAAGGCGGTGAAGTCCACGGGCACCCCCGGCGTCAGCACACCCCCCGTCGCCACGATCTTGATCGAACGCGCCCCGCTCCTGATCTGCTCGCGAACCGCTTGGCGGACCCGGTCCGGCCCGTCCACCTGCAGCGCGAACGAGTTCCAGCCGTGGCCCCCGGTGATGGTGAGCGCCTGGCCACTCGGGACCACGCGGCACCCGACGGCCCGGCCGTCCTGCATGGCCTTCGCCACCTCGCACACCACCGCCCCGATCCCTCCGAGGTCGCGAACGGTCGTCACCCCCGCCGCCAGTTGGCGTTCGGCGTTGCGGATGCACTTCACGGCGGCGTAGGCCTCGGAGACTT
>DAIMKN010000136.1:0-5969 GCA_036721725.1 Actinomycetota bacterium
GTCCTCCGCCCGGTCCCCCCGGGTTCGTGCATCTGGTGGTGACCTCCGTGTCTCGATACCGATTGGTGACGATGGGACCGAAGGGTGAGTACCGGTGGACCTTCCAGGCCGGGTCGTGTTCGATCTCCGCCAAGCGGATCGGCTACCCGGGGGGCTTCGGCGGAGGAGGGGGTTGCGGGGGGGACGCCTATGTCCAGACCGGGAGCGTCGGAGGCAACATCCACTACGGTCCGTCCTTCGAGATCCTTGGGGGCAGGACCATCCCGACGGCTGGCTACCGGATCAGGGTGACGCTCGCGAACGGTGACCGGACCGTTGTCTCGCCTCGCCAAGGGCTATGGATGGTCGTGGTCTCTCGATGCGGCGACGTCGGAGGGACCGAGATCACCTCGATCGAGGTTCTCTCCTCGAGCGGCAAGGTCGTGGACCGGCAGCCCATCCGCGGAGGTCCCGGGGCTGTGTGTTGAGCTCCGAACGATCAGTCGCGGGTGGCGGCGAGGTGGGCCAGGAACAGCGTCTCGGCCAGGCAGGCCCGTTCGAACTCACCGAGGTGGAGGCTCTCGTTCTCCGAGTGCGCGTTCGAGCTGGGATCCTCCACGCCGGTCAGCAGGATGGCGGCGCCCGGGAAGGCCTCGCGGAACATGGAGACGAACGGGATCGAACCCCCCGAGCCGATGTCGACGGGCGGCACTCCCCACGCGTCGGCGAAGCCCTGGCGGGCGGCGTCGTAGACCGGGCCGTCGGCGACAACGCGGTAGGGCTCGCCGCTGAACGAGTCCAGGACGGTGAGTTCGGCGCCCCACGGGACGCTCGCCTTGAGGTGGTCCACGAGCGCGCCCACCGCGTCGGCAGCGCTGTCGCCCGGCGCCACGCGCAGGCCCACGGTGGCGCGCACGGACGGGACCAACTGGCCCGGGGCCTCCTTCGTCCGGGGCGCGTCGATGGCAAGGACGTACGCGGCGGGCTTGGTCCACAGGCGTTCGGTCAACCCGCCTTCGCCGATCATCTCTACGCCGGGCCGAACGCCCGCCCACGCCCGGAATTCGTCCTCCTGCAAGTCGAGCGGGTCGCTTGGTTCGCTCTTCAATCCGGGGACCGCCACGGTGCCGCGTTCGTCGTGGAGCGCGGCGAGCGTTCGGCACAGCGCGGTGAGCGCGTCGGGGATGGGGCCGCCGTACATGCCCGAGTGGACGGCGTGGTCGAGGGTTCGAACCTCGATCGTGCAGCCGACCAGGCCGCGCAGCGATGTGGTCAACGCGGGCTGGCCGACCCGCCAGTTGGTGGAGTCGGCCAGGATGACCGCGTCGGCTCTGAGATGGTCGGCGTAGCGGGCCAACAGGTCGGGGAGATGTTCGGAGCCGGCCTCCTCCTCACCCTCGATGAACACCGATACCCCGACCGGCGGCCGGCCATCCCACGCCCGGATGGCCGCCGCGTGCACCATCACGCCCGCCTTGTCGTCGGCGGCGCCTCGCGCGAACAGCCGTCCGTCGCGTTCGGTCGGCTCGAACGGCGGAGTGGACCACAGCTCCTCCGGGCCGGTAGGCTGGACGTCGTGGTGGGCGTAGAGCAGCACCATGGGCGCGCCGTCCGGCGCGGAGATGCTTCCGATGACCGCGGGATGACCCCCCTCGCCGTCGATCACCCGCGCCGCCAGGCCCGCGTCGTTCAGGATCTCGGCGGTGGCCTCGGCGGAGGTCCGAACCGGTTCGGCGTCGTAGCCTGCCGCGCTGATGGAGGGGATCCGCACCAGCCGTTCGAGATCCTGCCGTACCTTCGGCATCAGGCCGGCGACCTGCTGACGGAGCGCTTCGACATCGGTCATCTCGAGATACCTCCATGGACTCAGGCGGTTCGGTTACCTCACGCCGCGAGCTTGTCGACCAGCTTGCGGAACCCGGCCAGCGCGTCGCCCTTCACCACCGAGCCGTGGCCGAGGCACGCGGTGTCGAAGTCCATGCCGGCGAGCTTTCGAACGCTCTCCTTGGCCCGCGCCATGTCCTCGGTGAACATCCCGAGCGGCAGTCCGACCCGGCCCATCAGCGCTCCCGCCGCGTCGCCGGCGAACAGCACGCGGCGGGATGGCAGCAGGAACGAACAGTGACCCGCCGTGTGGCCGGGGGTGAACACCACCTCCAACCCGCCCGCGATGTCCAACGTCTCGCCGTCCGCGAGCGCATGGTCGATGCGTGCGGGCGGCGGCTTCGGACCGAACCGTTCGAGCACCGGCCCCAGCACCATGCCGAGCCCCTTCCTGTTCGCCGGCGGCGCGGGCGCCTGGCCTCGAACGATCGGCGCGTCGAGCGGATGGACGTAGACGCTCGCCCCCGTCTCGGTGACGAGCGCCGCCAGGCTCCCGGTGTGGTCGACGTGGTGATGCGTCACCAGCAGATGCTTCAGGCTCCCGGGCGCGACTCCCACCTCCCGCATGGCCGCCGAGATCCGGGCCGAACGCTTCGGCAGGCCCGTGTCGACCAGCGCCGCCCCATCCTCGGAGACGATGAGGAACGCGTTCACGTACCCCTTGGGCAACCCCATGCCGAACACGCCCGGGACGATCGGTTCGAAGCCCATGAGGTGGGAAGGCTACTCCAGGCGTCCGGCGACGTGCATGATCTGCGACACCGTGGTGTCGCCGAACCGCATGCCCTCGAACATCGTTCGGAGCAGCCGGGTGGCGTTCTCCCCGTGGCCGGAGACGATGGCGATGACCACGTACAGCCCCGAGGTGGGGATGCCCACATCGCGAACGGGGCCGTAGCCGGGCGCGGCCACCAGGTAGGCCCACTGGGTCGTTCGCTTGCCCGCGTCGCACGTCCCGTTGGCGGTGGCCACGTAGTCGCTCGCGGAGAACGTCTGACCGGTGAAGTCGGGCGGGTGGTCCACCAGGATCTGGCGGCTGGCCAGGCGGCAGGACTTGCCCGTGGTCAGGGCGGAGATGGCCTCGTTGCGGGCGGCCAGGTAGTAGTAGTTCGACGGGATCCGCTCCTTGGCCACGTCCACCCAGAACGCCTCGATGCCCTGGACGGCGCCGTCGCCGTGTTCGAACCGGGACAGGCGAGGCGACGCCTCGAACCCCTCCTGCGACACGCCGTCCCCGGGGAGCGGGCGCGCGCGCCATGCCTTCGGAACGACGCCCCACACATGGCCGGACTGGACGGCGGACAGCGGCGAGGGGGTCGTTCGGGACGGGAGGTCGTGCACGGAGAAGGGCGGGAGCGGTGCGGTCTGGGCCAGGGGCACACGCGTACACGCCGCGAGTGCGGCGGCGACAGCGAGAGCCGAGAGTCGGGTCCGCACGGGTAGTCCCAGCCGAAGTGTAGTCCGCCCCGCCACCCCGTGCCACGATGGGACGCGAGGGAGGAAGCCGGTGGAAGCCGATCCTCAACCCGGTCGGGCCGGAGTATCCTCCGTCGATGGTCGGAGTGGTCGATCCCAGGGGCACGAGCCGTTCGGCGAGTATGGGCGCTCTGCCCACGCTGCCCTTGATCCTTCTGCTGTGCATGGTCGCAGTCGCGTGCGGCTCGGAGGGAGGCGGGCCGACCGGCACTCCGGGCATGGGGACGCGTTCGCCGACGGCGTCTTTCTCGCCTCAGCTCCCGTCGGGCGTCACGACCATCGTCTATGTCATGGGCCAGAGCGCCCTCTGCGCGGATACCGGAGATGGGAGCCGGGCACAGCCCTTCTGCCACATCCAGGCCGCTGCCCTCGCAGCCGTGCCGGGCGAAGCCGTCCGCGTGATGACCGGGACGTATCAGGAGACCGTCACCGTCGCCGTGTCCGGAACGGCGGGTGCGCCCATCCTGTTCCTGGCGGACAAGGGAGTGACCGTGACCGACGGCATCAACGGGTTCGACCTCCACGCGGTGAGCTGGATCACGGTTCAGGGCTTCCGGATCACGCACACGCTCGGCGACGGCATCTCGGTCGAGGGCGGGCAGCACGTCTCGATCATCGGCAACGACGTGTCGTTCGCCGGCATGAAGGCACCCGGTCAGACGGCGTCCGGCATCGACCTTGCTTCCTCGATCGATCCGACGGTCACGGGCAACGTCGTCGGCCACAACTCGGATTCTGGGATCTTCCTGGGCGGCGGGACGAGCGGTGCGACGGTCTCCGGCAACGTCACCTTCGAGAACGCGCAGGGCTATCGGCGCGCCGCCGTCGGGATCGACGTTCGGGACGATGGCAACACCATCGAGGGCAACGTGAGCCACGACAACGAGGACTCGGGGATCCAGGTGTTCACCGGAGCGGAAGGGAACGTGGTGCGCGACAACGTCGTGTACCACAACGGCGATCATGGGATCGACGTCGTCGGGGCTGCCCACACCATCGTCACGTCGAACAGCATCTACGCCAACTCCAGCGCCGGGATCAACCTGGAGAAGGGATCGGTCGACTGCACGGTGGCCAACAACATCGACGCGGACAACGGGATCAGCAGTTCGAGAACCGCGGGGGACATCCGGGTGGAGGCCTCCTCGATCCCAGGCACCGAACTCGACTACGACCTCGTCTATCTGGGCCCGGCGGGAACGGTCATGTTCATCTGGGGCGCACTCGGCTACGCGTCACTCGCTGGCTTCCTGGCGGCGACCGGACAGGAGGCTCACGGCATCCAGGCCCCGCCCGGGTGGGTCGCGCCAAGCGCCGGGAACTTCCATCTGAGGGCGAACTCGGCAGCGATCGACTCGGCAAACTCGGCGGCACCCGGCGAGTCGACCACCGACTCGGCTGGCAACGCCCGAACCGATGACCGAAGCGTGCGGAACACGGGAGCGGGACCCCGGGCCTTCGACGATCGAGGCGCCTACGAGTTCCTGGGTTGAGGTGCGATCTGCGCCGGCCATCCGCTCGGGCTCGCCGCCTCGGCCCTCCGGGATGAGTGGACAAGCAGGGCCTTGGAGCCGCAACATGCGCATCTCGATGAAACGTGTCATCGGTACCGTGATCGCACTCACGGCGCTCTGCGGCCTGGCGGTCGCTGTGCCGGCTCGCGCCGGCGCCGCGGCGGCGACCCTCTACGTCGACCGGACGAACCCGAGCTGCAGTGACAGCGGTTCCGGCACCTCGACCGTGCCGTACTGCACGATCGGAAAGGGCGCCTCGGTGGCCGTGGCGGGCCAGACCGTCGAGGTCGTCAAGGCCTCCGTCTACAGCGAGCAGGTGACGCCCGCCCATTCCGGCACCTCAGGGAGCCCCATCGTCTTCAAGGCGGATACCACCGGTGTGAGGGTGACCGGCCACACCCACGGGTTCACGATCTCGAGTCGTTCCTATGTCACGGTGGAAGGGTTCACCGTCAAGGGAACGTCGGGGGCCGGGATCTATGTCTCGTCTTCCTCGAACGTCACGATCTCCGGGAACGTCGCCAAGGGCGCCGGCTTGCCGGACCTCAACAAGACGGCGAACGGGATCCTCCTCACGGGGACGACTTCCTCGGTGGTGTCCAACAACCAGACCTTCTCGAACACGAATCACGGCATCTCTCTGATCGCCGGAAGCACCGGGAACCATGTCAGTCGTAACACGTCGTTCAGCAATGCGCGTGGGTACACGCGGGCGGCCGCCGGCATCGACATCGAAAGCCCGAACAACACGGTCGATCGCAACATCACGTACTCCAATGAGGACTCGGGGATCCAGCTCACGAACGGCGCATCGGGCTGCGTGCTGGTCGACAACCGCTCCTACAGCAACGGGGACCACGGGATCGACGTGCTGAACTCCGGGTCGGCCGTGATCACCTCGAACAGCGTGTACAAGAACGTGACCGCGGGGATCAACGTCGAGGGAACGTCGTCCGGCGCCTCGATCGCCAACAACATCATGGTGGACAACGGGATCAGCAGCCCTCGCACGACCGGCAACCTGCGGGTGGACGCGAACTCGAAGTCGGGGACCACCGCCGACTACGACGTGTTCTTCCTGCACTCGGGGACGGAGCAGATCGTGTGGGGTACCTC
>DAIMKN010000137.1:0-2684 GCA_036721725.1 Actinomycetota bacterium
ACGATCAGACAACCGGCCCCCGAGGCTCCTGGTGGAGGCCGAACACGGCCCCCGGGATCGAGGAACCTCGCGGTCACCTCGGGGGCGTCCGCGCCGATCGGCTGGACGATCACGCCGCCGTGGGCGACGACCGCCTCGACGCTGTCCACCATGATTAGACGAGCAGGCCCGGTTCGTTCGACGCCGGCCGACCGAGGACCCAGGTGCCGCTCACTTCCCCGGTCGTGTCGTCGAAGGCGGTACGACCGTCGCCGTGCTTCCTGATCCGCCAGCCGAAGACCTTCTCGTAGAAAACCGCCGAGAGCTGAACGTCGGTGGCGGGGATCTCGATGTAGCAGACCTTGCCGTTCGCCAGTGTGGGGGACACCAGGTCTCCTTCCGTCACCCGCCGCTCATTCTGTCGTGCCCAAACGATCGCGCGCCGTTCAGGAGCGATGGGGCTCGGCGGTCTCGAACGCGAGCGCCGGTGAGATACGCGAACCGGGGCGCTCCTTGCGTCCGGGCCGCATGCCGGCCGCGATGACCCACATGATCCCCGCGTCCATGACGACGTCACCCAGGCTCAGCACCTGGTTGACGCCGGGAACCGGGATCACGTCCGCGAGTGGAAGGAGGACATCGGATGAGGAGGCAAGGTGGTGCTTGGCGCCGCCGTCGGCCATGAGGACCGTCAGTGTTCCCTCCTGTCCCGATGCGGCGAGCGCGTGCCGGGTGACGGGCATGCCCCGGTTCGCGAAGATGACCACGAGGTTGAGCGTCAGCCCAACGAGGACGGGTGCGAACCCCGAGACGCGGATGTTGCCGAGGACCAGGATCGACAGCGCGACGAACGAGAGGAAGAGCAGGGTCAGCGACAGGATGCGACTCGAGGCCGGCACCAACTCCAGCCCCAGGCCCAGGGGAGCGAGGAACAGCCACCGGATCTCGAGCGCTGCCAGGTTGGCGAGCCGCCCTCGAGCGAGGTATCCGGCCAGGACGGCCACGAAGACGCACGCCAGGATCAGCTTCATGTCGGGGCCATCCGGGTGTCAGGCGTCGGAGGTGCTTCTCGGCCGGGCCGAGGAGGGCGATCCGTAGTTCGGACCGACCCGACCGTGTCACACCGCCCGACTCGGGCGAACTGAACGGGTTGAACGTGCGGCTCAGAGCCGCCAGGACGCGCCGGCCGCGATGGCGAGCGCGATCAGCGACGCCACGGGGATAGCGAGACGCTTGAGCTTGTCCATGGTTCCTCCTCCTCTGTCCGACGCTGCGCTTGCAGTCCACGCGGCGTAGGAAAGCGAACAACAGATCGGTCGTTCCTGGTATCGGCGGAACGGGGGATTTCCTGACATCGGATGTATGGGGGATCCGCTCATCCCCCATCCGGGGGACGGGAGCACAGCCGGCAACTGTCGGGCGTTGACGGCAGACCGATGCTTGAGGAAGCATGCTGGTTCGAGAAGCCATGTCGACGAACGAAGACCTCGTTGCATCCGTGCCCGGCTCTGAACCCCCCGAGCCCTCCGAACGCCCGTCGCTGCGGGTGTTCGAGGGTATGGTGGCGGTTCCCATCCTGGGGGTCGTGGCTTACGGGATCGCGCGGTGGCTGGGCGCGTTCGACGCCGGCCTGATCCTGTGGGTGACCCTCATCGCGGCCATCGACCTGCTCCCCGTGTCCACATGGCACGGGATCCAGATGCTCCTCGACTTTCCGATGCTGGTGGCCGTCGCGATCCTGTACCGGCCGGAGACGGCGTGCGCGGCGCTGTTCATGGCTTCGTTCGACCTGCGGGAGTTCAAGCGGCAGGTGGGACCGCTCCGGGCCGCGTTCAACAGATCGCAGGTGGCAGCCTCAGCCCTGGCCGGAAGCGCGGTCTTCCACGCCCTGGGGAACGTCCGCGACGGCCTGCCCCACTTGGCGCTGGCCGGTCTCGCCACCATCGTCGCCAGCTACCTGGTGAACACGGGACTGGTCGCCGTCGGCGCCAGCCTCCTCTATCAGGAGGCCATCCCTCGCGTCGTGGCCCGTCTGAGGATCGGACGTCCGGTCGAGTTCCTGGTCGGCTACCTCGCACTCGGAGTCATCGGGATCGCGGCGGCCGAGCTCTACCTGAAGGTCGGGTTCTGGGCGGTGGCGTTCGTCATGATCCCGCTCGCCCTGGCCAGGCAGGCCTTCTTCCGAAGCCTCGCCCTGGAGAAGGCCAAGGGGGAGCTGGCTGCCGCCTACGCCACCGAACGAGGTCGCGTGGAAGAGCTCGAACGCCTCGATCGAGCCAAGGCGGAGCTCGCTCAGGTCCTGACCCACGACTTCCTTCACGCCATCGCCACAATTCGAACGTCCGCCAAGGCGTTGCGAACGAACTGGGGAGACATCGAGGAGGCCGAGAGGTTGGAGGTCGTCGGCTGGATCGATCGCGAATCGGACCGGCTCAAGACACTCGCCGAGCGATCCGTTGCCATCATGTTCGGCGATGCCGACGGCCCGCTGCTGTCCGTTCGACCCGAGCGGGTGGTCAACCTGATGGAGGAGGCATCGGACTCGACGAACAGACTGGGAGGGCGGCTCCACCTCGACATCCGGGGTGGCGCGAGCGGGATGGCGGTACGAGCGGACCACGCCCGGATCCTCCAGGTCTTCCGGAACCTGTTGATCAATGCGGCCACGTACTCGGAGCCCGGGACGCCGATCGAACTCGCCGCCC
>DAIMKN010000137.1:2784-5951 GCA_036721725.1 Actinomycetota bacterium
CTCGAACTCCTCCTGCGCGGCGAGGACGACATCCAGGTTCTGGGCGCGGCGGAGACCGGCGAGGAGGCCATAGAGTTCTGTCGCCGGACGCCGGTCGACGTGGCGCTCGTCGACATCGATCTGCCCGGCATGGACGGGATCGCCGTCACGTCACGCTTGCAGGAAGCGCACCCCGAGATCCGGGTCGTCGTCATCACCGCCTACCAACAGCCGGACGTCATCGCGCGAGCGGTGAGGGCCGGCGCCAGCGGCTACATCATGAAGACGGACGCGGCGGACACCCTGGTCAGTGCCATCAGGTTCGCGGTGGCGGGGAAGATGGTCCTGCCGGCCGGACGGCTCGCCCCCACCATGTCGCCGTCGGGACGGTGGCTCCAGTCCGAACCGACCCCGCCGGGCGGGCGACAGCCGTCAGGCGAGGCCGGTCGCCGTCAGGGGATGCTGTCGGACCGCGAGACGGAGATCCTCGAGGCCATCTCGGAGGGAGTGTCGACGACGGACCTGGCCGCACACCTGGCGATCAGTGAGGGGACGGTGCGGAGCCATGTGAAGAGCATCCTGTCGAAGCTGGAGGTCCACTCCAAAGCCGAGGCTGTCATGAAGGGCGTTCGCCTCGGCCTGATCGGCGGCGCGCGTCCCGGGGTAGGGTGATGCCATGACCGCACGTGCGCCGGGAACCGCCGCACCCGCCATCCCCGGCGTAGCGTGGGGGCCGGGCGGATCGGTGCTGTTCTTCTACAAGGTCACCTGTCCGGTCTGCCAGTTGGCGGCCCCGGCCGTGGACACGTTCGAACAGTCCTACCCCGGCCGGATCGTCGGAGTTGGCCAGGACGCGCCGGAGAAGCTCGACACGTTCTCCCGGACCTACGGCCAGTCGTTCCGTTCGATCCCTGACCCGCCGCCCTATCCGGCATCGGCCGGCTACGGCATCCGGGTGGTCCCGACCCTGTTCCTGATCGGCCCCGACGGGATCGTGCTCCGTTCCGTCGAGTCGTGGGACCGGGAGGGGTACAACGACGTCTCCGGTGAGCTCGCCGCGCTGAACGACCTGGCCTACCGGCCGATCTCGGAGGTGGGCGACGGCCTGCCCTCGTTCCGTCCCGGTTGAGGGTCGAGGAACGCGCACTAGGTCAGTGCGCCCACGCGACAGAGGAGATCCCGTGGCGTTCAGCGAGGGTTCCCAGGTCGACGTCGAACAGGTCGACAACACGAACTGGCGGCTGACCGGAACGCTCGAGTATCAGGGCCGAACGGACCAATTCGTGGTCCCGGCCGGCATGCTCACCGACTTCGCGTCCGTCCCGAGGCCGTTCGTCTGGTTCCTTCCTCGCTACGGCCGCTACACCAAGGCGGCCATCCTCCACGACTACCTGTGGAGGGAACGGGCGGCGAACGGCCTGATGAGATGGGCGGACGCGGACGGGCTCTTCCGCCGAGCGATGCGCGAGCTCGGCGTTTCCGTTCCTTCGCCGCTGGATCATGTGGGCGGCCGTCCGGTGGGCCGCGCTGTTCAAGAAGGGAGGCCGAACGGGCTCACTGCCGGACGCCCCGCGCGTGCTCCTGGTCACCCTGTTCGCGCTTCCCATCGTCGCGCCGCCGGGCGCGGTGATCCTGGTCGCGCTGTTCGTCTTCTACCTGGCGGAGCTCGTGGCGTGGGCACCGCTCAAGGTCAACGAACGGGCGATGGTCCGCCTGGGTAGACATCCCAGGAAGCAGGTCAACCTACCCAAGCTGCGGTGGAAGCTGTAGCCGGCTCGAACTCCTCTGGCCGCGGGGGGAGTTGTGACATGATGCCGCCGCCCGACCTGACTGCCCGCGGAGAGGGGGACCAGAGATGTCGGAACTACAGGATCTCGTCGAGGAGCTCTACCGCCAGTTCTCCGAGGACGATTGGGCGGACGCGGAGCGCATCTTCAGCCCCGACGTCGTGACCGTGGCCCCGGGGTCCGAACCGCTGCACGGCGTGGAACCCTTCAAGGCCTACGCAGCGGGCTTCCACCGGGCCGCTCCCGACGCCAGGATCGCGCTGACCCAGGTCGTGGCGGAGTCCGGTACGGCCATCGCGTGCGAAGGAGTCTTCAGCGGAACGAACACCGGACCGCTCGTCGGGCCGATGGGCGAGCTGCCCGCCACGGGACGTTCGTTCGAGCTTCCGTTCTGCGACGCCTTCGACGTGGAGGAAGGAAAGATCACCGGCCACCGCGTGTACTTCGACCAGATGGCGTTCCTCGGACAGCTCGGGTTGATCCCGGGGCAGTAGCGAGCGCTCAGGGTTCGTGGAGCCACTACAGTGGCTCCTGGGGGCGGCACCGAAACGCCGGCGGCACCGGGCCCCGGCCGTTTCGAGGCCGAGTCGCGCGGAAACGCCGACCACGGTGACGATCGGCGAACGGGCTGCCCCCTTGATCCACGCGACGTGATCGACACGGAAAGGCGATCTCGGGCGGACTCAGCCGCCTGCCCAGGTCATGACCCTCTGCCCAACATCCCGTTCGCGTGCCAGGCGTGGAGGAGTTCGGTTTCGCGTTCGGGCTTGAGGCCGGCCTGCCACTCGTGGTCCGCGGGGCGCTCGGAAGCCCAGGCCAGCGTGTCCTTGACGGTCTCGGTTAGCGGGCGGAAGGTCAGGCCGGCGGCGACGGCCTTCGTCACGTCGTTCGAGTGGAAGCCGGCGTACTCCTCGCCGGGGATCCACAGCGGCAGGTCGCTCCACGGTTCGACCTTCTGCTCGGCCAGGAAGTCCGCGCCGGCCCAGGTGAAGGTGGCATCGCTGCCGCTCACGTCGCGGCAGGTCTCCAGCAGCTCCTGCAAGGTGAACGGCTGCTCGGGTCCGACGGCGTTGAACGCACCGGAGCCGCGCGCCTCCACCATCCGAACGATCCACGAGCCCAGGTCGCGGCCGTCGATGACCTGCACCGGATAGTCGGGAGGCTGCGGGGCCAGCACCTCGCCGCCCTGGGCCACCCGCCACGGCCAGTACACGAACCGGTCGGTGTGGTCGTTCGGCCCGACCACCAGACCTGGGCGAGGGATGAACGCCCGGTCGCCGTAGACGTCTTGGACGATCTGTTCGCACATCACCTTGAGCGGTCCGTACGAGTCGCCGGTGACCTCCTCGGTGGTCACGCCGTCGGTGTCGGCGAGCGGCGCGGTCTCGTCGCTCCCTTGAA
>DAIMKN010000138.1:0-5938 GCA_036721725.1 Actinomycetota bacterium
TAGATGTGGGCCGGTGTCTTCAGCGCCGCTTCCAAGCGGCGGGCCCGAATCAGTGGCGTGGGCCGCCAGATCCGGTAGACGTCCAGCACCGGTCCGGGGATGTCGATCCACCGTTCGGTCGACACCTCCTGCATGATCAGCGATTCGGGGAACAGCGGCGCGAGGTCCGCCGGCCCGATGGGCTGCTTGGTGCCGGGATGAAGCGGCGGCAGCAGCGGCGTGGGGAGGTCGGGCGCGATGTTGTACCAGGCCTCGGGGATCTGATCGGGGGAGAGGTTGAACTGAAGGCGTTCGCCGGCCATGAGATTGCCTCCTCGCACTCGACGTCGACCGGGGGCTTGCCCCGTCCGCACGCACCATCCTATCGGTGACGGACGGACCGTGCTCGACCGCCGTTTCGGGCCTGGTCCGATAGGCTCCGTTCGGCGACGATTCTTGGATTGGGGGTTCGAACGATGGCCGGCAAGCTGACGAAACGTTCGGTGGTGCTTCGAGGCGCGGTGGCGTCCATGACCGCGGCGGCGCTGTTCTCCGGCGGGACCGCCGCGGCCACTCCGGCCCGCCCGCCGTCGCGTCTGCGGGGGCCCACCGGCGACCTGACTGGCCGGCAGCGGGCCGAGTGGTTCGAGGGCCAGCGCCACCTGGAGATGGTCATGCGCCGCCTCGCCCCGGCGACCGCGCTGGCCGCTCCGGCCGTTCGACCTGCCGCCGTCTCAGACGTCGGGACCGTGCAGCACGTCCGGCGGATCAGCCGCGACACGCTCCCCGCGCAGGGTTCGTCCGAGCAGGACACCCAGGTCGAACCCGACGTCGCGGTGGATCCGAACAACGACCAGATCGTCGTGGCGGTGTTCCAGCAGGGCCGGTATCCGGACGGTGGGTCGGTGGACCCCGGGTACGCCACCTCGCACGACGGTGGGGTGACGTGGAAGCATGGCAACCTGCCTAAGCTGACCAAGGCCGTCGGTGGCTCGTTCGCCCGGGCCTCGGATCCCGCGGTCGCGTTCGGGCCCGACGGCTCGGTGTACGCGCAGACGCTGCCGTTCGACTCGAACGACTGCCGCAACGGCATCGCCGTGCAGCGCTCGGACGACGGCGGGTTGACGTTCGCGCCGCCGGTCCTAGCGCAGGACGACACGTCGTGCGCGTACTTCAACGACAAGAACTGGATCGCCGTGGACACGTTCGCGTCGAGCCCGCACGTCGGGCGGATCTACTCGGTGTGGGACCGCGGCGACCAGAACGGCCAGCCCATCGTGCTGAAGTACTCGGACGGCCGCGGGGCGACGTGGAGCTCGCTGATCAACGTGTCGGGCGCGAGCTCGCAAGGGATCGGCGCGCTGCCACTGGTCCAGCCGAACGGCGACCTGACCGTGGTGTATGACCGGTTCAGCGGAGCGGACACCGAGGTGGCCCAGACCTCGCACGACGGCGGGCTGACGTTCGACCCGGCGGTCGTCATCGGTCAGTTCCGGGGCAGCGAGCCGAGCGACATGCGAACGGGCGGCCTTCCCGCTGCCGCCGTCGACCCGACCACCGGGCACCTGTTCGTGGCGTGGCAGGACACACGGTTCCGCAGCGACGGCCTGAACGACATCGTGCTGTCGTCCTCGTCGAACGGCGGTGCGACGTGGAGCGCGCTGGCCAAGGTCAACCCGGACGCCCAGTCCAAGGGCATCGACCACTTCACGCCGGCGGTCGCGGCGTACGGCGGGTTCGTCCACGTGACGTATCGAACGCGCGCCGGCGGCTCGTCGCCGTCGCTGTATGTCGGGATGCGCTACCGCGGTTCGGCCGACGAGGGCGCGACGTGGGGAGCGGAGCTGACGCTGGGCGCTCCGTCCGACCTGACCTACGCGGCCCAGGCAGGCGGCAAGTTCCTGGGCGACTACATGGGCCTGGCCGCCTCGGCGAACGCGGTCCACGCGCTGTGGTGTCGCTCCGCCAAGCCCCCGGTCTCCGAGCCGTACCACCAGACCGCGTGGACCGGCGAAGTCGTCAAGTAGCCCGGGTCCTCCGTCTTCGTGAGTGCGGCAACGGCGTGGGAGATCTCCATCAAGCGTGCCACCGAGACGCTCACCGCGCCCCCCGACCTCGAAGCCCAGGTCGGGGCGAGTCGCTTCGACCCGCTCCCGATCACCATCGGTCACGCCTCGCCACCGGCGCCCTCCCCCGACATCACGATGATCCGTTCGACCGGATGCTGGTGGCCCAAGCCATTGTCGAACGGTTGACCATCGTGACGCGAGACGCTCGGGTCGGGCTCTACGGGGTCGACGTCCTGGCCGCGTAGCGGGCGGTCAGCGGATGTGGAAGCTGACGCCGAACAGCACCAGCGGCCACGCGATGACCGCGAGGATCAGCGACGCGATGCCCTTGGGGTGGTGGATGTTCGCGAGCCGGTAGTAGTTGTGACCGCGGATCACGAACAGACCGACGACCAGATAGATGGCGACGGCGATGCCGATGATGGCCTTCCTCATGGCTCCGCAGCCTACACAATCGAAAACGACCCTGCGCGCCCGGGGTGGATGGCGCTACCCGGCTCCCAGCACGGCCCGAACGTCCTTCACGGAGACCTGGCGGAGCTGTTCGAACGTGCACCGCGCGGGAGGCTTGTCGAAGCGCCACCGCAGGAACCGCGCGCCGTGGCGGATCCGGTGCCCGGTGACCTGGTCGAACGCCACCTCGCACACCAGCTCGGGGGCGAGCTGTTCGAACCCGAGGTCCTTCTCGCGGTTCCACCGGCTGAACGCGTTCATGCCGGGGGGCGCGGCCTCCGACCGGCCGGTGCGGTGCGGCTCGAGGACGGTCAGCAGCTCGCGGCGCGCCTCGACCGTGAAGCCCGAGGTGAACCCGACCTGGTGGAGTTCGCCGTCGGGCCCGTACAGCCCGAGCAGCAGCGAGCCGACCGCCACGCCCTCCAGATCCTTGGCCCACCGGTACCCCACCAGCACGCAGTCGGCGGTGCGTTCGCGCTTCACCTTGCGCATCTCGCGTTCCCCGGAGCGGTACACCGCGTCCAGCCGCTTGGCCACCACGCCATCCAACCCCGCCACGTCGTAGTCCGTCAGCCACGTCGCGGCGGTGTCGGGGTCGTCGGTGCACGGCGACAGGAACAGCGGCGGGGCGGCGTTCGACATGATGTCGTTCAGCCGCGCCCGTCGATCGCCGAACGGAGTCGAGCGCAGATCGTCGTCCTGCTGTGCGAGCAGATCGAACGCCACGAACGACGCGGGCGTCTCCTTCATCAGCCGTCGAACGCGCGACTCGGCCGGGTGGATGCGCTGCTGCAGCGTGTCGAAATCGAGGCCGCGGCCGTCGGGGGTGAACACCACGATCTCGCCGTCCACCACACAGCGCGATTCGTCCAGCGTCTTGATGGCCTCGACGATCTCGGGGAAGTAGCGGGCGAACGGCAGCTCCTTGCGGCTCGAGATGAAGACGTCGTCGCCGTCCCGGAAGCAGATGGCCCGGAAGCCGTCCCACTTCGGTTCGTACTGCCAGCCGTCGCCGCGCGGGACCGCCGGGACGGACTTGGCTTCCATGGGGGCGAGGGGCGGCTGGAAGGGGAGGTTCATCGACCCGAGATGCTACCCTGGCTTACAGCGGGAGTTCGCCCCGAACTCCCGCCGGCTTCCGTGTCGCCGCAGGCCTCGCGCCGCGGCCGGCCACCCGTTCGGAGCCGTTCCCTTCGAGTTGACGTGAGGAGTTGCGCTTGAGCGACCAGGAGCAGATCGGCAGGACCGTGTGGCAGGGCCGGATCGGTGAGGTGCCGCTCCGAGTGGACATGCTGCCCTCCGGCCGGATCGCCTCCACCTGGTCGCAGCGTGGCA
Organism: Actinomycetota bacterium; assembly: GCA_036721725.1. Classification (GTDB taxonomy): domain Bacteria; phylum Actinomycetota; class UBA4738; order UBA4738; family UBA4738; genus DAIMKN01. Next base: position 3,837 of record DAIMKN010000138.1, read on the forward strand.
ACGAACGCCGCGCCGTCGTCGACACCATCCAGCAACTCGAGGGGCGGGTGCTGTTCCAGCTGATGCTGGGCGCCGGGCCCGAACAGGACTCCATGGCCCAGGAGGTCATCAAGGCGGTGCAGGAGGGTCAGGTCGGCATGCCCGATCCCACCCAGGCCACGCCCACGCGCCGCAAGCGCCCCGCCCGCCGCGGTCCGCCCCGTTCGCGCCGCCGCCGATAGCGGCCCCGGCGGCTTGGTGAGGGTGTCGGGACCAGGTTGACGGCGCGTTCGGTCACCGCTCGAGGTCGGGACGCTCGACCCATCGCGTAGCCCAACGCGTAACCGGCGGCGCCCGTCGCGGCGCCGCCCATCCCGGCCACCGAGGCGATCAGCGTTCGGCGTCGGGCCGTTCGGAAATCCAGGATCTGCCAGCCCCGACGGCGGGCGATCGTGTGCAGACGGTGGTCGGGGTTCATGGCCACCGGGTTGCCCACCAGCTCGAGCAGCGGCAGGTCGTTGATGCTGTCCGAGTAGGCGAACGAACGCGTCAGGTCGATGCCCCGCTCCGCGGCGAACTTCTCCACGCGGGCCGCCTTCTCCGGTCCGTGGAGCAGCGGTCCGTCCAGCTCGCCGGTGTAGCGGTCGTCGATGATCTCGGCCTTGGTCCCGATGACCCCGTCGATGTCGAGCTCCTCGGCCAGCAGCGCGATGTAGTCCTCCGGCGAACTGCTTGCGATGTAGACCTCGCGGCCGGCCCGTTTGTGCCGCGACAGGAGTTCGACGGCCTGCGGGTAGAGCCGCGGCACCAGCTCCTCCTGCGCCACCGGCCGGCTGACCGAGATGACCTCCTCGCGGTGCCGCCCCCGGATCGCTTCGAGCGACGCGGCGCGAGCTCGCTCCATCGGCCCCTCCGCCTCCGTCCCGATCATCCGGTACCGGATCTGGTCGGCGCCCAGTCGAAGGAGGTCGCGCGTGTTGAAGTACTTCTGCCGGTACATCTCCCGAGCCAGCGGGAACAAGCTCGAACCCGGCAAGAGGGTCTTGTCCAGATCGAAGAACGCCGCTTCCATCGTTCGGTCAGTTTAGTCACTGAGGGGGTTCCGGCTGGTTGTCACCCGTGCCCGACCCGGGAGACACAAGGCTACTCTCCGCGAGAACGCCTCAGCCCCTCGAGCCTTCTGGAGCCCCCGACGTAGGGCTCAACATCTGTCACTCCCTCCGGCTTGGTCCTTTTGGGCTTGCGGGTTCGCCGGTAGGCCGGGACCAGGCCCTCCTCGCGCAGGATCCGAAGGGTCGAGGACTCCGAGCAGAACCACCCGTCCTTGCCGGGACAGGGTGTGGGTGAGCTTGCGGTTGGTGCAGGTGGGCCGTGGCGTCCTCTACGGCCGCGGGCGTGATCTCAGCACGCTCCCCGGGGGTGAACGCGTGGGGATGGGTCCGGGCCACAGGAGGGCGATCGGTGAGGTCTAGGGCCAAGAGCCCCCCGGATCGCGGCCTCCCGCCCACCGGCGGAGGCGCCGGGGAGACAGCGCGATCACCGCGCAGGCCCGCTTCAGCGTGAACCCACCCTTCCTCGCTTCCTCGACGGCCCGCACGATCAGGAGCTTGACCTCCGGGGGAACCCGCGTTCCCCGGATGGGCCCGGTCAGACCCCATTCACTTTTCCCCGGAGCAGCAGTCGCTTCTTGCGAACGGCGCGCTCCGCCACCGTCCCTCCTCTCCTGGGTGTGTACCACGCATCCACGGGAGGGTGCCAGAACAAGAGGCCGTGAGGTAGATTTCCCCTCGGGAAAGCGGTCAAGAGGTCAGACGCAAGACGCTTCACGGCGAGTACGGAGACATTCCGCCCGCCGAGTTCGAAGCGGCGTACTATCGGGCGCCAGTCGAGAGAGAGGAGGTCGCGTAGACCCAATCATCAGAGCCTCCATCGAACCCAGGGTGGTTCAGCGGCTCTCCTCGGTCTTCGATCAGCTCTCCACTTCATGACAGGAGAAGTCCAAATGAGCTGGAACCCTTACGAGAATCTTCCCCCAGCGGCCTCCTTCTCACTGACCAGCAGCGACCTCCGGGAGGGCGAGAAGCTGGCGATGCCGCAGGTCAGCGGCATCTTCGGCGCCGGCG
>DAIMKN010000139.1:0-5895 GCA_036721725.1 Actinomycetota bacterium
CGGATCGAACCCCTTCCCCTGGTCCCGGACGAACGCGGTGGCGCCACCGTCGTCCATCTCCAGGTAGACCGAGACCTCCGAGGCGCCGGAGTGGCGGGCCGCGTTCATCACCCCCTCGCCGCACGCGTCGATCAGCGAACGCAATCGTTCGTCCAGCGGACGGTCGCCGACCACCACCGTCTCCACGGCCACCCGCTGGAGGCGTTCGACGCGGGCGGCCATGGCGTCGACGGCGTCGCTGACCGAGGCGTCGGTGAGGATCTCGGCGCCCGTCCGGGCCCGCCCGTACAGCCACGACCGCAGCTCGCGCTCCTGGCTCCGGGCCAGGCTCGACATCTCCTGCGGGCTCCCCGAACGCTGGATCATGGCGAGCGTCTGCAGCACCGAGTCGTGCAGATGCGCCGCCATCTCGCCGCGTTCCTCCGAACGGATGCGTTCGCGCCGTTCGTCGGACAGCTGGCGGGCCAGCCGGTAGATCCACGGGCCGAGCACCAGGGCCACTCCGGTTGCCGTGACGGCCACCGCGAACGCCACGTTCTTGGCCGCGGTGAGCGCTTGGTGCGCGGCGAGGAACGCCGCCATCCCTCCCGCGACCAGGATGCCGCCAGCGAGGATGCGGAGCTTCGACACGGCCGCGGAGGCCAGCCTCATGCGGCGGGTCGCCCGGTCCAGCCGGGCCCAGCGGGCCGAGTCGCCCCGAGTCCAGATGACCGCCGAACCGAGCGCCGCCAGGGCCACCGGCCAGACCAACTTGTCGCCGAACCACAGTCCCATCTCGCGGAGCAGCAGCAGCGACCCGGCCACCATCAGCCCCAGCCCGAGCGCCCGGCGGTCGCCGACATGTGACCCGCGAGGAGGCGGTGGGAACGGCCCTGCCGCGGTGGGTGGCGTTCCCGCCGGTTCCGAGGCCACCAGCCACAGCAGGAAGTACAGGACGACGCCCGCCCCAGCAGCGAACGCCAGCACCACGAACGCAAGCCGAACGACCACGGGATCGACCCCCAGGCGTTCGGACAGTCCGCCCGCCACGCCGGCCACCAGGCGGTCGGCGTCGCTCCGGCTCAGGCGGAAGGCTGCGCGCCGTTCACGACGACCGGCCGATCGACGGCGACGGCGCCGACCCGGCCCATGGCGGTGCGTCGGTGACGGCGGAGGTGGCGGGGGGACCGGCGTGAAGGTGTCCATGAGGTGAGATTGGGAGCGACAGGCCCGGGCCGATGTTCGCACAGCGACCTTCCCGGCACCATCGGGGATGACCCTGAGTCTTTCGGGTGCGGAACTCAGGGTTTTCCGGGGGCGTTCCCCGATGGCGTTCGATCTCCCGGGAGGCCACCATCGACGGCATGGACAACATGACCGATCCGAACGTGACACCAGCTGACAACGAACCGCACTACGAGCGGCGCCTGGTGCGCCGGACCGACGACCGGGTGATCGCCGGCGTTGCTGCGGGGCTCGGTGACTACTTCTCCGTCGACCCGATCCTGTTTCGGGTCGCGTTCATCGTGACCTCGTTCACCGGCGGGCTGGGGCTGCTGCTCTACGTGGTGGCGTGGTGGCTCCTGCCCGTGGGCGATCCCTACGACCCGATGTGGCGCCCGCCCCCGGGCGAGGGGCTGCTGAACCGGCTTCGACGCCGGCCGGCCTGGCTGGCCGTGGTGCTGCTGATCGTGGGCGGCGCGCTCCTCGTCAACGCGATCGGTCTGTGGCGGCCGGCGGTGGTATGGGGGATCGCGCTGATCGGCCTGGGGGTCCTGTTGTTCCAACAGCCTCGCCCCGACCCGGTTCCCGCGGCGCTCGGACCGACTGCCCCGGCGACCGCCAAGGCGACCGACCCTGCGGCGCCGGCCGCCTTCGCGGCGACCGATGTCCAAGCGCCGCCGGCGCCGCCCCGCCCCCCGAAGCCGCGTTCGCACCTCGGCCTGTTCACACTCGGGGCGCTGCTGACTGTGGTCGGGGCGACCGCGGTGGCCTCGAGCCTCGGTCAGGTCCATCTGATCGCGTCCCAATTCCTGGCGTTGGCCCTGGCCATCGTGGGGGCGGGCCTGCTGGTGGGGGCGTGGTGGGGGCGTTCGCGCTGGCTGATCGTGCTGGGGCTGTTGCTGGTGCCCGTGGTCCTGCTGGCCAGCCTGATCGACGTGCCGTTCCAGGGCGGCTACGGCGAACGTCTGTGGACCCCCCGAACGTCGGTGGACCTCCGGCCGGCATACAGGATCGTGGCGGGGAACGCCCGGCTCGACCTGACGCAGTACCCGTTCGTCTCGTCGAGTCCGATCCACATCACGGTGTCGATGGTGGCGGGGAGCCTCGTGGTCGTGCTGCCTAGCGATGTCACGGTCCACGCGGTGGCCCACGTCGGGGTGGGCGAGGTGAACCTGTTCGGCCGGTACCGGGACGGCATCGACGCGGGCCTGACGACCGCTCTCGAACCGTTCAAGTCGGTCGGTGACGTCACCATCGACGCTCGAGCCGGCTACGGAGGCATCCAGGTGTTCCGGGACGTATCGAACGGAGGTGGACAGTGAAACGGCATGAGTTCGATCCCCTGTCGTTCGTGTTCGGCGCGTTGCTGGCCGCGGTGGGTCTGGCCGTTCTGCTGGGGGGAGGCCACGCCGCGAACCTCCATCTGCGGTGGGTCTGGCCGGTGCTCCTCCTCGGCCTCGGGGTGATCATGCTGGTCGCCGCGAGCAAGCGCAGCGTCAGGCCGCCGGAGGTTCCTCCCAGGCTCTGACGTCCGCGGCTCCGCGGATGCGGTAGAACAACGGCGTGGGAGCGCGCGGGAAGATCGACGTCTACATCGAACGCGGCACCAAGCGAACGTTCGCCGGGGCCGTGGAGTGGCCCGGGTGGAGCCGAAGCGGGCCGAACGAGGAGGCTGCCCTGGAGTCGCTCCTGGCGTTCGGGCCTCGGTGGAAGCGGGCGGTGGGGCGGGCGGCCAGCGGGCTGACCGTGCCATCCGACGTGGCCCCGTTCGAAGTCGTGGAGCGGCTTAAGGGGGACGCCACGACGGATTTCGGGGCGCCTTCCAAGACGGCGACGGCGGACGAGCGGCCGATCGACGAGAAGGAGGCGAAGCGGCTCGCGGCGATCTTGCGGGCGAGCTGGAAGGCGTTCGATCGAACGGCCCAGGCGGCAGAGGGTGTGGAGCTCCGGAAGGGGCCGCGCGGCGGGGGGCGCGACCTCCACGCCATCGTCGAGCACGTCATGGGGGCGGACCGGGCCTATCTGTCTCCGCTCGGCGCCATCCTCCCCAAGGTGGACGACCTGCCCGTGGACGAGGCGATGGCAATCGTCCGCAAGGCGTTCCTGGAGGCTTTCCTTATCAGGGCCGGGGGCGGCGATCCGCCTCGGGTCAGCAAGGGGAAGGTGTGGGCGCCCCGATATGCGGTGCGGAGGTCGGCGTGGCACGCCCTCGACCACCTCGGGGAGATCGAGGAACGCTCTCAACCCAACTGATCAGCTACGGCGAGTCGAACTTGACGAACGGGTCGGCGGCGCCGGGGGTGGCGACCTCGTCGGCGCGGGTGGCCCAAGACGGGAAGGGGAAGCGGATCTGGATCGGGATGGGGATGGCCGGCTGCTGCAGGATCATCGATCCCGGTTTCAACACTCCAGCCCGGGCTCGCGTGACCGCCGGAAGGAAGCCGTACTCGCTGCGTTCGGCCTCCGCGGTGTCCAGTCGTCCCACCACCCGGAACGCGGCGTTTGCGATGATTCGGCGTTCGACCTCCGACGCGGTCTGTTCGGCGCCGATCAGGATCATCCCCAGCGAACGCCCCCGTTCGGCCACGTCGAGCAGGACCTCCTTGATGGGCGACCAGCCCTCGCGGGGTGCGTAGCGGTTCAGCTCGTCCAGGACCAGGAAGGTTAGCGGCAGGCGGGTCCCGCGGCGCTCCTTCTCCTCGAACAGCCGCTTGATGACGACGCCGGTGACGAACCGCTTGGCCCGGTCGTGGAGGCCGTGGATGTCGATGACGCTGACCTGGGCGGCCTCCCAGTCGATGCGATGCCGCGAAGGATCTTCCGCGTCGCGGCCCCAGATGAGGTGGCGGATGCGGGCTCGCCCGGCATCCAGGCGACGCTGGAACGCGGCCACGGTGCCCTCCGCCATCCGCCCCCGCCACGCGGCGTCGTCGCCCTCCAGGTTCTGGTGGATGATCTCGCACAGCGCGTCGAAGTCCCTCACCGGGTAGCCGCCGTACAGCACCGTGGCGTCGTGTTCGGGGTCGTCGTCACACTCCTTGTCAAGATGGCTCTCCACCCTCGCCACGAGGTCCGCGATCTGGGAGCGTTCGTCCTCCGCCTCGGCGAACAGGAACCGCAGGAAGCGTTCGCGGACGAACTCCCGTACCGTCCAGTAGTACGCCCTCACACCGTCACGGCGCCCACTCACCGCGGGGAGCGCCACACCGCCCGCTCCCTCTGCGGCGGGCGCCCACAGCGACACGGATTCGAACGGCCCCGCGGGGAGCCCGAGCTGCGCGTACTGGCGGCGGCTCTCCTCGTCGGTCCGGGCGTTCGGCAGGTCGAGGTGCATCAGATCCTCGCCCTTCACGTTGAACACGATGGCCTTGGTGTTCGCCGCGGTGGGACCGAGGGCCCGGGAGTGGAACAGCGAGTAGAGGAGGAACAGCGCGTAGCTGGTCTTGGTGGCCACGCCCGAGATGCCGCTGATGTTGACGTGCGCGCCCCGGGAGCCGTCCAGGAAGTCCAGGTCCAGCCACACGGGCTCGCCGTCCCGGGACAGCCCCGCGGCCACGCGGCGAGTCATCTGGTCGAAGTACAGGGCCTGTTCGCGTTCGATACCCCTCGCCCGCAGCGCCGGGAGGCCGGGCAGCGGTGGCACGAACAGCTCGGGCTCGAACCGCGTCGCCACCACCAGCGCGGCCTGGGCGGTGTCGGCGGGCAGGACGCCGCGTTCGATGAGGAAGACGTCGGAGTCGAACGTGGCTCCCTCGTGACGCGCCCGAACCTGCTGGACCAATCCGTAGACCGTGACCTCGCCGCGTCCCGGGACCGGCGTTCGAACGATCACGGCGTCGTCCAGTTGGAGGTACGCGCCGGGCTCGATGCCGACCCAGAACTCCAGCGGCGTGGAGTCCTCGGTCCCGAGGATCATCCCGACGGGTTCGCTCCGCTCGGCCCCGCGGTCCGCCGCCGCGGCCTGGTCGCTCACGCCGACATCACCAGCCATTCCTGCAACGAGCGCCGAACGAACGCCGGGTGGCCCATCCGGTGGCGCAGCCTGGCCTCCAACGCCCCCACCGGCGCCAGGTTCTGCGGCGCGCGGGGGTCCGAAGCCCGTCCGGCGAACGACGGCAGCGTCGCGCTCAGCCCGTCGGCAAGGTCCACCGCCGGCCGCAGCCCCACGCCCGTTCGGACCTCACAGCGCAGCAGCCCGGCGTGGTCGTGCCAGGGGGGCCGGGTCGGCGCCAGCCGCAGGTACCAGGCGTACCGGCGGTTCAGCTCCGATCCGAGCGCGAACAACGGCGTCCGTTCGCCGGTCGCGAGAAGCGGCAGCAGGGCGGCCTCCGCGCCGCTCAGGTACGCCTGGGTCATCCGCTTCACCAGACCCACCACCGGACACCGCGCCGAGTCCTGGAGGGCGGGCGGCAGGAACGACACCGGTCCGTCCACCAACACGATCCACCCTTCCGTCCCCGCCAAGGTCTCGGCCATCTGCGCTTCCGTTCGGCGCATGACCTGCTGCAAGCCCACCAGCGGCGCCATCACGTCGGTCCCGGCCACCGTGTGGACCTCCAAGTCCAGGTCCGCCTTCCCCGCCGCGACCCTGGGCGACCGCAGCGTGATGCCGCCCCCCACGATCAGGACGTGTCGGCCGCGTTCGTCACCGAACGTCGCGGAACCGTCACATCGAACACTCCCAACCGCCAC
>DAIMKN010000140.1:0-4721 GCA_036721725.1 Actinomycetota bacterium
GCTGTCCTACCCGGGCCGGATGCTGTACCTGTTCCTGCAGTCGATCGTGCCGACGGTGCCGGCGTCGATCCTCACGTTCGGCTCGACGCTCCTCTACAAGGTGTACGGCACGTTCCCCCGGATCTGGGGCCTGTCGGCCCTCACCGACCAGCGCATCGCCGGCCTCACCATGAAGCTGGCTGGCGGCGCCATCCTGTGGGCCCTCATCGCGGTCGTCTTCTTCAAGTGGTACGGGCAGGAGAACACCACGGAAGGATGGGACGCGATGGAGTGGCGCAAGGTCGAACGCGAGATCGGTCGCGAGCTGTCCCGGCCCGCGCCGGCCGTCAAGGAGGTGGAGGTCCGCTGAGCCAGCAGGTCGACGAACGCCCCCCCTCGGACTCGCCGCCAGGTCCGCCTCATCCCGGGAAGCCCGAACCCCGGCTGCCGGCCATGGCGTACCCGCTCATGGGGTTGGTGTTCGGCGCGATCCTCGTCTACAGCGTGTCGCGGGTGCTTCTGGCGGTCTCGGAGAAGGCCGCGCCGCTCATCGCGATGTTCCTGGCGATCAACGTCCTGGTGGGCGCGGCGCTGGTCGCCTACGGCTCGAGGGTCCGGCGCCGCCCGACCTCGCTTCCCCTGCTGTTCGTGGCAACGCTGGTGATCGTCGGGGTGGGCCTGTTCGCCCGAACGCTCAAGCCGTCGGCGGAGAACGCCGGGCCGCAGGTCGTGGCGCTGGCCGCGCACAACATCGCCTATGACCAGTCCACGCTGACGTTCACGGCCGGGGCCAAGATCGACCTGAAGTTCACCAATATGGACCAGGGGACGCCGCACAGCGTGGCGATCTTCGCGGGGACGGACGCCACGGGGGCGGTCGTATACCGAGGCCAGATCTTCCCCGGACCGGCCACCAGGGACTACACGTTCACCGCGCCGGCGGCGGGCACGTACTTCTTCCACTGCGACGTCCATCCCACGCGGATGATGGGCACGATCACCGTGACCGCCGCGGGCGCTGCCCCGGGTGGTGGGCCCCCGCCGCCCGCCGGGCTGGCGCTCACCGCCAAGAACACCGCCTTCGAACAGAAGACGCTGACGTTCACCGGGTCCGGTACGGTGACGGTGACCTTCGACAACATGGATCCGGCCGTGCCCCACAACTTCGCGGTGTTCAAGGGTTCGGACGCGTCGGCGCCGGTCATCTTCCGGGGCGACCTCGTGACCGGGCCGGCCACCAAGGACTACACGTTCCAGGCGCCCCCTCCCGGCACCTACTTCTTCCACTGCGACGTCCACCCTACCCAGATGACCGGTCAGTTCATCGTCAAGTAGCCAGCCGCCTCCGCGACCTGCGCGAGCACCGCCTCCTTGCCCCACAGATCGGAGGGCATGAGCGTGCACCGGCGTCCGCCGGCGACGATGGTCCATCCGCCCAGCGGCCATCGAGGGGACCGCAGCTCCTCGATGGCAGCCCACGGTGCGCTGAACGGACGCCACCACCGATGGCGCACCTCGACGCCATCGCCTCCGACCTCGATCGCGACGACCCGTCGCCGGAAGCCGCTCGCGGCCACGAAGAAGCCAGCCCCTGCCAACGCGCTCCCGAGGGCGAGCGAAAACAGCCCGGACGCGGTGCCGAAGCCGCCGCCGGCGCACAGCGCAACCCCGCACCAGCCCGGGACGAGCGTGACCATGTGGGTGCCGGCCACGGCGGACCCACCAAGGGCGGCTCCCGCCGACGGCCGCCCCCCCCGCAGCCAGGCGGTCCGGCGCCACGACTGAACGCCCACCGTAGCGAGCACGACGTAGCCAACCCCAGCAGCCGTCACCGCGAGTTCGGAAAGAAGCCTCATCAGGTTCGAACGCTACCGCCTGCCTCTGACACGCCGGGCCCGATCGGCCGGCGGCGGGAAACGGCGGGCTCGGGTCAGGGGATGTAGCCGACCACCCGGGCATCGACGTGCGTGAAGACATGTGGCCGGACTTGGATCACCTCAGACTGGTAGTCGGCGTACCACAGTCCCAACCTCCGCAGATCGTTGAGTGTGCCGGTGAGGATGTAGCGCCCCGGCCGCATGTGGAGGCGGAAGCGGCCGTCCTGAACGGCCACGTCCGACAGGATCGGAGATGCGGAGATCCCCTCGGGGGTCGCGGGGTAGACAGAGATCTTCCCGTCGGTCGGTTGGGTTGTCGGTGCGAAGACCCCGCCCGCCCCGCCCTTTTCGTACCCGCCGGAGACGAAGGTCCCCTCGATGCCCGAATCGACCGCCGAGACTCGGACCAGAGCGAACGCTGCAGCACCGAGCACGATCAGGATCGACGTGGCAAGCGAGATGCGCCGGACTCGCATATCTCAGACTGCCCCTCTCCGCGGCGAAGCGTGCGTAGGTGGAGAGCTACCGGATCGGCCCTTCTTGTTTCGTACGTTGTTGTGCCCACCACCGGATCGGGTAGTTCGCGAAGTAAGCAGAGGTCCAGGCGCCCAGGAAGAGGACGGCGCCGGCTCCCCACCCGGCGTGCTGGGAGAGCGCCGCCGCCGCCTTCGGAAGCAGGAGCACCAGCCCAAGCGTTTCGAGGGCGAGGAAGGCGATCCAGCCGAGCCTTGACGCCAGGATGCGGCGCTGAACCGGATTCTATCTCGGGGGCCACGTGGCGAAAGGCCGGATCGGGCCGGCTGGGATACTGCCCGGCATGGTCCAGCCCTCCCGTTCGGTGGCGTTCGAGGCCGCCGCCGAGTTCCTCGACAGAGTCACCGCGCAGCTCTCCACGACGCTTGCCGAACGGCGCGCGCAGGCTCCCGAGGAGGCCGTGGCGTTGGTCGAGGAGCTCGAACGGCTGGTTCGAGCGGGGGGCAAGCGCATCCGGCCGCTGTTCTGCTACTGGGGCTACCGTGCGACCGAAGGGGAGGAAGGCGGCGGGCCGCAAGGGGAGGCGTTCGACGCGCTGGTCATGGCCGGTGCGGCGATCGAACTCGTCCACACCGCCGCCATCGTCCACGATGACCTGATCGACGATTCCTCGTGGAGACGAGGCGTGACCTCCTCACATCGTCGCCTCGCCGGGCTGAGAGACGAGGAGGACGAACGTCTCGGCCGGGCCGGCGCCATCCTGGTGGGGGACCTGGCCCAGGCCCTGGCCGATCGAACGTTGGCCTCGTGCGGGTTCCCGCCGGAGCGGGTGGTGGACGCGTTCGGCCCGTTCACCTGGATGCGGGAGGAGGCGGCCCACGGAGAGTTCCTCGACGTCCTTGCGGTCCGTCGCACCGGCCACGCCGCGGACGGGCACGACCCCGAACGCCGGGCCCGGCGGGTCGCGGTGCTCAAGTCGGGGTCCTATACCGTCACCGCGCCGCTGCTGGTGGGAGCGGCCCTGGCCGGCGCCCCCGACGAGGTGGGCGAAGCGCTCCGGGCCTACGGGACGGCGCTGGGTGAGGCGTTCCAGCTCCGGGACGATGTGCTCGGCCTCTTCGGGGACCCTGACGTCACGGGAAAGGACAGGGACGGCGACATCCGTTCGGGCAAGGAGACGATCCTCATGGCCAGGGCGCGCGCTGCGGACCCGGCGGTCAGGGAGCTTCTCCTCGAACGCCTGGGTGACCCGGCGCTCACCGCCTCGCAGCTAGAGGAGGTTCGAACCGCGGTCCGGGACTCGGGGGCGCTGGCAGGCGTCTTGCAGCTGATCGAGGAGCTCGCCGCGGACGCCGTCGCGGCCATCGACGGCGCCTTCGGTAAGCCCACGGAGCAGGCCCTGTCCGAACTCGCCACCCTGGTCGTGGTGAGGGACGCATGATCGGCGGGAATGAGTTCGACACGGGGTTTGCGACACTGGCGAGGCGGCCCTACGATTGACTTCGTGAATCCGTTCACAAAGTCCGGTCGCGCCGACGCCGGGTCGCCCCGTTGAACCAGGAGGTCACGACGGAACCCCTCACCGAGCTCACCCCGCGTCGCTCCCAGCGACCCGGCGACGCGCTCGAGACCGACGTCCTGGTGGTGGGCGGTGGTCCCGGCGGAGCCGCCACGGCCTACCACCTGGCCAGCCACGGCGTGGACGTCCTGTGCGTGGACAAGGCGACGTTCCCCCGCGAGAAGGTGTGCGGCGACGGTCTGACTCCTCGGGGCGTGCGAGCCATCCAGAAGATGGGCGTCGATCCCGACGAGCCGGGGTTCGTTCGAACGGACGCCCTGCGGACCTACGGCGAGAACGGCATCGTGTTGAACCTGCCATGGCCGAAGCTCGACGACTTCCCGTCGTTCGGCCTGGTTCGAACGCGCCACGACTTCGACGACCTGCTGCTGCAGCGAGCGGTGAAGGCCGGCGCCCGGTTGTGGGAGGGGACGGAGGCCACCGCGCCCACGTTCGACCGGGGCTGGGTCACCGGCGCCACCATCAAGGACCCGGACGGCGGAACGCAGGACGTCAAGGCGAGGTTCGTCATCGCCGCGGACGGCGCCTCGAGCCGGTTCGCCAAGAAGGCCGGGGTCGAACGCGACGAGACCCGGCCGCTCGGCATCGCCGCACGCCGCTATTACCGGACGTCGCGGCGCCAGGACCCGGTGCTGGAGTCCTTCCTCAACCTGCGAGACCACGACGCGTTCCTCCCCGGCTACGGTTGGATCTTCCCCCTCGGCGACGGCGTGCTGAATGTCGGCGCGGGCCTGCTGAACACGTTCCGCGACTTCAAGGGGATCTCCGCACGGAAGGTGTTCGACGTGTTCATCGCGAATGTCCCCCTGGAG
>DAIMKN010000140.1:4821-5893 GCA_036721725.1 Actinomycetota bacterium
GGGCGATGGTTCGTCAAGGCCATCGGCAACCCGCTCGTCATGCAGCTGGCGGTGAAGTACGGCTTTCCGCAGGAGGCGCTGATGCGGTTCGCTCTGCGGTTCATGGCGAACCTGTCGGATGGGAAGAAGGGGAACGGGCAGGACAAGCTGATGTACGTCCTGCAGTCGCTGGCGTCGGAGAACTAGGGGCTCCGGGGAGGAGGCTCTGACATGACCACCGGGTTCGTCCCCATCCTCATCTTCCTGGGCGTGGTCGGCGCGTTCGCCGTCCTTTCTCTGGCGGCGTCCTCGCTGCTGCGCCCACAGCGCGCGGTCACCGCCAAGTACGAGCCGTACGAGTGCGGCATCACGCCCGAACGCCTCCCCAAGACCGAACAGTTCCCGGTGAAGTTCTACGTCGTGGCGATGCTCTTCATCATCTTCGACATCGAGACGATCTTCCTCTACCCGTGGGTCGTGGCCATCCGTTCGCTGGGCCTGTTCGGCCTGGCCGAGATGCTCGTGTTCATCGGGTTGGTGTTCGTGGCGTACCTGTTCGTGTGGCAGAAGGGCGGCCTAGAGTGGGAGGGCGCCAAGCGTCCCACCGCCCCGCGCGGCCATGCCAGGTACGAACGCCTGCCGGCCCAGGTCGAACGTGGCCCGGGCGAGCCTCCCCGGTCCGTGGAGTACCAGCCCGAGCCGGTTCCGTTGGGGAGGCGCTGAGCAATGCCGGTGCAGCGGGTCCCGGGCGACGTCACCACGGAGCCGGACGTCATCGAACGCGAGGTCCTCGAACGCGGCCTCCTCCTCACCACCATCGGCAAGGGCGTGGCGTGGGCTCGCAAGAACTCCATGTGGCCGGCCACGTTCGGCCTGGCCTGCTGCGCCATCGAGATGATGGCCGCCGGCGCCGCCGACTACGACCTGGCCCGGTGGGGGATGGAGATCTTCCGGGCCTCGCCCCGGCAGGCGGACCTGATGATCGTGGCCGGCCGGGTCAGCCAGAAGATGGCGCCGGTGCTGCGGCAGATCTACGATCAGATGCCCGAGCCGAAGTGGGTCATCTCGATGGGCGTGTGCGCGTCCTCGGGCG
>DAIMKN010000141.1:0-5635 GCA_036721725.1 Actinomycetota bacterium
CGGTCCCGATGCCGATGTCGCCCGTCACGCGTCTCGCCTCCGGTGCTCATTGAACCCCATAGGGTGGGCCAACGCGAGCCTCGCCGACCCCATCGGTAAACTGGACGGGGATCCCGGCGAGTGCATCGGAGGGTGGCGTGACCAAGTTCGTCTACGACTTCAGCGAAGGCAACAGGGACATGAAGGACCTCCTCGGCGGCAAGGGGGCCAACCTCGCCGAGATGACGAACATGGGCCTGCCCGTCCCGCCCGGCTTCACCATCACCACCCAGGCCTGTCTCACCTACCTCGCCGGCGGCGGCTTTCCCGACGGCCTGGCCGAGGAGACGGAAGCGCACCTCCAGGCGTTGGAGGCGGCCATGGGAAAGAAGCTCGGGGACGACGCGGACCCGCTGCTGGTGAGCGTTCGAAGCGGCGCCAAGTTCTCCATGCCGGGCATGATGGACACGGTCCTGAACCTGGGGCTGAACGACCGGAGCGTGGCCGGCCTCACGGCGCAGTCGAACGACAAACGCTTCGCCTGGGACTCCTACCGGCGGTTCGTGCAGATGTTCGGCAAGATCGTGCTGGACATCGACCCCGACCGGTTCGAGGAGCTGCTGGACGAGGCCAAGGCGGCGCACGGCGAGGGCGCCAAGGACACCGACCTCACGGCCGACGAGCTGCGCGACCTGACGGCCAGGTTCGAGGAGGTCGTTCGGTCCGAGACCGGGGACGACTTCCCCCAGGACCCTCGCGAACAGATGGAGAAGGCCACCGAGGCGGTGTTCCGTTCGTGGAACGGGGCGCGGGCCGTGGCCTATCGCCGGCAGAACAAGATCTCCGACGACCTCGGGACCGCCGTCAACATCGTGGCGATGGTGTTCGGCAACCGCGGCGACGACAGCGGGACCGGCGTCGCGTTCACGCGCAACCCCGCTTCCGGCGAGCGCCAGCCGTACGGCGACTATCTGCCGAACGCCCAGGGCGAGGACGTCGTGGCCGGCATCCGCAACACGCTGCGGCTGAAGGAGCTCCTTGACCTGGACCCGAAGTCCTACGACGAGCTCCGGACGGGGATGGACACGCTGGAAAAGCACTACCGCGACATGTGCGACATCGAGTTCACCATCGAACGCGGCAAGCTGTGGTTCCTCCAGACACGGGTGGGCAAGCGGACGTCGTTCGCCGAATGGATCATGGCCTACGACATGTGGCGGGAGGGCCTGATCAGCCAGGACGAGGGCCTCCTGCGGATCGACGCGAACCGACTAGAGCAGCTGTTCAAGCCGGTCATCAAGGAGGGCTCCGCGAAGTCGGCCGCCACCCGCGGCCTGAACGCCTCGCCGGGCGCGGCGGTGGGACGGGTCGTGTTCACCGCGGACACCGCCGCCGAGTGGGCCGAACGCGGCGAGAAGGTCATCCTGGTCCGCCGGGAGACTACGCCCGACGACTACCACGGCATGATCCGTTCGCAGGGCATCCTGACCAGCGCCGGCGGGACGAACTCGCATGCCGCGGTAGTGGCGCGGGGCGAGGGCATCCCCGCGGTGTGCGGGGCTGACGCCATCCACCTCGAACGCGGAGCGCGGGCGTTCACCGTCGGCGACCAGCGCGTGGAGGAGGGCGATTGGGTCACCATCGACGGGACCGACGGGTCGGTCTACCTGGATCGGTTGGAGCTGGTTGACGCTCCGCTGGCCCGGGCCGTGGCGGGCGACGAGGAGGCCCGCAAGCAGAAGATCTGGGAGGCGTTCGAGGCGTTCATGAAGCGAACGGACGAGGTCCGGCGGCTTCGCGTACGCGCGAACGCCGACACCCCGCCCCAGGCCGCCAACGCCCGGGCACGGGGCGCGGAGGGGATCGGCCTGTGCCGGACCGAGCACATGTTCCTGGGCGAGGAGCGCGTGGCGGTCGTCCGCAAGATGATCTTCGCCTCGGACGAGGCTTCGGAGAAGGAGGCCTACGACGCGCTGCTGCCCCTGCAGAAGGGTGACTTCGTGGGGATCTTCGAGGCGATGGACGGTTTGCCGGTGACCGTTCGGCTGCTGGACCCGCCGCTGCATGAGTTCCTGCCGAACCATGTCGATCTGGCGGTCGCTGTTGCGGTGGCCGAGGCGCAGGGGGAGTCCAATGTGGTCCTCCGCGACGAGAAGCTCCCGGTCGCGGAGGCGCGTTCGATGCTCGCGAAGGTCGAGGAGCTGCACGAGGCGAACCCGATGCTCGGGCTGCGGGGCGTGCGGCTGGGGATCGTGAAGCCCGGCCTGTACGCCATGCAGGTCCGGGCCATCGTGGAGGCGGTGTGCGACCGGGTGGAGGTGGGCGGACATCCGGTCGTCGAGATCATGATCCCGCTCACCGCGACGCGCGAGGAGATGCGCCAGATGCGCGAGGAGCTCGAACCCGTCGCCGCCGGCGTGCTGAAGGAGCGGGGCGTGAGCCTGCCCGAGCCGATGCTGTTCGGCACCATGATCGAACTCCCTCGGGCGGCAATGGTCGCGGGCTCGATCGCGGAAGTGTCGGACTTCTTCTCGTTCGGCACGAACGACCTCACGCAGACGGCGTTCGGGTTCTCCCGCGACGACATCGGGAAGTTCCTCGGGCTCTACGAAGAGCGCAAGCTGGTCCCGGCGAACCCCTTCGTGACCATCGACCGGCCGGGCGTGGGACGGCTCATGCAGATCGCGTGCGAGGAGGGGCGGGCGGCGCGCACCGACCTCCACTTGGGGATCTGTGGTGAACACGGCGGCGACCCAGCGTCCGTCATGTTCTGCCACGAGATCGGGCTCGACTACGTGTCCTGTTCGCCGTTCCGGGTGGAGACCGCGCGGCTGGCGGCAGGGCAGGCCGCCTTGGGTTCGTCCGAGTCCGCCTCCAAGTAGGGGCTTGCCGGGGGGCTAGCCCGAACGGGCCACCCCGATCCACCCTGCGCCGCAACAGGAATCCCCCGTCCTGGTGATGCGAACAGACGTTCGGTCCCCCTAAGCTTCGCTCCGTTCCTGCCGTCCTCTCGAGCAGGCCTTCCGTTCCTTCCCGGAACCGTAGGCCCTTCCCGGAAGCCCTTCCCGAAGGAGGTGCGGCAGTCATGTCGCGATGGAAAGTGGTCGCCGGCGTGGTCGTGGCGGGGATGCTCTCGACCGGGTTGGCTCTGGGCGTCTCCTCGGGGGCGTCCGCAGGTCCGGCCGAACCATCCGTTCCGGCGGGATCCGGGAACGGATCGGTCCGGTTGTTCGCCACGAACCCGACGCTCGTTCGGGCCGGCGAACGGGTCAGCATCCCTGTCGACGCGGTGTGTGCCACGGCGCGGCACCGGGTGTGTTCGGCGGTGGTTCGGTTCAGCGAACGGAACGCCGCCGGCGCGTGGCACTCGGCGAGCGCGCCGTCGTCGACGATGCTTCGGTTCGACCTGTCGGCTCCCGCATCCCGGGCGGCCGCAAATGCGTCGGGCGGAGCGGTCGAGTACGCGGTCGGCGCGAGCGGCGGGGGGACGAACGCCACGCTGGGCAGGGCGGCGGCACCGCTTCGCTTCTACGTGGTGCCTAGCATGCCGGTGGTTCGGGTGCCTCAGGTCCCGTTCGGCCAGGTTCGAACGGGCCGGACGGTGTTGTATCTGCCATGGGGGTCGGGACCGAACGCGGCCGGCCTGATCGCGCCGGACGAATCGGCCGGCGAGGGCCCGTCGGCGTTCGACGTGGGTCGCGATGGTTCGATCACGCTGCTCGATCCGGTGCAGGACCGGATGG
The DNA here is from genome assembly GCA_036721725.1 of Actinomycetota bacterium. GTDB lineage: Bacteria > Actinomycetota > UBA4738 > UBA4738 > UBA4738 > DAIMKN01. Next base: position 3,723 of record DAIMKN010000141.1, read on the forward strand.
GCGTGTGGCGGAGCGGGAAGCGCCTGCGCTCGGTGCATCTTCCGCTGACGGGACGGGCCGATGTCTCGGTCACGCCGTCGGGGCGGGCGTTCGTGCTGGACCTGTCCGGCGCCTCGCGGACCGTGCGATCCGTGGACGGGGAGGGCCGGGTGGCCACAGTGGCCGACCTGGGGAACGACCTCGGTTCCGAGATCCGAACGACTGGCGAACAGCCATTCGTGTTGCGCGAGCCGCTCGATGCGTGGACGCCGCTCGGGCCAGGAGCGCCGATGTCGATCGGGCAGCCTTCGGGCGGTGGAGGGCAGTTGCTCCGGATCGCCACCGAGTCGTCCGTTCGATTGGGGTTGCTGTCCGGAGGAACGGTGAGGAACCCGGTCGAGCTGCGTTCGGCGGACCGGTTTGGTGAGATCGCTCTGGCCGAGGCGGACGGGACCGGCGGCTATTTGGCGGTCCTCCACATGTGGCGGGAAGGCTCGAACGCCGCCGACCAGTACCAGGTGGTGCGCGTCTTCGGCCACGCGGTCACGGAGTCGTTCGCCATCGCCGACCTGCACATCGTCGGCGGGCTGCCACTGTCCCGGTTCCGGCTTGGACCGGACGGAAACCTGTACGCCCTGACCGCGGCGAGCGACGGCGCCCGCGTGGTCCGGTTCGACCTGCGAGGAGGTGCTCGATGAAACGGCTGTTGGCGGTCCTGACTCTGGTCGGGCTGATGAGCGGAACGGTGGTGGTGGCGGAGGCGCTCCCGAGCAGCGCGTCGTGGGTCAGCGCGAATTGTTCGAACTCGAACTCCGAGGTCTCCTTCCTTCGCCGGTCGGACGCGCGGGCGTACGCGGACGTCGCGGTGAACGAGGGCTACGAGTGGGGAGGAGGCTGCTGGAACAACAACAACCGCGACGACACGCCGGGCATGCCCGACTCGAACGGCGAGGGTCCGGACTGCTCGGGCCTTACGTTCAAGACGTGGGATCTCGAACTCACGTTCGGCGCGAGCGGCTTCCACTTCTGGGCCGCGAAGCAGAACATCCACGGTCCATACGGTTCCGCCGCATTCCATTCCCCTTCCTCGAGCGACCCGTTCTTCACGATCGCCAAGGGCCGAACCACAACCCTTTACATGGACGGGTTCGCCTATCACAGCGGGGGCGGCGGTCACGTATCGATGCTCTACACCTCGGTGAACCCGACGGCGGGGACCGACTGGATCATCGAGGCTCTCGGCGATTACTATGGGGTCGGCGTCAACCAGGAAAACTATCGATACGACTCACGCTATACGGGGGTCCGTCGGGAGAACTGGTCGCCGGACTGCTTTCCGAACTGCACGTACGCTTCCTCTCTCAACACCGTGGTGATGCCATGAAGCGCGCGTGCTTGCTGTTCATCGGCCTGCTGCTGGCGGGGGGGTGCGGACCGTGGACGGTCCGCACCCATCCTTCCACCCCGACGACCTCCTCTGTTCCGCCCACCACGCCGCCACCGACGGGCTTCTCTCCTCCCACGCTTTCGCCCGTGCCCTCCTCTACTTCGACTCCGCAAGGTCCTGTCGGCGGTCCCGCGATCGTCCTGACGGCCAACCTTGGCTCCAAGCCGGTGCCGTGGCATCTGGCCGCTCGCATCCCGTTGGGTGCTGCAGCGAACGAACTCGGAATCCTGACGGATCGGATGAAGACACCGGTTCCCGTGCTCCCTCCCTCGTTCGCCGTCGCTCCCGACGGATCTTTCTGGGTGGCTGATTCCATCAAGCTGCGGTTGGCGCACTACAGCGCCGCCGGCATGTACCTCGGGTCTGTGAGCGGGCTCTACTTCGACCGCGATCACCCTCGGGCTCGGGACCTCGTCGCAACTCGGCGTGGCGTCGACGTGCTTGAGGTGCGGGACTTCGTGTCACAGGTCACGAGGTTCGGCCAGAA
>DAIMKN010000142.1:0-5598 GCA_036721725.1 Actinomycetota bacterium
CACCGACTCCTGGACCAGCAGCCGCGAGCCCGCGCAGCACACGTGGCCCTGGTTGAAGTAGATGCCGTTGACGATGCCCTCGACGGCCTGATCGATGGGCGCGTCCTCGAACACGATGTTCGCGGCCTTGCCGCCGAGCTCGAGCGTCAGGCGCTTGCCCGTGCCGGCGGTGGTCCGGCGGATGAGCTTGCCGACGTCGGTCGAACCGGTGAAGGCGATCTTGGCCACGCCGGGATGCTTGACCAGCGCCGCGCCCGTCCCACCCGCGCCGGTCAGGATGTTCACCACCCCGGCGGGGAGTTCGGCCTCCTGGAGGAGTTCGCCCAGCAGGAGGGCTGTGAGCGGCGTGGTCTCGGCGGGCTTGAGGACGACGGTGTTGCCGGTGGCGAGCGCCGGCGCCAGCTTCCACGCCGCCATGAGCAGTGGGAAGTTCCACGGGATGATCTGCCCGGCCACCCCGAGCGGCCGCGGCGTTCGATGGGCGAACGCGTACTCGAGCTTGTCGGCCCAGCCTGCGTAGTAGAAGAAGTGGGCCGCGGCGAGCGGCAGGTCCACGTCGCGGGACTCCTTGATGGGCTTGCCGCCGTTCATCGACTCGAGGACGGCGAACTCGCGGCTCCGCTCCTGGATGGCCCGGGCGATGCGGTAGAGGTACTTGGCCCGTTCGCGCCCCGGCAGGTCCCGCCACACGGTGTCGTAGGCCTCGCCGGCCGCCGTCACCGCGAGGTCCACGTCCTCCGCACCCGCCTCCGCGACCTCCGCCAGCGGTTGCTCGGTGGACGGGTCGATGGTGACGAACGACTTCCCCGACTTGGCGTCGACGAACTCCCCGCCGATGAACAGGCCGTAGCGATCGGCCAGGGCGACGACGTCGCGCGACTCGGGGGCCGGCGCGTAGCTCCAGTGGCCACCGCCGGCGGCGGGGGGAGTTCCGCGGGGGCTGGGAACGATCTCAGCCATCCCACGCCACCTCGTCCAGGGTGAACGTCTCCAGCCCTTCCAACATGGGGCGGATCTCGCCGACCGCGTGTTGGAACAGCTCGGATGCACGAAACGCTTCGACCACCTCGATGCTCGCCCACGATCCGAACGTCCGGAACACGTTGGGACGGTCCCGGTCCCGGAGCAGGATGGGTGGGCTGCCTTCGAACCGCGCCGATGCCTCCCGGACGAGTCCGCTCCACGCTCGAACGAAGGTGTCCTCGTGACCTTCCTTGACCGTCCACACTCCGTGTGTCCACACGTTCGGCATCCGAGTCTCCTTTAGTCGATGGTGAAGTAGTCGGGGCCCTGGTAGGCGCCGGTGCGTTCCTTGCCGATCTGCATCAGCACGTCGTTCAGCAGCGACGATGCGCCGATACGGAAGCGTTCGGGCGTCATCCAGTCCTCCCCCAGCGTCTCGTACAGCAGTACCAAGTACTGGATGGCCTGCTTCGACGAACGAACGCCACCCGCCACCTTCACGCCCGTGGCGATGCCCGTCTCATCATGGAAGTCCCGGGCCGACTCCATCATGCAGAGCGCCGACGGCAGCGTGGCGCCGGTGGCGAGCTTGCCCGTGGAGGTCTTGATGAAGTCGGCGCCCGCCGCCATGGCGAGCAGCGAGGCCCGCCGGACCTGGTCGTAGGAGCCGAGTTCCGCCACCTCCAGGATCACCTTGAGATGCGCGGCGCCGCAGGCTTCCTTCGACGCCACGATCTCCTCGTACGCCTGCCGATAGCGGCCCGACAGGAAGGCCGAACGGTTCAGCACGATGTCGATCTCGTCGGCGCCTGCTTCGACCGCGTCACGGACCTCGCTCAGGCGTTCGGGGAGCGGACCGAGACCGCTGGGGAAGGAGCCGGCGACGCTCGCGATGTGGACCCCGGTCCCTTCCAGTTGCTTCGCCGCGACCGCCACCAGCGCCGGGTACAGGCAAACGGCGGCCACGGGGGGGATGGTGTGGTCGGTGGGATCGGGCCGAACGGCCTTGGCGCACATGGCCACGATCTTGCCCGGCGTGTCGGCCCCCTCCAGCGTCGTGAGGTCCATGCACCGGATGGCCAGGTCGAGCGCCCACAGCTTGGCGTCCTTCTTGATCGAACGCTTCGCCAACGATGCCGCCCGTTCCTCCAACCCGACCGCGTCCACCGACGACGCCCGCGCCACCATCGCTACGGCGTCCGAGCCGGACAGCGCGCGCCGTTCGAGGCCGGTACGAGCGGCGGGGAGGTTGGTCGAGACGGAGGTCAACGGTTCCTCTCGGGATGTGATCGAGGTCCCGCGCGCGTCGCGTAGGGCCTGTCGCTCCATCGTATCCGAACCGCGTTCCTACAGGCCCAGGCTGTCCAGCGAACGCGGATCCCGCTGCCAGTCCTTGAGGACCTTGACCCGGAGTTCGAGGTAGACCTTCGACCCCAGGAGCGTCTCAAGTTCCTTGCGAGCCGCGGTGCCGATCTGCTTCAGCATCTCCCCGCCGCGGCCGATGAGGATGCCCTTCTGGGAGTCGCGTTCGACCAGGACCAGACATGACACTGAGACAAAGCCTGTCACATCGTCACGTGACAACTCTTCGACCATTGTCGCAACGGAGTGCGGCACCTCCTCCCTGGTCAGGGCCAGCGCCTTCTCCCGGACCGTCTCGGCGATGCGGAACTCCAGCGTCTGATCCGTGGCCATCTCCGCCGGGAACAGGGGCGGTCCGGGAGGCAGGAGCCCGACCAGGAGGTCCCTCAGTTCGCCGACGCCGTGGCCCGTTCGAGCCGACACCGGCATCACGTGGTCGAACGACGCCAGGGCCGCCGCAGCCTCCAACTGGGGGACCGTGCCGCGGGGCCCGCGGTGTCGCAACGCGTCGACCTTGTTCACCGCGCAGACCTTGGGGCCCCCGAACGGCGCGACCTTCCGCGCCGCGACGAACGCGTCCCCCCGGCCCACGCCGGCCGCGGCGTCCACCACCATGAGGATCATCTCGACGTCGGCCACCGACTCTCCCACCCGCTCGTTCAGGCGTTCGCCCAGCGCCGTTCGAGGCTTGTGGAACCCCGGCGTGTCCGTGAACACCGCCTGGAACCCAGGACCGTTCAGGACGCCTCGGACGGGACGCCGCGTGGTCTGCGGCTTGTCGGACACGATGGACACCTTCTGGCCGACCATCAGGTTGACCAGCGTCGACTTGCCGACGTTCGGCCTGCCGATCACCGCGACGAAGCCCGAACGGAATCCCTCCCCGGCCTCTGAACTCGAGCTCACTCGGCGACCGGCCGCGGCCCCGCCGCCTCCGCCAGCGCGGCCGGTCCGAACCCCTCCACCAACAGCTCGGAGAGCTTCCACGTTCGTCTCGAGCCGTCCATGCCTTCCGAGATCACCCGCATCTGGGGGTTGAACTCGAACAGGAACTGCCGGCACATCCCGCACGGCGTTGCGGGCGACGGCGCCGAACTCACGACCACAACGACCAGAAGGTCCCGCTGCCCGGCGGCGACGGCCGCCGCCGCGGCGGTTCGTTCGGCGCAGATGCCCGCCGAGTACGCCGCGTTCTCCACGTTGCAGCCGGTGAACACGCCGCCGGCGGTGAGCACCGCCGCGCCCACCAGGAACCGGCTGTACGGTGCGTAGGCCCGCTCCCGCGCGGCCCAGGCCGACGTGATCAGGGCGTCATCGTCCATGGGCTCATCCAACGGGCACCTCGGCGTCGGGCACCTTGCGGTGGATCAGCACCTTGGCGATGCGCCGCCCCTGGACCTTCTCCGCGGTGAACGTGAGGTCCTCGTACGTCACGGTCTCGCCCTGCGTGGGGACCGCTCCGAGGAGCCCGTACATCAAACCGGCCACCGTGTCCCACTCGTCGTGGGGGAGTTCGACGTCGAGCAGCTCGTTCACGTCGTCGATGGGCAGTCGTCCGTTCACCCGGAACGTGTGCTCGTCCACCGGCTCGAGCTGCGCCTCCTCCCGGTCGTACTCGTCCGCGATCTCACCGACGATCTCCTCCAGCAGGTCCTCGATGGTTACCAGCCCCGCGATCGAACCGTGTTCGTCCACCACCATCGCGATGTGGACGCGCCGCACCTGCATCTGGCGAAGGAGGTCGGACAGCTTGTTCGTCTCCGGGACGAACAGCGGCTCGCGCATGATCATCTCGAGCGGCACGCTCTCCTTGCCGGCGTGGAGGTGCCGCAGCACGTCCTTCGCGTAGACGACCCCCTCGACGTCGTCGAGGGTCTCCCGATACACCGGGATCCGGCTGAACCCGTGTTGCAACAGCAGGTCGAGCACCTTGCGCAGGCCCGCCCCGATCGGCGCGGCCACCACGTCGGGACGCGGCACCATCACCTCGCGGACGAGCGTGTCGCCGAACTCGAACACCGAATGGATGAGCTGCTTCTCGCCTTCCTCGATGGACTCCTCCTCCGAGGCCACCTCCACCATCGCGCGGATCTCCTCTTCGGTCGCGAGCGGCCCTTGAGGCAGCCCCTTCCCCGGCATGAGGACGTTCGCCAAGCGGATGAGGAGCCTGGCCAGCGGAGCGATGGCTCGCGCCATGGCGCCGATGATTGGCGCCACCCGCAGCGCCACCCGGTCCGTCTGCTGGACCGCGAACGTCTTCGGCGTGACCTCGGCGAACACGAACAGGATCACGGTCATAGCCACCGTCGCGATGAGCTCGCCCCACCGGTGGATGTGGCGGGTGGCCACGATCGCGGCGAGCGTCGTTCCGCCGATGGTCGAGGCCAGGGTCACCAGCAACACGGTGTTGAGGTATGGCGTGACGTTCTCCACGATCCGCAGCAGCGAGTGCGCACCGCGGCGTCCCTCGTCCATCAGGCGGTACGCGCGAGCCCGCCCGGTGCGGGTGATTGCCACCTCGGCGGCCGCCATGAACCCGACCAGCAGGATCAGGAGCAGCACGACGAACAGTTCGAGCAAGTCGACGTTGTTCATCGGCGTCCCGGCGCGAACGTGCGGGTCACGGCGCGCTCACCCCAGAATGGCGCTCTTGGCGCTCCCACATCACCGCGCGTTCGCCTTCTTCCTGGTGGTCGAACCCCAGCAGGTGCAGGATGCCGTGGACGACCAGCTGGCGGAGCTCTCCGTCCAGGTCCGGCGCGTTCGCCGCGGCCACATCGGGACAGACCACGACGTCGCCGAGCAGCCCGTCCTCATCGAGCGGGAACGACAGCACGTCGGTGGGGCCGGGCTCGTCCATGAACCGAACGTGCAACTCCTCGATCTCGGCCGGAGTCACGAACGACAGCGAGAGTTCGACGTCGGGGCGGCCCTCGGCGACGAGCGTTCGGGATGCCAGGTCGACCAACGCAGGGATATCGACCGGCGTTCGCTGGCGGTTCGACACCAGCACCACGGGCCCGGCGGCCGCGGGTTTCGGAACGGGGCCGGAGCTCATCGGCCCGGCGCGGTGGCGCGTTCGCCGTACGTTCGATACGCCTCGACGATGTCCTGCACGATCTTGTGGCGGACCACGTCGCGCGCCCCGAGGTTGACGAACTCGATCCCCTCGATCCCCTCCAGGATCTCCTGGACGATGGTCAGTCCGGAACGCTGCGCGGAGGGGAGGTCGATCTGCGTGACGTCGCCGTTCACCACGGCCTTCGATCCGAA
>DAIMKN010000143.1:0-5517 GCA_036721725.1 Actinomycetota bacterium
GATCCCCCACGCCGTGATGCGTTCGCCGATGTGTGGAGGCGACAGGGGAAGCTCGGGCATGATCTCGGCCACGATGAACGCGCCGGGGCCCTCGATCCGGAGATGGATGTCACCATCGAGTTCCCGGGTGACCTGTGTGACGTCTCCGACAATCGTGGCGTGGGTCGAACGGAAGTGTCCCCCCGCGATGGTCGCGACGGGAGTGAGGGCGAACTCGAGGGGCGGCTGCGCCGGCGGCGTTCGGCGGTAGAAGCTCTCCAGCCGGTTCGCCTCGGCCACCCGGCCATGGTCCTCCAGTGCCCGCGCTCCGTACCCCGCGGCCGCCACCGTGATCAAGGCCAGCGTGCCGAACACCCGCCGGTGGCGTTCGACCAAACCGGGCGGGTTCGCAGGAGCCTGCGACACCTTGCCGGTGAGGCCGGCCTCGATCAGCCGGGCGATGACGCCTCGCGCCGGGAGGAACGCCACGAACCCGAGCACCCCCGCCGCCGCCCCCACCAGCACGTCGGTCGGGTACTGCACCGCCACGCCGACCCGGCCCACGCCCACCAGGACGAGCGATCCCACCGCCGCCACCCCGAAGCGCCGATGCGCCAGGACCAGGCCGGCCGTCAGGGACGCGGCGATGGCGGCGTGGTCCGAGAACAGGCTGGAGTCCGCGGGCTTCGGCAGCAGGGCCCGCACGTTCAACTCCAGGAATGGCCGTGGCCGGAAGTAGAAATGCCCCAGCCCCACGTTCAGGAGCAGGGCGGCCAGGGCGCCGAGCACGCCGACCACCAGGTAGGACCGTCGGTCGGGGCTGGCGGACCTGCGTGAACCCCACGCGAACGCCAACAAGCAGACGATGGCTAACAGCGGCGCGATGGCCAAGGTTCGTGCCAGGTCGGCGCGGAGGCTCGACCCGGCGAACCACCCGTTGAGGGTTTGAACGATGCGCGCGTCCACCCCGGCGATCACGTTCGACGGCTCTGCGACGGGCGGGTGAGGTTCACGCCGCCAGTCTGCTCCCACTTCAGCAGGACGGCCAAAGCGATGCTCAGGACCAGGCCGCCGAGGGCGAAGCCGCCCAGGACGTCGGTGAACCAGTGCGCGCCCAGGTAGACGCGCGACGCGCCCACCGTGGCCACGACGAGCGCGGCGACCACCACGCCGGCGACGCGCTGGAGGAGCGGACGGCCCGCCACGACCAGCAGCGCGAGCAGTCCCCACACCGCCATGGCCTGCGCGGCATGGCCGGAGGGGAACGCCCACCCCGAGAACACGAACCCACCGATGCGGTCGCTCACCGGCGGCCGGGGTCGCCCCACCGCCGGCTTGGCGATGTCGTAGGCCAGCACCACCGCCGCCAGCACCGCCGCCAGCTTCGCCCCCGGTCGCCAGTCCCGGCGTCGCCACAGGAACCACCCGCCCACCAACACGATCACGGGCACCAGGACCACCGTGGATCCCAGCCACGTGGCCGTCTTCATGACCGCCGTCAGCGCGCCCGCTCGGTGCGCCAGCACCCACCGTTCGACCTGCGGGTCCAATCGGATCGACTCTTCGTGGGCCACGATGTCCTGCGTCAGGGCGCCGAACGCCCACGCCGACATCGCCCCGACCGCCACCGTGATGGTCAGCGGGAAGCCCGCCGGCGACCGCGGATCCAGCCGGTGGCGGGCCCACGTGACATGGGTGGGGAAGTGGCGGCGGAACCACGCCATCGGCGGGGTCGCGGCCAGACGATCGCCGAACGCGTGGAGGCGTTCGTTGTCGCGGACGAGCCTCGCGATGACCAGGCCGATGACCACTAGCGCCAGCAACGCGAACCCGAGCTTGCCGGCGACGTGTTCGACGTGACGCCAACCGTCGCCCGCCGCGTAACCCAGCAGGACGAACCCCGCCCCCCACAGGGCGCCGCCCACCGCGTTGTAGAACAGGAACGTCGGGTAGTGCATCTCGCTCATGCCCGCGAGCCCCGGGACCAGCACGCGCAGCGCCGCGGTGAACCGGCCGAAGAACACGGCGCGGCCCCCCTTGCGCTGCACGTAGTCCTGGGCCCGGTCCAGGTGGTGTTCGAGGTCCGTTCGGATCACCGGGAGCTTGCCGAGCGTGCCTCGCAGCAACGAACGGCCGAACCTCCGGCCGATCAGGTACCCGATGGTGTCGCCCACGATCGCCCCGAGCACGGCTGCGGCGATGGCCTCGGGCAGGGTGATGCGGCCCTGGAACGCCAGCACGCCGCCCAGCAGGACCGCGATCTCGCCCGGAAAGAGGAAGCCGACGAACGCCGAGGACTCCAGGGCCGGCAGCGCGAAGATCAGCGCCAGCGCGGCGAACCCGTGGAGCTGCAGGATGCGTTCGGTGATGCTTCCGATCACGAGGTCTCCTCGAGAGCAGCCGGCGTGCGGTGCGGCTCGCCTCCCACCTTATCCGCACCGGACGGACGGCCGGGAGCGATCGAGCCGGGGCGTGCGATAGATTGCGGGCGGTGCCCGCCGAGAGGGGAAGCTCGGGCTCATGTCGTTCGACCGAACGCGGATGCCGCCGCAGCATCGCCGGCCTCCGCCGCGCCGCCTCAGGTGGCTGGCGAGCCTGATCCTGGCCGTGGTGGTGGTCTCGGGCGCCACCGCGGCCCTGACCGAGGCCGCCGACCGCGACGGTCTGTCGCGTTCGCCCTCCGTGGCTCGAACCCCCTCCCCGCCCTCGGCCTCGCGTTCGTCCCGGGAGCCGAGCCCGACGCCGGTTCGGGCCGGTGGCGTCTACGCGGCCATCACGTCGGGCAGGCTGAGCTCACGCGTGGCCGGCATCCGCCAGAGGGTGTACGTGCCGAACAACGACTCGGGGACGGTCGACGTCATCGACCCGGCCACGTTCAGGGTGATCGATCAGTTCGCGGTGGGGAGCGGGCCGCAGCACGTCACGCCGTCCTGGGACCTGAAGCACCTCTACGTGGGCAACACGTACAGCAACACCGTGACGGTCATCGATCCTCGAACGGGCAAGCCGACCGGGACCATCCCGCTGCCCGACACCTACAACCTCTACTTCACGCCCGACGGCTCGCGGGCCATCGACGTGGCCGAACGCCTGCAGACCCTGTTCTTCTACGACCCGCACACGTGGAAGGAGGTGGGCAGCCTGCGGATCCCGTTCGCCGGGGCCGACCATCTCGACTTCTCGGCGGACGGTTCGTACCTGCTGCTGTCCACGGAGTTCGCCGGCGAACTGGTCAAGGTGGATCCGGTCCATCCTCGCATCCTGGGGGCGCTGCACGTGGGCGGAAGTCCGGTCGACGTGAAGCTCTCGCCGGACGGCACGGTGTTCTACGTGGCGAACCAGGTCCGGGGCGGCGTGTCGGTGGTGGACCCGGTGCGGATGAAGGAACGCGCGTTCATCCCGACCGGCAAGGGCGCGCACGGGTTCGCCGTCAGCCGCGACGCCCGCGACCTCTACGTCAGCAACCGGCTGGGCGGGACCATCTCGGTGATCTCGTTCGCCACCCGCCGCGTGACGGCGACGTGGAACGTCGGGGGCAGTCCGGACATGCTCCAGGTCACGCCGAACGGCCGCGAGCTTTGGGTGTCGAACCGCTTCGGCGGCACCGTCTCCGTGGTGGACACGAGGAACGGCAAGGTGCTGCACGTCATCCCGGTGGGCTCCAGCCCGCACGGCCTGACCTACTTCCCCCAGCCCGGACGGTTCAGCATCGGGCACAACGGCGTGTACCGATAGGCTCTCCGGGATGTCGAACGCCCTCCGGACCGGCCGTGTCGTTATTGCGTTCGGCGCGGCGCTGGTTCTCGGAGCCTGCAGCGGCACGAGCACGCCACCCACGCCGTCCTCATCCAGCGGTGGCCGGAACACGCCCCCCCCGGCCGCTCGCGTTCGACTGGTGGTGCAGGTCCAGCCCTACCACCTGCCGGCGGCGATCGAACGCGAGGTCGCCGCGTACTCCGGGGGACAGATCTACGTGGCCGGGGGGCTCGACACGTCGGACACGTCGACGCGGGGAGTGTTCGCCCTGGGTGTTCAGGACGGTGTCGTCACCGCGCTGGGGAACCTGCCCCAGGCCTTCCACGACGCGGCCGGCGAGATGCTCGGCGGGAAGCTGTTCGTGTTCGGCGGTGGACCGGTGAACGGCACCGATCTCGTGCAGAGCTTCGACGTGGAGTCGCGCAATGGGGCTGCGGCCGGTCATCTCCCGGTCGTGCTGTCCGACGTCACCTCGGCGGTGATCGGCCGGACCGTGTATCTGGTGGGTGGCTTCGATGACAAGACGCCCCAGGCGGCGATCTACGCGACCACGGACGGCTCCACCTTCACCACGGCGGGCCACCTGCCGGCGGGCCTTCGCTACACGGCGGTGGCCGCGGCGAACGGCAAGCTGTACGTGGCGGGTGGCTTCGACACCTCGGGGCCGACGGACGTCGTGTATGCGTTCGATCCCGCCACCGGCCGGACCACCACCGTGGGCAGGCTTCCCGCGCCGGTGGCCCACGCCACGGCGTTCTCCCTGGGCGGCAAGGTGTACGTGGCGGGGGGGAGGGACGTGGGCGGGCAGGCGGTGGCGACCATCACCGTCGTCGATCCGGCCGCCGGCACCATCAAGGCCGGCCGCCCCCTTCCCCAGCCCGTGGCCGACGCGCCCGCCGCCACCGACGGCACGACGGTCTGGCTGCTGGGTGGGTGGCGCGGCGCGAACGTCGCCGACGTCCTGAAGGCCACGCTGCAGCCCATCCACTGACGACCCTCCGGCGCGCGGGGGGCTGCTTGGGCGGATCGCCCGACTGACCGACGGCCATGCGTGACTCCGATCGTGTCTGGATGACGGAGCCCAAGCCGACCCACTCCCATCGGCCGACCGACCGCTACGGCCGAAGCCCCCGGCCGTCCAGCTTGGCGCTCCGGTAGGCTCCAGGGGTGATTCCAAGGTCGAAGGTCGGGCCGTTGTTCGCGGGGGCGATGGCTGTCTCGCTGGCCGCGACGGTGGTGGTCCCTGCATCCGCCGGAGTCCGGCTGAACCCGAAGGGCCTGGCGGGGAGGGCGTTCGTGCCGGGCGAGGTGCTGGTCCGGTTCGACCCGTCTGCCTCGGCGACGGCTGCCGAGGTCCGGGCGGTGCCTGGCGCCCGGGTCCTTGAGGCGTTCGGGCTGGTGCCCGGCTTGCGGCTGGTGAGGCTTCCTGCGGGGCTCACGGTGGCGCAGGCCGTGGCCAGGTACCGTTCGACGCGGGGCGTTCGCTACGCCGAGCCGAACATGGTCTGGCCCATCGCAGCGGCGCCGAACGACCCGAAGTTCCCGCTGCAGTGGAACCTGCGCAACACCGGCCAGAACGTCGGCGGCAGCGTCGGCACGCCGGGCGACGACGTCGGCGCGATCAGGGCCTGGTCGATCACCAAGGGCAGCCGTTCGGTGGTCGTGGCGACGATCGACACGGGCATCGACTACACGCATCCGGACCTCGTGGCGAACGTCTGGTCGAACCCGGCCGAGTGCCACGGAACGCCGGGTGTGGACGACGACGGCAACGGCTACGTC
>DAIMKN010000144.1:0-5488 GCA_036721725.1 Actinomycetota bacterium
TCACCACCTCGGGGAGGTTCGTCAGCGCGAACACCGGCCCGTCGAGGTCGGTGAAGTGCGGCGCCAGCAACGAGCGCTCCTCGTCGGTGAACGGTTCGGCGACGTAGCTCACTGCGGCGATCAGCTCCAGCCGGGGAAGGCTCGGGTTCGTACACGACGGGCGGGCTCAAATCTACCGCAGCCCACCGACAGGACCGGGCAGGCTCAGCCCGAGCGTGACTCGCTGATCTCCAGCAGATGCCCATCGGGGTCGCGGAAGAAGCACCGGATCTCCCAGTCGTAGGTGACCGGCGGGGTCAGGAACTCGGCGCCGCGGGACCGTAACACCTCGTAGGCGGCGTGGCAGTCCGGGACGCGGAACGTCAGTTCGTTGGTGACGTTCGATGGATCCGGAGGCGGGACGAACGACACCCCCGGCTTGTCCTCGGTGGGGCCGCCGCCCGTGACGAGCAGCAGCCAGGCGCCCTGGAACTGCAGGACGCGCGACGTGCCGCCGTACTCGCGGTACATGGTCGCTCCCAGCACGTCGCGGTACCAGGCCGTACTGCGTTCGATGTCCCGCACCACGAACAGGTGCGTGACCTCGACGCCGTCGACGGGGAACTGGCCGGCACTCATCGCACCGCAGTATGACCGTTGGCACATCGGAGGTCGTCTCGCTATCCTCGGCGACAACTGCATACGAGGTCGGGCGGCCAACCTGAAGGGCCGCCCGGTCGGACCTCATCCAGAGAGGTGGAGGGACAGGCCCTGTGAAACCTCGGCAACCCCGGTAGGGCGGGGTGCCAACTCCGACCCGCTACGGCGACCTGCGCCGGCGGGAGAGATGAGGAAGGAGCTTCATGGACACCAGCTATCTGCAAGGCCTCGCCTGCCGGGAGTGCGGCGGCGAGTACCCGGCCGAGGCGCGTTCGGCGTGCGAGGAGTGCTTCGGGCCGCTCGAACCGCGCTACGACCTCGACGCCGTGAAGCGGGAGGTCACCCGGGAGGACATCGAACGCGGCCCGCGGACGCTGTGGCGGTACGGGCCGCTGCTCCCGATCACGGGTCCCCCGCAGGTCGACCTGGGGACCGGGCTGTCGCCGCTTCGACACGCGCGGAAGCTCGGTGCCGAACTCGGCCTGACGAACCTCTACCTCAAGGACGAGACCCGCAACCCCACGTTCAGCTTCAAGGACCGCGTGGTGTCGGTGGCCCTGTCGAAGGCGGTGGAGTTCGGCTACGACACCGTGGCGTGCGCGTCGACCGGCAACCTCGCCCACGCCATGGCCGCCCACGCCGCGGCGACCGGCTTGCGCGCCGTGGTACTGGTTCCCACCGGACTGGAGCCGCCCAAGCTCGTCGCGGCCAGCGTGTACGGCGCCACCGTCATCGAGGTGGACGGCACCTACGACGACGTCAACCGGCTGTGCGGCGAGGCGGCGGACGAGTTCCCGTGGGCGTTCGTCAACGTCAACCTCCGGCCGTATTACGCGGAGGGCTCGAAGACGATCGGGTTCGAGACGGCCGAACAGCTCGGGTGGCGTTCGCCCGACCACGTCGTCGTGCCGATCGCCTCCGGCGCGCTCCTCACCCGCATCGCCCACGCGTTCCGCGAACTCCACGCCGTCGGCCTCCTTGACGAAGAACCCAACGTCCGGGTCTCCGGGGCGCAGGCCGGCGGCTGCAACCCCGTCGCCGCCGCGTTCGAGTCCGGCTCGGGGGAGGTTCGACCCGTGAGGTATCCGGACACCATCGCCCGGTCCCTCGCCATCGGCGACCCCGCCGACGGCCACTACGCGCTGAAGGAGGTTCGAACGTCCGGCGGTGCGGTGGCCCAGGTCACCGATGAGGAGATCGTCGAGGCGGTGGGATTGCTGGCTCGAACGGAGGGCATCTTCGCCGAGACGGCGGGCGGCGTGACCATCGGTGCGCTGGCGAAGCTCGCGGCTCAGGGTGTGGTGCGGCCGGAGGAGACGGTGGTCGCCTACGTCACCGGGATGGGCCTGAAGACGGTGGACGCGTTCGCCGAGCGCTTCCACCCGCAGGCCACGATCTCCCCCAAGCTGGCCGCCCTGGCCGAGGTGGTCGGGCCCCAGGCCGTCTAGGGCGACGGTGACGTCGGCGGCGGTGTGGTCGTCGGCGGCGGTGTGGTCGGCGGTGGGGTGGTGGTCGGGGGCGGGGTGGTGGTCGGAGGCGGCGTCGTCGTGGGAGGTGGCGTGGTCGGCGAGGGGGTCGGCTGGGGCACCGTGAGCAGGTTCACCACCGAACCCTTCGGGGCCTGCGAGTTCCCGAGAGGGTCCTGCTTGGCCACGTCCCCGGGCTGACACGCCGAGTTGTCCGCCTCGCCGATGACCTGGCTCTGGAGCCCCGCGGTCGTGAGCCGCGCCTGCGCCTGCGAGACCGACTCGCACGTCACGTCCGGCACCGGCACCATCACCACCGAGGGCCCGTTCGACAGAACCAGTGAGATCGTGTCGCCCAGCGCCGCCGTGTGCGGCGAGTAGGACAGCACGATGTTCCTGGGCTGGGTCGTGGAACTCTGGCGGCCGGCGACGGTGACCGCGAACCCGTCGTGGATGAGGAGCGTTCGAGCTGCCTGGTAGTCCAGGCCGGTGACGTTCGGGACTGCGATCGGGGCCGAGTTGTTCTTCAGCAGGGCGCGGGCCAGCAGGAACAGCCCGGCCCCGAGCAACAGCAGGATGCCCAGGACGACGATCACAGCGATCCACCGGCGGGGCCGTTCGACTGGCACGGACACCAGGGGGGTGAGCATCGTCGTGTCGCGGGCCAGGCGGTCCACCACCGCGGTCGGCTCGGGCGGCAGGAGCGGCGTGGCGTGGACGTGTTCGCCTGCATTGAACCGGTGCAGGTCCGTCGCCATCTCGTCGGCGCTTTGATAGCGGTTGTCCGGGTTCTTGGCCATGGCCTTCATGACCACGGCGTCGAGCGCCGGCGGGATGTCGCGGTTCAGCCTGCTGGGAAGGACGGCCTCCTCCCGGACGTGCTTGTAGGCCACGGCGATCGCGGACTCCCCGGCGAACGGTGGCGCCGCGGTGAGCATCTCGTAGAGGACGCAGCCCACCGAGTAGATGTCCGAACGGGCATCGACCGGCTCGCCCTGGGCCTGTTCGGGTGAGAAATAGGTCGCCGTCCCCAGCACCGTGGCCGTTCGGGTCAGCGAATCGTTGGTGTTGGCCCGGGCGATGCCGAAGTCCATGACCTTAACGTCGCCGGTCGGCGTGATCATGATGTTCCCGGGCTTCACGTCGCGGTGGATGATGCCGGCCCGATGGGCGAACCCGAGCCCGGTGGCGACGGCCTCCCCGATCTCCACGGCCCGCTGGGGGAGGAGCGGGCCGCTCTCCCGGATGATCTCGCCCAGCGTCTTGCCGTGCACGTACTCCATCACGATGTAGTGGGTGTCGCCGTCCGAGCCG
The DNA here is from genome assembly GCA_036721725.1 of Actinomycetota bacterium. Taxonomy (GTDB): domain Bacteria; phylum Actinomycetota; class UBA4738; order UBA4738; family UBA4738; genus DAIMKN01. The sequence goes on from DAIMKN010000144.1 coordinate 3,420, forward strand.
GTGTCGTAGACGCTCACCACGTTCGGGTGGTTCAGTGCGGCGGCCGCCTGGGCCTCCCGCCGGAAACGCTGGACGAACGATCCGTCGTGGGCGAAGTTGCGCCCCAGCACCTTCACCGCGACATCACGGTTCAGCACACTGTCCGTGGCCAGGTAGACCTCGGCCATGCCGCCGTGCCCGAGAACCTCGCCGATGCGGTACCGCCCGCCCAAGAGTTGCGGGGTGCCGGTGGGAGCCTGGGCGCCGCTCGGGGTCGGGGCCACGCCAGTGCCGGGCGGCATCATGGGACCTCCGCCCGGAGGCGGGTGCGGCCCTCCCGTCGGCGGCCCGAACTGATCAGACATCTAGTGCTTCCCCTTGTGGTGTTTGTGGTGGTCCGGAGGTGGAACGGTGGTGGGGGCGGGCGCCGCGACGAACAAGGTTACCCGGGTGCCGGGCGTCACGGCTGCCCCCGAGGCGGGGTCGGTTCGAACGACCGTCCCCACCGGGGAGCCGGTGGTGGCACGAACGGCATCCAGGGCAAGGCCGTTCGACGCCAGCCGCTGCAGCGCGTCGGGGAGCGTGAGGCCGGCCAGGTTGGGCACGGTGACCTTCGCGGTGGCGGTCGGGGTCGGACCCGCCGGAGCGAGTTTCGGGCTCTCGTTCGACAGGGCGATGATCACGGCCAGGAGCACCAGGCCGGCGATCAGTGCCACCAGGAGCAGCCATCCGCGGCGGCGGTGCTGACCCGCCGCCGGTGCCGGAGCAGGAGTGGTTGGCGCGATGGGGGCAGGAGCGAGGGGGGCGAACATGGTGGTGGGCGCCGCATCCTCCGGCGGCTCCAGCACCTGGGTGGGCTGACCGTTCGCGACGGGCAGGGCGGCCGTCACCGGCGCCTGGTCCTGGCCCCGGAGCATCGCCGCGAACGCCTCCGCGGACTCAGGCCGGTCGGCAGGGTCCTTGGCCAGGGCTTGTTCGTCCGCCCTCACCAGGTACGCGGGGAGATCGAGCCGCAGCGCCGCCAGCGAGGGAGGGCGCTGCTGCACATGGGCCGAGGCCACCGCCACGGGCGATCCGCCGACGAACGGGGGGTGCCCAGTCAGCATCTCGAACAACACCACGCCGAGCGAGTAGACGTCGGAGGCGGGCGTGCCCCGCTCGCCCGAAGCCTGTTCGGGGGAGATGTAGGTTGCGGTTCCCATGGTGGTGCCGGTGGCGGTGAGCGGCGTGGCCCAGGCCGCCGCGGCGATGCCGAAGTCCATCACCTTCACGTCACCCCGCGCGGTCAGCATGATGTTGCCCGGCTTGACGTCGCGGTGGACCACGCCGGATGCGTGGGCGGTCTCCAGCGCGTCGGCGGCGAGCGCCGCGATGCGGGCGGCCTCCTCGGGCGGCAGTGGTCCCGTTCGACGCAGCCGGTCCGCGAGCGTCTCGCCATCCAAGAGCTCCATCACGATGAACGGCGTCTGCGTCCGCTCGTCCTCGCCGAAGTCGAACACCCCCGCCACGTTCGGGTGGGACAGGCCGGCGGCGGCGCGGGCCTCCCGGCGGAAGCGTTCGACGAACCGCTCGTCGGCGGCCAGACCATCGGACAGCACCTTGACCGCGACCTGGCGGTGCAGCACGGTGTCCTCCGCTTGCCACACCGTCCCCATGCCGCCCGACGCGATGGGAGCGGACAGCCGGTAGCGGTCGCCCAGCAGCGTGTCCTGTTCGAGCCGAGTCATGCCCTAACCCTTCCCCAACGCGGCCTGGATGATGGCCTTGGCGATGGGGGCGGCGACATGACCTCCGGTCGCCTCGCTCCCCAGGCTGCCGCCGTCCAGGATCACCACCGCCACCGCGATCTGCGGGTTCTGGGCCGGCGCGAAGCAGTCGAACCAAGCGTGCGGGTTCCCGCCGGGATGCTGCGCCGTGCCGGTCTTGCCGGCCACCTGGATGCCGGGGATCTGGGCCGCCGTGCCCGTGCCGGCGTTCACCACCGCCACCATCATCGCGGTCATCTCCTGCGCGGTCAGCGCGGAGATGGGCCGGCTGTACACGGTCGGTCCGTAGCTCTGGACCACCCGGCCGGAGGGGTCGCGGATCTG
>DAIMKN010000145.1:0-4309 GCA_036721725.1 Actinomycetota bacterium
AAGGAGCTGGGCCTGGAGCTGGACGACCTGGCCAGGGTGAACGTCAAGGGGAAGCTGCTGTTCTACACGAAGCAAGGTGACGAACACACGTACTCGCTCAAGCAGGCGCACCGCTTCACCCGCCCGGGCTGCCTGAAGTGCCCGGACTTCGCCGCCGAACACGCGGACATCTCGTTCGGCGGGCTCGGCCAGAACGCAGGGTGGACGCTCACCATCATCCGGACCGAGCTCGGCGCGAAGATCTGGGCGGATGCCGTCGAGGCCGGCGTGGTCGAGTCTCGGCCGGGGATCGAGGACCCCGCCGCGATCGCGCTCATGAATCGGTTGGCCGCGAACTCTCGCAAACGGTGGCCGAACGAGGATCTCCCCGAGCCATGGCGGCTTCCAGGGATGATGCCGCCGGCCGATGTCGCAGGTCCGGCAACTACCTCCGCCTGAATCAGGCGCGGACCTCGTCGAGCCAGTCGGCGATCACGGCCGCGGCCTTGTGTTCGTGGCCGGCGTAGAGGTGCCCGGCGCCCTGGATGATCCGAACGTCCGCGCGAGGGGACGAGGTGGCGTTGCGGGCGATGCGTTCGGCATCCTCCGGTGTGCCGACGTTCGGCTCAGCGGTGCCGTAGTAGAGGAGCACCGGTGCCTGGATCCGGGCGATCGGAGCGTCGTTCCGTTCGATGCCGAACACGTCGAGGTCTCCTCTGGCCCAACTGGCGAACGTCTGCGCACTGAGTGTCTCGGGGTCGCCAGCCGCGTCGAGCTCCCAGGGCAGGAGGTCCAGGCCGCGGCCGTTCGCCACCATCTCCTCGGCGAGGGCGACGCGGTTGGGGTCGAGGCGACGTGCGGCGTTGCGTCGCCCGGGAGCACGGACCGGACCGGACGCCACGACGACGGCTCGAAGGTTGGCGTCAGGCCGGTCCGGCGCCGGGGGCGCGATCTTGATCCGTGCCGCCGAGTGGACGACCTTCAGCGCGCCGAAGCTCAACCCGAGCCATACGACGCGGTGGTGGCCGCGTTCGATCAGGAATCGGGTCCACGCCTCGAGGTCGACCGAACAATCCTCGAACCGCTCCCACCACGATCCGCCCAGCACCTCGCCGTGGGGCGTTCGGAACGCCACCCCGAGATCGTGGCCGCGCGTGTTCGCCGACAGGAACGCGTACGCCCGCGAGCAGAACGTGGAGGCCCATGCCAGGAACAGTGGGTCGAACGCGTTCATGGTGAGCCCGTGGACCGCCAGGATGGCCGTGGTGCCCGGCTCGCTCGCGGTGTAGAGCCCGTCGAGCGTCAGGCCGTCCTCGGTCTGTGTGGAGACCAGAGTGGGTCGTTCGATCTCCACCGACCGCGCCGTGGGTCAGATGGCGAACGACTCGCCGCAGGCGCACTCGTGCACGGCCTGCGGGTTGTTCATCTTGAAGCCGCCGCCCAGCAGGGCGTCGCTGAACTCCAGGGTCGAACCGGCCACGATCGGCGCGCTCTTCGGGTCGATCAGCACCCGCAAGCCGAACGCATCCACCACGTTGTCGTCCGGCGCCGCATCCCCAGCTTCGAACCCCAGCTTGTAGGTGAAGCCCGAACACCCTCCCGCCAAGACCCGAACCCTCAGGCAGGGCTGGGCGAACCCGTCGCGCGCGGCAAGCTCCACCGCTTTCTGCGCCGCGCGTTCGGTGACGCCGATGATCTGGGTCTGCGTGTCCATCACCGCAATGATACGGCGGCTGACGGGCCCGCTGTCAGGACAGATCCTCGCCGAGCTCCGCCGCCAGCGCTCGGAACGCCCCTCGAACGCCCGCCGACCACGATGGGTAGGCGTGGATGGTGTTGCCCAAGGTGGCCACGGGCGTTCGGGCTGCCATCGCCGCGACGACCTCGTGGATCAGCTCGCCGGCGTGCTCGCCCACGATGTGGCCGCCCAGGAGCTCGCCGCTGTCCTCGTCCGCCACCAGCTTGACCAGGCCGAACGGCTCGCCCTCGAGGAACGCACGGGTCACGTCCGCCATGCGGACCAGCCCGGTGACCACCTCGTGGCCGGCGCCGCGAGCGGCCTCCTCGGTCAACCCGACGCTCGCCACCTCGGGCTCGCAGTAGGTCACCTTCGGCACGACGCGATAGTCGCGGGGCCGAGGGTCGCCCAGGATGTCGGCCGCGATCAGCCCGGCCTCGTACCCGCCGACGTGGGTGAAGAGCAGGTCGCCGGTGGCGTCGCCGCCCGCCCAGATGTGCGGTGCGGTCGTTCGAAGCGTCTCGGTCAGCTGAGGGCGGCCCTTGTCGTCCAGCCGAACGCCCGCCGCCTCCAGGTCGTGGCCGTCGAAGCACGGCTTTCTGCCCGCCGCCACCAGCAGGCGTTCGGCCACGACGTTCGGCCCACCCTTCACCGCCACGGTCCAGCCCTCCGCGGTCCGGGTGACGCGTGAGATCTCCACGCCGTCCATCACCGCGATGCCCTCCGCCGCGAGCGCCTCGTCGATCGCCAACGAGGAGTCCAGGTCCTCCGGCGGCAGGACGCGTTCGGCCACCTCCAGCAGTGTTACCCGCGATCCGAACCGCGAGTAGATCTGGGCGAACTCCACCCCGATGGCGCCACCGCCGATGACCGCCAGCGAACCGGGGACGTCGCCGCCATGCCAGATGGCCTCCTTGTTCGTCCAGTAGCCGCCGGCGTCCAGGCCGTCGATGGGGGGCGGGACCGGCTCGGAGCCGGTGGCCAGGACTATGCGGTCCGCCTCGAACACCGTCCCGTCCGCCAGTTCGACGCGGTGCTCATCGGTGATCAGGGCCTCCTGGAGGAAGACCAGGGCGCCGCGTTCGGAGTAGATCGAACCGCCCGCCTTGGTCTCCTCCGCGATCAACGCAGCCACTCGAGCCATCACCGCCCGGAAGTCCACGTCCACGCTGCCCACCCGGATGCCGAACTCGCCGGCCCGCCGGGCGGAGGCTGCCACGCGGGCCGCCTTCAGCATGGCCTTGGTGGGGTCGCAGCCGTAGTTCGCGCACTCCCCCCCGAGCTTGTCGCGTTCGGCCAATGCCACCCGGAGGCCGGCGCCGGAGAGCTTCCAGGTCAGGTCGGAGCCGGTCCCGCCGCCCCCGATGACGAACACGTCCACATGCTCCAAGGTCACCTGTACTCCTTCGACGCTCCTACGATGGACGGCGAATGTACCCGTCCGACGCGCTTCGCTCCGCGCTCACGGATGTCCTGGATCCGGCGCCGCGGCACTCGCCGCCCCCGGGCGACCGGGTCGCCGCGGTCCTCATCCCGCTGCTGGTCTCCACGCCCCAGCCCAGGGTGGTGTTCACCGAACGGAGCGATCAGCTCTCCCGCCACGCCGGGGAGATCTCGTTCCCCGGCGGCATCGTGGACGCTGGGGAGAGCCTGGCCGCGGCGGCGCTGCGAGAGGCGGAGGAGGAACTCGGGTTGAAGGCCGAGGACGTCGAGCTCCTCGGCGCGCTCACCCCCGTCCACACCCACGTCAGCGGCATCCTCGTCGTGCCGTTCGTCGGTCTCCTGGCCGCGGATCCGCGATTCACGCCGAACGCCGGCGAGATCGCCGAGGTGCTCGAGTTCCCATTGGCCGACCTGGTCGCCGCGGGGGAGATCCGGGAGTTCGAACGGGAGGGAAGACGCTTCCGCACGTTCGTGTTCGACATGGATGGCAAGCTCATCTGGGGGGTGACCGGATACATCCTCCGGAACCTCCTGGATGTCCTGGCCGAACGTCTGCCCGACGAGACGAAGGAGGACGCACGATGACAACCGAGATCCCCTTGACCGCACCGGGGGGCGACACCCCCTACCGACCAGGCGACGAGGAGCTGCGTTCGATCCTGGGCGATGCCCGGACCGTGGCCGTGGTCGGCCTGTCCTCGGACCCGGCCCGGGAGTCGTACGAGGTCGCCGCCTACCTCCAGTCCAAGGGGTACCGCATCATCCCGGTGAACCCGACGGAGACCGAGGTGCTGGGGGAGAAGGCGTACCCGTCGCTCCTCGACGTCCCGGATCCGGTGGACGCCGTTGACGTGTTCCGCCGAGCCGAGGCGACCCCTGAGATCGCCGAACAGGCCGTGAGGATAGGAGCGAAGGTGCTGTGGCTCCAGTCGGGCATCGTGAACGACGAGGCCCGCCGGATCGGCGAGGAGGCCGGGCTGGACGTCATCATGGGAGTCTGTATCAGGTCCACCGTTCGACGACTGGAGGTCTCCGTTCCATGACCACCTGGGAATACTTCGTGGCTCCGCTGCTGCCGCACAACCCCGGCGACATCCTGAACGCGTTCGGCATGGACGGGTGGGAGCTCGTGAACGTGGTGTCGCAGCC
>DAIMKN010000145.1:4409-5472 GCA_036721725.1 Actinomycetota bacterium
TGGTCGCCGCGTTGGTCGTAGCCCAGCCCGGGCTACCCATCCAGTCCGCTGCGGCCTACAGCTTGAACCATCTCGCGCCCATCCAGCGCCGGCTGATCTCAGGGTTCGTTTCCTCGGAGCTCAACCGGGCGACGTCCCCGCGGGTGAATGCCACGCGCAGCGCGTCCCGGACCAGCAGCAGCGCGCTCCGCAACTACTACCCGGGGCCGAACGGTGAGTGCCCGGTCAGCCTGGGGAGCAACACGAAGGTCAACCAGAACTGCCTGAACCTCTCCGACAGCGACCTGCAAGGCCGGGCTCAGGCCCAGAACGAGACCTCGATCGCGGTGAACCCGAACGATTCATCGCAGGTCGTCGCGAGTTTCAACGACTATCGGCGCGGCGACGGCACGTGTGGCACAGGCATCAGCTCGGATGGCGGCCACACGTGGCAGGACGTCACGACCCCGAACGGGTTCGTACGCGGGGATGCCTTCGGGACGGCTCGCCAGTACTTCCAGGCCGGTGGCGACACCGCGGTCGCGTGGGACACGAAGGGCAACGCGTACCTGCAGTGCCAAATGTTCGACCGGGGACCCGGGGTCACGACGAGCCCGGACGACTCCAGCGGGATCTACGTGTACCGCTCCACTCAGAACGGTGGGGCTTCGTACAACTTCCCGGGCCGGCCGGTCATCCAGAACGCCGACCCGTCTGGTTCTCAGGGCGGGGCCGTCCTGGAGGACAAGCCCTACATGACGGTCGACGACCACGTGGGCAGCCCATACCAGGACCGCATCTACGTGACGTGGACCGAGTTCGCCGCGGACGGCACGGCGTACATCTACGAGTCGTTCTCCAAGAACCACGGCGAGTCCTTCAGTGGGAAGAAGGTCGTCAGCCATACGAGCTCCATGTGCGGGAACACGTACGGCCTGCCCACCCCGCACGGCAAGTGCAACGAGAACCAGTTCTCCGACCCCTTCACGGGTGCTGACGGCTCGCTGTACGTCGTGTGGGACAACTACAACAACGTCGTCACCGGCAAGGACAACCGGAACCAGGTCTTCCTGGCCAAGTCCAC
>DAIMKN010000146.1:0-5357 GCA_036721725.1 Actinomycetota bacterium
GTCCGACCATCGTAAGGAGCCGTCCAGGGATGAGCCCCACTCCGCATCCAGCAGGATCGGAGGGATGAAGAGATGAAGCGGGTTTGCAGCGGGCTCGATGAGCGTGGCGATCAGCGCAACTCAGCCGCCGCCAGGGTGGCGATGACCCACGGCGCGACGCCATCTTCGACTCGTCGTGCCCGAGCCCGGGGATGCGGTCAGGGGGCGGACGACCACGCCCGGACCGCGAAAGGATCCTGCCGTCCGATGCACGTGTCGTCGCCGAGAGCCTCAGCGCGTGGCTCTCAGTGTGAAGCCGTACGCGAAGGCCCTCGGAACCCGCCTGGGCATCCCGACGTCGTTCGCGATCTGCAGTGTTGGCCCGGAGGGCTGATGTCCTTACCATGATCATGCCGTCTCGCGAGAGAGGAGATCGACTCATGCCGGGTCGGTTGGTTGGCCGCAAGGTCGTCGTGCTGCTCGCCAAGGGGTTCGAGGACCTCGAGTTCTGGGTCACCGTGATGCGACTGCGGGAGGAGGGCGCCGACGTGACCATCGCCGGTCCCACCACGCAGCCGGTCCACGGGAAGAACGGCCTCGAGGCGAGGGCCGATGTCGAGGTCGGAACGTTGTCCGCCGACGCGGTCGATGCGGTCGTGGTTCCCGGTGGTTGGGCCCCGGACGCGCTCCGCCGCTCGGACGCCGTGAAGGACCTCGTGCGAGGCGCACACGACCAGGGGAAGATCGTGGGGTTGATCTGTCATGCGGGCCTGGTCGGGATCTCCGCGGGCATCGTGAACGGAGGGCGCGCGACCGGCAGTCTCGGGATCAAGGACGACCTGGTGAACGCCGGAGCGACGTGGGTCGACGAGCCCGCCTTCCGCGATGGGAACATCGTCTGGGGTCGCGTGGTGGACGACATCCCCGACTTCTGTCGCGAGCTCGTCGCCGCGATCGAGGCGGCGCCCAGCTCGAACTGACTAGGTCTCCGGTTCCAGAGGCGTGCGGAGGTCGTAGCGGCGTTCGACGCGGAGCTGTTCGGACCAGGTCGGTTCGAGTTCGACGCCGAGGCCGTCGGCGACCCGGTTGATGAAGTTGAAGTAGGCGACGACCAGGGTGAGGTCGACGATGTCGCGGTCGGTCAGGCCGATCGCTCGGAGCGGTTCGAGGTCACGTCGCGAGGCCTCCCACGGCCGGATGGTCAGCAGCGCCGCATGGCGGCACAGCGTTTCCATCCGGGCGGGGAGCTCGCCCCAGTTTCCGGAGGCGACCGCCTCCCACAGCGCCGCGTCTCCGGAGGCCTCCGTGAGATCGGCGCCGTGCTGGACCACTCAATAGTGGCAGTCGTTCACCGCCGAGACGCACACCGCCACGGCCTCGCGTTCGGCCCTGGACAGCCCGGACGGGCCGAACATGATCGCCTGGTAGAGCCCGTAGCTGTGCTCGAGCGCCTCGGCGTTCAGGCTGTGTGACTGCAGGATGTGCGCTCTGGCCGCCCAGGCCGGATCGGTCTCCACCCACATGGTTCGTTCCCCCTTCGCCGCGGTTGGCCGGTGGCGGCCATTCTCCACCGGCCCGGCATACTTGAGCGCGATGTTCCTGCGGGAGAACGAGGTTGGGAGGCGGGTCGCTCCGTGGCTGCGGCGGGGCGACTCGGTGCTCGACTACGGGGCCGGGACGGGGCGGCTCAGCCGGTGGCTGGCGGCGAAGGCTGGCGTCGAACCGACCTTGGCCGACCTCGTGGAGTACGGCAACCGGCGGCGCGACTTCCCGTTCCTCACGATGGAAGGGCCGTTCGACCTGGGGTGTGAGGACCGGGCGTTCGACGCGGTCTTGTTGCTGTTCGCGCTGCACCACAACCCCTACGAGGCACAGGGCAAGGTGCTCTCGGAGGCGGTGCGGGCCTCGCGACGGCGGCTGATCGTGCTGGAGGACACCCCGTTCCACGCGGTGGACCGGGCGGCGAACGTGTTCTGGGACACGGTGCTGAACCTCCGTCACGGGGTCCCCACACCGTTCGCGTTCCGCGAGGTGGAGGAGTGGCGGGAGGTGTTCGAGGAACACGGGCTGGAGGTCGTGCACGTCGAGTCCTACCGGCCGCTGTGGCCGACGCTCGGGACCTATCACCACTCGCTGTTCGTGCTGGACCGCGAGGACGCCGCGCCGGGGACGGAATAGCGGACCGCCGGCTACGGGTTCCCCTGTTCAGATGCACATCGAACTGACCGACGACGCCACGGCCTTCCGGGCTCGCGACTGGACCGCGCTGGCCGAGGCCGACCCGGCGGGCACGTTCTTCCACACGCCGGCCTACCTCAAGCTGTACTGGGAGGAGTTCGGCACGGGCTCGCTGCGCCTGGCGTTCGCCGTCGAGGACGGGAGGGACGTCGGGGCGTGCGCGTTCGAGGTGGTCGAACGCGAGCTGCGGTTCCTGGGGGGGTTCGACGTCACGGACTACCTGGGGCCGGTGGCGCTGCCCGAGTCCATGGACTGCGTGGCGAAGGAGCTGGCCGCGGCACTGGCGGCTTCACGGGACTGGGACCAGGCCGATCTGCGGGGGCTGGCCGAGGATTCGCCGTGGTTCGAGACGCTGCACGACGCGTTCGGGTCCGCGGGACTCGAGGTGACGAGAGGCGATGACGGGATCGCGCCGAACCTGGACCTTCCGCCGACCTACGACGAGTACCTGGCGGGGCTGCCGGCGAAGCGGAGGCACGAGATCCAGCGGAAGGAACGCCGGCTGGCGGCGCACCCCGGTGGCTACGAGGTTCGGATCGCCGCGCCGGCCACGCTCCAGGACGATCTAGAGCATTTCCTGGAGCTGCACCGTTCGTCGCCGGGCCCCAAGGGGCGGTTCATGCGCGTCGGGATGGAGATCTTCTTCCGGCGGCTGGCCGAGGCGTTCCAGCCGCCCCACGTGTTCCATCTGGCGTTCCTGGAGGTCGACGGGGTGCGGGCGGCGGGCGCCATCGGGTTCGCCTGGAAGGACACCTTCTCGCTCTACAACTCCGCGTTCGACCGTTCGTTCGCCGAACTCTCGCCCGGCATGATCCTGGTGGCCGACCTCATCCGGCGGTCCATCGAGAGCGGTAGTGAACGGTTCGACCTGCTGAAGGGTGATCTCGACTACAAGTACCGGTTCGGGCCGGTGCCGCGGCCGGTGCGGAGCCTGCTGGTCGAACGCCGCTAGGAGGACGAGTGGCCGTAGTGGGCCACACCGGTGGCCAGGACCGTTCCGTCGGGCGCGGTCACCCGGATGTGGTCGAAGCCCCCGAGGTTCCCCGAGGTCACCAGCCAGGTCGACGCCGAGCCGTCCGAATCGAACGCCGCGGGACGAAGCCGAACGACATGGTGGCCGGAGGACAGGCTGACGTTCGCGATCCCCCGATAGCCGGTGGCCCGGAGCAGGACCAGGACCCAGCTCTGGCCCTGGTCGGAGTCGTACAGGACGGCGGAGCCCTCCACCGCCATGGCCGAGGCCGGGGGAGAGGCCAGGGCGGCCACCCGAACGTCCCGCCCGCCCATGGTGGCCAGGAACGTCCGGTAGTCCTGGGCCTGACCTGCGTTGCGGTGGGCCGCGGCCGACGCCGCGGCGCCCCACGCCAGGGCGCCGCCCAGGGCCACCACGACCGCGGCCGCAGCGAGCCAACGCTTCACCGGCGGGATCCCCGGACGACGGCGCGCCGCCCTCGGTTCGGCCTCCCGCCACTCGTCGCGCAGGACCGACAGCACGCGGTCCTTCAGCTCGGCCGGTGGATCGACGGCGTGCGCGGCGGTGGCGAACATGGCGAGGCCCGCGTCGAGCCCGGCCAGGTCCGCGCGGCACGGCGCGCATCCTCGGAGGTGGCGGCGAACGGCCGCCGCATCGGGTTCGCCGAGCGTCCCCAGCGCCAGGTCCGGGACCTGTTCGCGAACGGCATCGCACGTCATCGGGCTGCGGGCGCCGTGGATGCGGAGATCTTCAGATGTCACCGTTCGCCTCCAGCGCATCCCGCAGCCTGATCAGCGCGGTTCGGATGCGAGTCTTGGCGGTGCCCACGGGGATGCCTTCCAGTTCGGCCACCTCGGCGCTGGTCTTGCCCCCGAAGTACGCGAGCTCCAGCGCGGCCCGCTGCGTCGCCGAAAGCGAGGCCATGGCCCGGCGGGCCCGCCCGGCCATGTCCACGGTCTCGGCCACCTCGTCCGGCCCCTGTTCGGTCCGCGATTCATCGCTATGGACCGAGGACCGCAGGATGCGCGCGTCCAGGACCCGGCGGCGCAGCAGGTCGATGGCCAGGCTCCGCGCGATCAGCAGCACCCATGTGTCGAGCGAGCCCCGAGACGGCTCGTACGCGTCGGCTTTGCGCCACACCTTGACGAACGTGTCCTGCACCAGATCCTCCGCCTGCGCCCCGTCACCCAGCATGACCATGCCCAGGCCGAACACGCGCGGTGCGTACCGCGCGTACAGCTCATCGGCCGCCCGGGTGTCGCGGCGCGCGAACGAGCGGATGAGCTCGGTGTCGCCCCCCCGGTCGGGCGAAGGACGGAGCCGTCGGCCGAGAACCGTCATCGCAAGCAGTACGGCCAGGGCGGGCGGAAGGTTTGCGCCAGCATGGCAAGCATCGCGGTCAGGCGAACGCCCGGAGGTTCGCCAGAACCGCCTCGCCGATGTCCTCGTCCCCGCCGATCTGCAGGACGCCCTCGGACAGGTAGTAGTCGGCGGGCGCTCGCCGGCCGGCCACCAGGGCGAACGGGTACCCCCGGCCCTCGATGACGCAGTCGGGCTTGCGCTTCGGGTCCGGCGTCTCGCGGGGGGCCAGGCCGTAATGCCATGACCCGCCGCCGACGGCTTCGAGTTCGATGCGAACGCTCCGCCCCGGGTAACTCAGGCCGGCCAGGCCGAGCGAGTAGGGGATGAGCCGAACGGCGAGGTCGTTCACGCAGTAGATGGGGGGATGCTCCAGGCGGGCCGGGAGCTCGCCCCCCGCCCGGAGGTCCTCGCCGTGGAACCACCACTCCATGACCCGCGACTGGACCATGTAGCTGATGCGCATCTGGCCGTTCACCCACGGGACGCGCCGGCCGTCCCAGTCCTCCGGCGGGCCGGAGGAGGCGCGGGCCAGGAACAGATCGGCGGCCTTCCCCCACTCGCCGACCACCGATCGGAACGACCCTTCGGCCCGCCGCCGCACCGCGAAGTCGTTGAAGGCGTCGACGCTCATCGGGCCGTTCCCAAGCGACTTCACGAACTCCTCGATCTCGGCGGAGGTCTCCCCGCCCATCACGGCCGCCGCTGCCACCTCGCCCGAGGCCAGGTGGGCAACGATGTCGCGGTTGCGCCAGCCCTCGCTCGCGCTCGGAGCCTCCCACGCCTCGTTCGGCATGTACTGGATGGT
>DAIMKN010000147.1:0-5310 GCA_036721725.1 Actinomycetota bacterium
CATGTCCAGCTTCCCGGCGATGAGATAGACCATGGCGATGAGGTTGCGGGTGGTCCGGTACCCCCGGGCCCGCCGCTTGGCCGCCTGCACCAGCGAGTTGATGCCTTCCAGAAGGCCTTGATACCCCGAGCTGATCGCGGAGGTGTTGAACGTCATCCGCGAACTCGCGGCGACAGGGATGACCATGCTGATCGCCACCCACGAGATGGGCTTCGCCCGCGACATCGCGAGCCGGGTGTGCTTCGTGGACGACGGCGTGATCCTTGAAGAGGGGCCGCCGGAGCAGATCTTCCGCGAGCCTCGGGAGCCGCGGACCCAGCAGTTCCTTCAGCGCATCATCGAAGCGGGACGCCTGTGACCGGCGCTGGGGTGGACACCCGGCCGTCGCGATAGCCCTTCGCCACCAGGGTGATGAACTGATAGACCGCGTCCTCCCGGGGCGAGAGCGGTCCGGGGCGGTGGCCGCGCGAGGCCATGCCCTTCTGCACGGACTCGCAGGCATGCCAGTCCTGCCGGTTGGTCAGGTCCCAGAAGTCCACCGCGTACGACGGGTCGAAACGGGTCCGTTCGGTCGCCTCCGACGCGAACAGCCATTCGCAATCGACCCGGGTTTCGTCGGGACTGAGCGGTGTGAGCAGGTGGGTCAGCACGTAGTCGGGATGGGGGCTGATCAGAAGGTTGGGGAAAAGGCCGACGTAGAGCACCTGGCGCCGCTGCTCCTGCGACAGGCCGGGGAGCATGGTGCCCTCGCTTCGGCCGTCCAGCGACATGGTGACCGCGTCGTCGGCGAGTTCCATGATGCCGCCCACCCACGCGCCGTTCGTGTCCAGGTTGACCCCACTGGTCGGGGGGCTGACCCGGCAGAGCTCGGGATGGATGCTCGAACAGTGGTAGCACTCGTGGTAGTTCTCCACGATCAGCTTCCAGTTCGCCCGCACGACGTAGTCGTGGCGTGCGGCGCATACCAACCGTTCCGGCTCGTACGGTTCCATGTGGTGGTGGAGGCCGCCCAGGTAACGGTCGAACGCGGGCCCGTCGCCGGAGGCGTTCGCGAAGACCCACCCGTGCCACTCGGCCACCGGGACGGTCGTGAGCCGGTAGTCGGCCACGTCGAACCCGGACACCTCGTTGAAGTCGGCCGCGCCTCGCAGGCACCCGTCCAGCCCGTACACCCAGGCGTGATAGGGGCACCGGATGATGGGGGCGTTCGTCACGGCGCCGGGTTCGACCACCTGATGGCCGCGATGGCGGCACACGTTGAAGAATCCGCGAAGGGTGCCGTCCTGGCCCCGAACCAGCACCACGCCGTCGGTGCCGACCCCGACCGCGGTGCGATCTCCCGGCCGGCTGAGGTCGCTGGAACGACCCAGGCAGACCCACGACGTTTCGAAGAGGTGCCGCTGCTCCCAGGCGAAGACCTCGGGCGAGGTGTACGCGGCGGCGGGCAGGGTGACGCTTCGGCCGAACGGGGCCAGGGCCGCCTCGATCGCGCCGGGATCGATCGGGGGCTGGTCGTCGCCGGTGGACACCCGCTCATTGTCGCCGACGGATCGGAGCGGGCCAAGCTGCGGGCCCGGGAGCGCGATCAGCTACGCGATCGGTCGCGTTCGGCCCGGCGGTCGCGACGCAGGAGTATCCAGGCGGTCACCGAGACGAACAGGCCCGCCGCGATGAGCGACCCGAACGCGATGAGGACCGCCGTCTCCCGCTGAAGTCCGAACAGACCGAGCACGGTGACCATCGTCCCAGCCGGATGCCGCCCGCACCAACCCTCGCAGTCACGGCTGCAGACCTGGTGGGGGTTCCCGCCTTCAGCCAGCCTGGGCGGCGCGAACCGCGGCGATGACGTCGCGGTACGCCCCGGCCGCGTCCATGCCCTGCGCGTCGGCGGACAGGATCACGGGCTCCTCGCCCTGCCGGTCCACGCCGAACAGGCCGAACCTCGGTTCGTAGGAGCCCCACTCGTAGTTGTCCACCAGCGTCCAGTGGAGGTAGCCGGCCACGGGATGCCCGGCCCGCGCCGCGGTCAGGAGTTCGGCCACGTGCGCTCGGATGAACGCCGGCCGCGTCCAACCGTCGGCCCGCGGCCGGTTCATGCCGCCCCGCCCTTGCGTGCACATCCCGTTCTCCGCGATCAGCACGGGCTTGGGCGCGTCGGGGTGGTCGTTCGCCGCCACGAACATCCGCAGTCCCTCGGGCCGGATCGTCGTCTCCCACAGTTCCGCCACGACCGAATTCTGGCGGTCGCGGTGCCTCCAGCCGAACGGAGAACGAACGTAGTCGCTCAGCGGGCCCACGTAGTAGTCGATCCCCGCGAAGTCGTGCGTGACCGGGTCGCCGTCGTAGAGGGCGTTCACGAACGACGGCAGCGCCTCGGGAAGGAAGGGCAGCAGCGTTCGTTCCAGAACGCCGTCGCCCAGCACCGCCACGTTTCCCCGGAGTTCCTCCACCGCGTCGAGGAAGCGTTCGCGTCCGTCCTGCAGCACCTTGGCCAGCCCCAACCGCGTCGCACCGGTCTCTCGCCCGATCTGGAGGTCGTGCAGACCCCGGTCCAACGGGTACGCGGTCATCGCGTAGGTGTTCAGTCCCACGGACGGCCGGTCCCAGCCCTCCTGCGTGGAGGTCGCGTGGATGGAACGGTACGCCAGGACGTGCGCGGTCATCAGTTGGTCGAGGGCCCGCCGGAACCGGTCGGGCGTCGGTGTCGCTTCGTGGGGATGTTGGCCCAGCAGGTAGGCCATGAACGCGAAGATGTTCGGCTCGTTCAGGGTGATCCACCACCGAACGGGGGCCTGGCCTCGTTCGATCAGCGCACGTCCTACGGCCGCGACCGCCTGGACCACGTGGGAGGCGAACGCCGCGGGCCCGGCGCCGTCGACCCATGGATCCGCCCCGAGCCACGCCGGGTGGGTGAAGTGATGCAGCGTGACCACCGGCTCCAGCCGGCGTTCGCGAGCCGCCGCGAGGATGTCGGCGTAGTGCGCCACCGCTGCCGCGTCCGGTTCCCCGGGGCCGAACGGCTGCAGCCGCGTCCACTCCAGCGACAGGCGGAACGCGTTCAACCCGATCCCTTCGGCCAGGTCGAAGTGGCGCGCGTAGCCGTCCCAGAACCGAACGACCGCCCCGGAAGGCTCGACCCGGCCGGCCTGTTCCCACGGCGCCCAGTTGTTGCGAGGCTGGCCCGGCCCGTTGTAGCCGCCCTCCACCTGATAGCCGGCATTCGCCACGCCCCACAGGAAGCCGGCGGGGAGCGGCGAGCCGCCCTGTTCGAGCCACGAGATGTCGGGCGGTTCGTAGGTGGGCCGAACGCTGCGGAAGTCGGCGGAGGTCATCGCCGCCAAGGTACCGGACCGGTGACGTGACGAACCCCCGGGGCACCTCCAGGGCCCTGCCTGAGCGCCCTTCGCGAGTGGGCACACCACCGGGCCGATATATACTGACCTGGATTCCGATATACGGAGCGGTGGATGACGAAACGACTGATCGAGATCGAAGATGAGCTGCTTCAGCAAGCCCGGCGCGCCCTGGGCACCAAGACGATCAAGGACACCGTGTCAACCGCGCTGCGCCGTCCACAGCAGCGAGCGTCGCGCCCGGTTGAACCAGGCGGCGCTTCGGCGCTTCGCCGCGGCGGCACAGGACCTCGCGAACGATGACGTGATGGGCGCTGCGTGGCGGTGAGTCCGGCCACCTGGCTGATCGACAAGTCGGTGCAGACCGAATGGGTGGTTCCCCGCGGAAGCGTCGACTGAGCGACCCTCCGCGTCGGCTCTAACTCGGGCGGGTGGCGGTTCGGCGTTCGGCTTCCAGCCTTCCGGTCTCTCCGGTGGAGTGGTCGGCGAAGCGCATGGCCTCGGCGATCGCTCGGTGGCCGGCCTGCTCGGCGATCAGCGTGTGCATGCGCTGGCAGACCCGGCGGTAGGCGGGGTGGCCCTGCGGGGTGGTGCGGAGTTCGATGACGTGCATGGCCTCGCGAGCGTTCATGTCCATGACGAACCGGATGCGGTAGGCCATGGGGACGGCGTACTGGGCGACGGGGCCGAGGCTCTCGGACACGAGCATCGCGTGGAGGTCGGCGGACCGTGCCATGACCTCACGGAAGTCGGCGGAGGCGCCGGCCTGTTCGATCTCCTGTGGGAGTTCGAAGCCGTGGCGGGTGGTGAGCTGCTGCCATTCGACGGTGAGCGTTCTGTGGCGCTGGAGGTCGCGGAACGCACCGTAGTCGCAGAGGATATCGAACCGATATGAGGTCCGTTCGAACGCCCGCCCCGGCTTGTGGCGGCGGTTCGTTCGGTCTCCGACGGCGGCCCGCAGCGCTCGCAGGCGTTCGTCGGCGGACATCTTGCGGGCGGCGCCCTGGAGCTGGTCGTCGGGGAGGTCGCTCGCGGCGTAGAGGGCGGCGGCCACGACCTTGACCTCGCCGTCGGGGTCGAAGTCGGTGAGCGTGACCTCTTCCCTCGTGTCCGGCCCCGCGTCTCTCAAGAGCTCACTTGCGACCGCGGTTGTGGCGTCCCGCGTGTCCCCGAGGTACTCGCTCCACCTGATGCCACGGTCCTCCCGATCGACGCGGGTCAGGAACGCGGGGATGACCTTGCGGAGCTCGGTGAGCATCTGGTCGCCGCACGCCCGAACCTCCGCAAGCGGGTGCGCCCGCATCCGAAGGAGCAGTTGTTCGTAGGACTGCGCCGCGGCGAACATCCCGACGTTCGAGGTGGTCGCCGCGGGCAGCAGGCCGCGCAGCGCGTCGCAGGCCTTGGCCCGGATGGTCGAACGATACGCACCGTCGGGCGTGCCGGGCTCTTGGGGGAGCAACGCGCGGAAATGCTCCTGCAGAGGACCGAGCGACCGCGCGTACGTCTCGAACGCGAAGTCCAGCGTGTCGCGGTACTGGGCTGTCAGGTCGTCGCCTGCCTCGATCACTTCCGGCGGAACGTGGTAGCGCCACCGTCCGCCAGGCCGGTCGTCGTACGGGACGTAGCGCGTGGATTGTTCGAGGTAGGCGGCCAACCGGCCCCGCTCCAGCACCTTGGCCAGCAGCTGCGAGGACTGTTCGCACGCGATATGCGCGCCACCGAGCTGCGCCACCGAGTCGTCTCCGAACTCCAGGAACACGTTCTGGTAGAGACGTTCGGCCCGCGCCGTTCCGACCGCCTCGGCTGACGCCCTGACGGCCGTCGATGCTTCGACGAACTCGTCCAGGAACAGCCGCCGCAGCGACTTCGCCGAGCGCGAGTAGCGGGCGAACAGTGCCCCCTTCACCACCTCGGGGAGGTTCGTCAGCGCGAACACCGGCCCGTCGAGGTCGGTGAA
>DAIMKN010000148.1:0-5292 GCA_036721725.1 Actinomycetota bacterium
GGACGAACAGCACCGCGATGGCGAACAGCGCCAGACCGATCAGCCGCTGGCCGCTCCCCTTGGAGAAGTGGAACAGGTCGAACACCGGCGCGATCAGGTGCGGTCCGATGGCGATCGTGATGCCGGCCACCGCGATCAGGCCGGTGATGATGAGGGTCAGCCGGGAGATGTCGCGGCGAGAGTGACGGCGGATCGAACCGGCGAAGAGCGCCAGCGCCACCAGGCCACCGACGATGCGCAGGGCGATCATGTGTTCGTTCCCTCCCGTCTACCGTCCCGCCGGCGGGTCACGACTCGCATCGCTAGGCCGGCGTGGTCTCGCGCAGGCCGCCCGTCCATGTGATGCGCGGCATGATGGCCTGGGTGATGACGCGGTCCTTGTGGCGTTCGATGACCGAGAAAATCGACTCCACCAGCGTCTCGGACAAGTAGTGCGGCTTGAGTCCGAGGTCGAGGAGCGCGGTGTGCTTGGCGTTGTAGTAGTGCTCCTCCTTCTCGGTCCGAGGGTTCGGGATGTGGTCGATGCTCACGTCGAGCCCGTACTCCGCCCCGGCCCGCTGCACGATCTCCGCGAGCTGATTGATGGAGAACTGTTCGGTGAACTGGTTGAATACGCGGAACTCGCCGGGGTCCGCCGGGTTCATCGCGGAGAGTTCGACGCACTGCAGGGTGTCGAGGATGTTGAGGTAACCGCGGGTCTGGCCGCCCTTTCCGTAGACGGTCAGCGGGTGGCCGATGACGGCCTGCAGGCAGAACCGGTTGAGGGCCGTGCCGAACACCTCGTCGTAGTCGAACCGAGTGGCGAACCGAGGATCGAGCTTCGACTCCTCCGTCTCGATGCCGTAGACCACGCCCTGGTTCAGGTCGGTGGCCCGGATGCCCCAGATGCGACAGGCGAAGTGGATGTTCGTAGAGTCGTGGACCTTGGAGCAGTGATAGAACGAATGGGGGAGCTTGGGGAACGGCAGGCGGTCGCTCCGGCCGTTGTGGTTGATGTCGATCCAGCCCTCTTCGATGTCGATGTCGGGCGTTCCGTACTCGCCCATCGTTCCCAGCTTCACCAGGTGGGCGTCGGGCGTGAACTCGTGCATGGCGTAGAGGACGTTCAGCGTGTTGATGACGTTGTTGTATTGCGTGAAGACGGCGTGCTCCCGGTCGATCAGGGAGTACGGCGCGGACGGGAGCTCGCCGTAATGGATGACGACCTCGGGTTCGAAGTCCTTGAACAGTCGTTCGGTCACGTCCCACTCGGTGAGGTCGCCCTCGGTCACCCCGATGGTGTAGCCGGTGACGGCCTTCCACGCCTCCGCTCGGGCCGGGAGGTTCTCCGCGATGGGGACGAGCGTGTCGGTGCCGGCCTCCTCATGGGCGCGGCGGCGGAGGTAGTTGTCCACGGTCTGGACCTCGTGCCCGCGGGCCGAGAAGTACATCGCGGTGGGCCATCCCAGGTAGCCGTCTCCGCCGAGGATCAGGATGCGCATCGGGTCTCTCCTTGTGGTCGAACGGTCGTGTGCTGGTGGAGCGTTTCGAACGTGTCCCGCCGGTGATTCCTGGGCCCGGGCGCGCCGAAGCACGAACAGGGCAAACGGACGACCTTATGGTACAGGCTGACGTGGCCCGGACCTCGCAACCTTCAGCAACGCCCGGCAGGGTCGGGCGCCTCGCGCCGTGGCTGGCCGCGGGGGCGTTGGGCGCGGCCGTCTACCTGTTCTACCTGCCCGTCTACCGCGCTCGAGGCTTCCGGGTGCCGGTGGGGTTCGACACACCCTGGTACGTGTGGCGGGCGGACTTCGTGGCCGAACGCGGCCTCGGTCCGCTGGACACGGCGGTGCGGCCCGGACATGCGCTGCTCTCCGCCGTCCTGGGTGCGGTGACCGGACGGTCCCAGCTGCAACTGGCCGTGGTTCTACCGCTGGTCCTGGTGGCCGTGCTGGCCCTGGCGGTGGGCGCCTTGGCCGTGGCCGGGCTGGGGGCCGGTCAGGGTCGCCTCCGGTGGGCGGTGACGGTGGCGCTGGCCGGCACGGTGCTCGCCACAACCCGGCTGGTCGGGGAGAACGTGGCGAACCTCCTCAACCTCGCGATGGTCGTGGCCGCGCTGGCGGCGCTGCTCGGGTGGGTCGGGGGGGCCCGGCGAGGTCTGGCCGGGACGGTCGCGCTCCTCATCGCCGCCGGCCTGGCCCACTGGGTGTTCCTGGCCGTGTTCGGGGCGGTGTTCGCGGTGGCGGCGGCGCTGTCCCTGCCGTCGACCCTGCGCGAGCTGCGGGAAGGCCGGTCGTGGGTTCGAACTCCCGCCGGCGCCCTGGGCGCGGCGGTGGTCGCCGCAGGGGCGGCGATGGCCGCGGTGATCGCCGGGGTGCTCCACGCGCCCTTCCAGACCATCGAGATCAAGGAGGACCCCACCCGTTTCCTGCCGAAGCTTCGAACGGACCTGTCCCGGTTGGAGTGGCCCCTCACCGCGCCCGCGGCCGCGGTGGGAGCGTGGCTCCTGGGTCGTTCGACCGGACCCACGGCGCAAGCGGACCGGGAACGGGTCCGGAGGATGTTCCTGCGGCTGCTGGTGGCATGGGTGGTGGTGTGCGGCGTTGGCGTGCTCTACGGTGCGCTAACCAAGAACCTCCCGCCCCACCGGTTCCTGGCGCTGATCGTTGCGGTGCCGTTCGTGCTGGCCCTGGCCGAGACCGTGCGGTGGCTGGCCACTCGCCCTGCGCTGGCCAGGTTCCGGATCCCCGTGACGGTCGCGGCCGTGGCGGCTCTGGCGGTGCCGGGGGCGCTCTCTTGGTATCTCCACGGACCGGGGGAGTGGATCGATCCGGTGGGAGTGCAGGAGGCTGGAACAGCCTCCGCCTACGTGGCGAGCCTCCCCACGGGGGGGCCGGTGGTGTTCCTGGTCGGGCCGTTCGGGGCGGCCGGCGTGGTGTCGGTGCCACTGAAGGAGCGGACCATCCGGGCGGGGCTGCCCGCGTCGCAGCAGGAGCGCTTCCACCTGTTCGCCGGAGAGCCGGGTGACCTGCTCGCCGGGCGTCGAACGCTCGTCCCCGGCTTCGCGACGAACGACGCCATCGGGCCGTACTGGGACGACGTTCGGACCGTGCTCCCGTCGAAGCCCCCGGTGATCGTGCTCAAGGCGTTCGGCGGCAAGCAGTTCCAAGAGACGCTCGGGCTGGGAGCGACGGTCATCGGACCCGGCGTGGCCTTGTTGCAGGGCCCACACCCGGCGGCAAAGCTCCCCGCCGCCGCCGTCCCGCCGATGGTGCCCGGCCTGGCCAGGGGCGCGGTGGAGGGCCTGGCCGTCCTGGTGCTGCTTGGACTGGCGGGCGCGGGGTGGACGTGGACGTTGTTCGGCCCGGGCCTCGACCCGGAGGTGTGGGCGAGCCTCTCTCCAGCCGTCGGCGCGGGGATGCTTTCGCTGGTGGCGTTCGTCGCGGCCGAACTCGGCGTCCGCCTGGCCGGAGCGGGCGGCGCGCTCGTGTTCGTCGCGACGGTCCTTGCGGGCGGGCTGCCGTGGCTGATTCGAACGCTCCGTTCGACCCGACGACCCGGCTAGGCGCCGGCGTCGGCGAGGTGCTCGAGCGCGTCGCAGTCGGGGAGCGCGATCCACCCCTCCCGCCTGGCCGTCTCGGTGGCATCCTCCGGGATCCTGGCGCACCGTCCGACCGCGCACGCCCGCGCCACGAGCGAGGCGATGAGCGCGTCGAACGCGTCGTCGCTCTGTTCGAACCGTTCCCACTCGGACGGGGCGGCGTCGAGCCATCCATCGACCCGGGCCCGCAGCTCCTCGACCAGTTCGGCTCGAACGGCCCGGCCCTTGGTCCCCTTGTAGCGGCGGTTGCGGAATCCCCAGATCTTCAGCGCGGCGGCCGGGTAGACCTCGACGGCCACGCCCGCGCCGCTCCGATCGCGCGTGCCGAGGAGCCGGGCCATCCGCAGCGCCGTCACACCGATCAGGTCCGTCGACACGCTGAGGGGGATCAGGCCGGTGTGCGTTCGGACGAACTCGTCGGTCCGCCGGAAGCGAAGGGCCCGGAGTTCAGCATCCTGCCAAGGGGCGGCGTCGCGGTGACGGCCGACGGCCCCTACGAACCCGTCCGGCCACCCGAGCGGGACGTCCAGCCCGACCTTGTCGCCCTCCTTCAGGTGCGCCCGGATGTCGTCGTCGGAGACGCCGCTTGGCGTCATGGGAAGGACGCGGGCCTGCCGCCCGTCCCACTCGATCCGACAGGCCGAGGTCTTCGCCGGCAAGCTGGCTACGTCGATCCCGATCGTGAGCATCCCGGCAGTGTCCCATCGGTTTGACATCGAACTCTGTCAGACGTAGCGTGCACACTCCCTGAATCGAACATATGTTCGAGTTCGAGTTGGGTCGGTGGCGTTCGAGTCAGGAGGGTGGAGTCGGAAAGGGAGGTCGGAGCCGGTGGGACGGGTGATGGCGATGACGAAGCGGTACGACGAACTGGTGGCGGTGGAACGGGACGCCGGGATGCCGTGTGGGTTCTCGTGGCGAGGGCGGCGCTACGAGGTCCGCGACGTGATCGGTCGGTGGCGGATCGAGGGCCGGTGGTGGGAGGACGGCCGGGACCGCGAGTACTGGCGGGTCGAGACCAGGGGCGGGGCGGTGCTCGATCTGTACGAGGACCGCATCACGGGGCGATGGCACCTCGAACGCCTGTGGGACTGAACCGTGCTGCCTCTGTCGTCGTCCGGACACTTCCCCTGGATACGTCCCGTGAATGCGCGGACCCGAAGGAGGCGCTCGTCTACGAGCTGAGCGAGGAGGCGTCCGGGACGAGGGCGGCAGCCTCGGCGGCCAGCGAACGCGCCCGCAAGCCTTCGAAGATCCCCTGTGCCTCCCTGGCCGGCGATCCGGCTTCGCCGGCCCGACCGAGCGCCGCGAGGCACCTCGCCGCTCCCAGCAACGCCATCGCGCGATGGAAGACGTCCCCCAGAACTTGCCACCGGCTCTCGGCATCCGTGTAGCACTTCAGCGCGGACGCGTGATCACCTCCCGCCTCGAGCGCTTCTCCCCGGCTCGAAGCGAGGATGCCCCGGGCCGCAGGGGCGCCGTCGGCGAATGCGGGATCGATCTCCGCGAGCCGCTGCGCCCGGTCCGCGTCGCCCAACATCCGGGCGAGCTCCGCCCCCTCGAACATCCCGTAGGTCCGGTCGAACGTGGCATCGCGGAGGTCCGTCTCCAACTCGTCCAACAGGTCGCGGGCCTCGTCCCGTCGGCCGCGGGCCAGGGCGATCCACGCGGCGGTCGTCAGGGCGGGCCGGTACGTCTGCACGTCCTCGATC
>DAIMKN010000149.1:0-5261 GCA_036721725.1 Actinomycetota bacterium
GCCGTTCGATCCGTCGCCCCGAGCTTTTCGAAGATGTGCTCGAGGTGCGTCTTCACGGTGTCGGGCGAGATGAACAACCGCTCCGCGATGTCCTTGTTCGTGTGGCCGAACGCCAGTAGCTGGAGGACCTCGAGCTCACGCGCGGTGAGCGTCTCGGCTTTGCGATCGCGGTTCTTGGCCGAGGAGAGCTCCTCCGCCAGCGCCACCACGAGCTGGGGGTCGATGACCATGTTGCCCGCCGCAACCAGTCGAACGGTCTGGATGAGATGTTCGGCGTCGCGAGCCTTCAACACGTAGCCCCTGGCGCCCGCTCGAACCGCTTCGACCACGAACTGGCGGTCGTCGTAGGCGGTGAGCATGATGACCCCGATGAGCGGCCAGCGTTGCTGGATCTTGCGGGCCGTCTCCAGTCCGTCCATCTCCGGCATGCGGATGTCGAGCAGCACGATGTCGGGTTCGACCCCGCCGGTCTCGAGGAGCTTGACCACCTCGTAGCCGTTCGACGCCTCGCCCAGGACCTCGATGTCGCCGGCCATCTCCAGATAGCGGCGCAGGCCCTGGCGCACCAGGGAGTGATCGTCAGCGATGACTACTTTGATCCCCATGTTCTTCACCATCGGCGGCGCCACCCTCCAACTTGATGCATCGCCCGGATTGTAGGCCGAACGGCCGAGGACGGTTCTGTCCGGGGGACGGCTAAAACACGTACAGCCAGTTCGCGAACAGCACGAACAGCAACACGAGCATGCCAGACGAAAGGGCGACGGCCGCCTCGCGCCGGCCGCGCGACCGGCCCGTCCACAGGGCCAGGGCCCACGGCACGGGGAACAGCACGGCGGCGAACCGCGGCATGGACATGAGCGGTCGCCCGTCGAACACGTAGGCCAGCGGCGCGAGGACGCTCGCCCACAGGTACGCGGAGTACAGGGGCCGGAGCTTCCACAGGCCGTACACGCCCAGGACCAGGACCGGCGCCACCACCAGCCAGTCGAGCGAGTGATACCCGATGGCGTAGGAACCCGGATAGCCGAAGGCGTAGCGCGTCCCCCGCCACAGCGTGACCAGCGGGTCGGCCAGGTGGCGTTCCCAGTTCGCCTGCTGGTGCACGGGATAGAGCAGGTCGTGGGCCTTGAGCCGCCAGTAAAGGAAGTACGCGCCCGTCCCCGAGGCCGGCCCGGCGGACCACAGCAGTGGGGCCAGGAGCGGCGCGTCGTCGCGGCGGTGCTGCTGGACGGCCTCCACGGCCAGCGGCAGGATCAGCAGCGCCCCGAAGTTGCGGGTGGCGGCGGCGAGTGCTCCGGCCGCGGCGGCCATCCACCATCGCCGCCGGCGCGCGCCCCACAGGCACACCAGCACCAGCAGCAGGAACAGGGCCTCGCTGTAGGGCGCCAGGAAGAAGAAGGACGTGGGGAACAGCGCCAGATAGAGCACCGTTCGGCGGGCCCGTTCGTCCCCGATCTCCGCCCGCGCCAGGACGAACAGCATCATCAGGGCACCGAGGAACGCGGCGTTCGACACGACGAGCGCTCCGGCCAGGGGATGGCCTCCGAGGATGAACGACGCGGCGCGGGTGGCCAGCGGGTAGAGCGGGTAGAACGCCGCGCTCCCGTCAGCCCTGGCGTAGCCGTGCGAGGCGATGCGGAGGAACCACAGCGCGTCGAACCGTTCGAACGCGGTGACCAGGTTGTGCCAGCCGGGCGTGACGACGGCGGCGGGCCACCCCGGGACCGGGACCGGGCCGGGAACGTCGCCGAGGCCGGGGAGCGGATTGACCTGCAGGGGGAAATGGGGAAGCAGGCCGAGCGCGGCCACGCCGAGCAGCGAGAGGCCCACGCGGAGCGCCAGGAAGACCTTCAGGCAGTACCACAGTCCGCCCCGCAGTTCGTCGGGCTCGCGCGGGGTCAGCCGCAGGTGCGGTCCGCGCCGGCGACCCGGCGTCCCGGCGGTGGGCAGATCGGTGGGCGCGTCGTCCTCGACGGGGAGGGCCTCGGCGCGGGCGTTCGGCCGCCGGCTCACGTCGCCACCGCCGCGGTGACGGCGGGACCGGCTCGTTCGAGCCTCACGGCCCGTTCGGGTCGTGGCCGGTCCCACGCCCACATCCCCACCGCGACGAGCAGCACGGCGGCGCGGATGACCGTGGCCAGCTCGAACGCGCCGAGCGGCGCGCCGTGGTAACCGGCGAACGCCGGATCGCCGTTCGCCGCCGAGAGCTGGCCGAAGAACGTGAACCTCGTCACGAACACGGCCGCGTCGGCCAGGCTGAACGCTCCGAACACCCAGGGTGACGGCAGGGCCAGGGCGAACAGCGGCAGCAGCCACAGTCCGTACTGCGGGGAGTAGACCTTGTTCGACAGCAGGAACAGCGCGACCAGCGGGAAGCAGAACGTCCACCGGGCGAACGACGGATCACGCCGCTTCTTCACCAGGTAGACGAACGCGGCCAGCGCCACGAACAGCAGCGCCGAGGCCGCGTTCACCGTGTGGGCCTGCCATGAGCACGCCAGGTCGTGATGGAGCCGCTGGCACGCCGTGAACCACAGGCTGTCCCAGTCGACCGGCCGGTCCGCGTTGAACCGGAAGAACGTGGACCACGTGTGCGGCGAGCCCAGCGCGAACGGCACGTTCACCGCCAGCCACGCGCCCGCGCCTCCCCCGGCCAGCCATCCGGCCCGTCGGAGCGCGTCGCGGCGTTCGTCGGAACCCTTCGGCGCGAGGCGGGCCTCGTGCAACCGCTGCAGCGCGAACGGCACCACCAGCAGCCCCGGGTAGAACTTGGCGGCCGCACCCAGGCCGAGCAGCACCCCGCTCCACCCGTCGCGCTTGCGGAGGAACGCCACCGTTCCTGCCGTCGCCAGCGCTACCGCCAGCAGGTCCCAGTTCATGAACCCGTAGATCACGAGCGTGGGCGCCGCCGCGAAGTACAGCGCCCTCGCTCCCACCACACTCCATAAGAGCCCAGCGATCAGCAGACCGCACACCGACAGGCCCACGATGTTCGCGGCGAAGAAGCCACCGTAGCGGCCCGTCGTCCACGCCGCGGCCCGCATGAAGTACATCGTGAGGACGGGATATTCGTCGCACGTGCCGGCGTCCGCGGGGCAGGGATCGAGGTACGGGAGGCGGCCACCGGTGAGGTGTTCGGTCCCGTACAGGGGCACGATGTCCGAGTAGCATAGCCGCCGGTACTGGCGTCCGTCCGACCAGTTGCCGGTGGCGCAAGGAAGCTTCACGGCCAGCCCGGCTCCGAGCACCAGCACCGTGGCCGCCAGGACGGTCAGCAGCGAGACGCCCGCCACCGCCCGGCCGGAGGTCGTCCTGTGCATGTCGCCCATCATGACGGGCGGCCGGGCCCTGCGGGCGGAGGCTGCTTGGTTCAGGCCCGCGGCGCCGGCAGGAGGTCGAACGGCTCCCCGGCCCCGTCGCCGGGCTGCGTGGCTCGTTCGGCGTGGAGGTTGAACCGGCAGTCGAACTCGCTCTCCAGGCTGAACGAGTCGTTCGGCACGTCCTCGTCCACGTCGAGCAGCAGCCCGCCGTCTTCGTACAGGTCGGCCAGCCACCGGTGGGCGAACACCGGCACGCCCGCCACGCGGCCCACCTCGACCATGTCGGGGCCCGGCCAGTAGTGGTCGTAGAGGTAGGGCGCGGTGGAGTCGCAGCAGCCCGTCCCGAGCACCATCACGAGTTCGTCACGGCCAAGTTCGACCACGCGTCCGGCGACGCGTTCGGCGGCGGGCGTGGCTCGAACGATCATCCGCTGCGAGGCCACGAGAAGCGTCTAGAGGCCGATGACCTGGTACCAGAACTTCTGGGCCTTGGACGGCGTCTGGTCGACCTGGATGTACTTGGACTGGAGGAACTCGTCCAGCCCCCACCTTCCGAGTTCGCGCCCAAGCCCCGACTGCTTGTACCCGCCGAACGGCGCCTGCGCCGAGATCAGGTGGTAGTCGTTGATCCACACGGTGCCGGTCTTGAGCCGCCTGGCCACCGAGGTGGCTCGCGGGATGTCGCGGGACCACACCGCGCCGGCCAGACCGTAGATGGTGTCGTTCGCCATCCGAACGGCGTCCTCGACCGACTCGTAGCGGATGACCGACAGGACCGGGCCGAAGATCTCCTCCTGGGCGATCTTCATCGAGTTGTCGACCTCGCCGAAGATTGTCGGTTCGACGTAATAGCCGCCCTCCGGAACGCCGTCCGGGACACCCCCGCCGGTGAGGAGCTTGGCGCCCTCGTCCTGGCCCGCCTGGATGTAGCGCTGGATCGTGTCGAGCTGGCGGCGGTCGATGACCGGGCCCATGTCGGATTCGAAGTCCATGGCACTGCCGACCTTCATGCCTTCGGCCAGTTCGACCATCCGCGCCACGACCTCGTCGTAGAGCGAGGCCGGGACGAAGCAGCGGGTGCCCGAGTGGCAGATCTGGCCCTGGTGCAGGAACGTCGCCCACAGCGCCCCGGGCACCGCGATGTCGAGGTCCGCGTCGTCCAGCAGGATGTTCGCGCTCTTGCCGCCGAGCTCCAGGGTGACCTTCTTGATGGTGGCCGAGGCCAGCTGCATGATGCGCCGGCCCACGCCGGTCGAACCCGTGAACGCGATCTTGTCCACGCGTTCGTCGGTCACGAGTGCCTCGCCGGCGATGGGACCGGTGCCCGGAACGACCTGGAGCACGCCCTTGGGCAGTCCGGCCTCCTGGGCCACGCGGGCCAGCTCGAGGGCCGTGATGGGCGTGTAGGGCGAGGGCTTGAGGATCATGCAGTTGCCGGTGGCCATGGCCGGCGCGGCCTTCCACACGCACATGAGCAGCGGGAAGTTCCACGGGATGATGCCGGCGCACACGCCATAGGGTTCGCGTTCGACGAAGCCCCACGACGGGGCGGGGAAGATGTTCGACGCGACCTGCTCGGTGTAGTCGATCCGCTCGCCCATCTCGACCATCTCTCGCCAGTGGAAGATGGCCATGGGCACGGTGAACAGGTTGGCCATCCGAACGGTGTGGCCCGCGTCCATCGCCTCCAGCTCCGAGAGCTCGGACTGGCGGTCCTGCATGAGGTCCGCCATCTTGAGGAGGATCTTGGTGCGCTCCCGGGGCGGCATGTTCGCCCACGTGCCGGCGTCGGCGGCCTTCCGCGCGGCGACCACGGCCCGGTCGATGTCTTCACGCCCCGCTCTGGCCACGGTGGCGATCGTCGTGCCGTCGGAGGGATTCTTCGTCTCGAACGTCTTCCCGTCCGCCGCGTCCGCGAACTCGCCGTCGATGAACAGC
>DAIMKN010000150.1:0-4957 GCA_036721725.1 Actinomycetota bacterium
GGTAGAACCCGTGGAGACCTCGAACGTCGGGGAGGATCACGATGCCAGGCGCGTCATCGGTGTCGGTCACCGCCGAATACGCGGCGAACCGGTTCCCGCCCGCAGCGGTCAGTTCGAGCTCATGGGACGAGACGCCGGCACCGCCCGCGATGGGCGGGAGCGGCGGAAGAGCGCCGGGCTCGTAGCACATCTATGCCACCGCCTTCGAAAGCGTCTCGCCGGCCAGCGCCACCAGGTCCAGGTCCTGCACGTCGGCCATGTTGAACAGCAGGCCGTCGAGCCCCGCGGTCAGCCGGCGTTCGTCGGTCATGAGGGTCGAACTCCTTCCTGAAGCGTGCGCGACATGCAGCGCGGCCAGACTACCGCCGCGTCACGAAACGGCGCCTCCGACGTAGGCTGACAGCGTGGATGCTCCGGAGGGCCGGCGTCGCGGACGAACGTTCCAGTCGCTGCACGTTCGGAACTTCCGCATCTTCATCGCCGGCCAGCTGCTCTCGTCGATCGGCACCTGGATGCAGGGCGTGGCGGCGCCGCTGCTGGTCCTGCACCTCACGCACTCCGGCGTGGCGCTCGGGATCGACACCGCGCTCACCTTCCTGCCGATCCTGGTGGCCGGCGGCTACGGCGGCCTCTTCGCGGATCGCTACGACAACCGGCGGATCCAGATCCTCACCCAGATCGTCTACGGCATCCTGGCGTTCACCCTGTTCGCGCTGGTCCGAACCCACGTCATCCACGTCTGGATGATCTACTGCATCTCGTTCCTGTCCGGCTGCGTGACGGCGGTCGACATGCCCACGCGCCAGAGCTTCTATCTGGAGCTGGTGGGGCCGGACGACCTGACGAATGCCATGTCGCTCAACACCGCGTCCTTCAACGGCGCGCGGATCGTGGGCTCGGTGGCCGGCGCCGCCCTGATCGCGGCGTACGGAGCGGCGACCGCGTTCCTGGTCAACTCCCTGTCGTACCTGCTGGCCCTGGGAGCCCTGCTGTTGATCCACACGTCCGAGCTCCGGCCGCGCCGCAAGGTCGAACGCCACCCGGGCCAGATCCGGGAGGGGTTCCGCTACGCGTGGGAGACGCCCGCGCTCAGGCTGCCGTTCGTGGTGATGGGCACGGTGTTCCTGTTCGCGTTCAACTTCTCGGTGCTGCTCCCGCTGCTGGCGGTGCGGAACTTCCACGGAAGCCCGGGCACGTACGGGCGCATGCTGGCGCTGATGGGCGCCGGATCCCTGGTGGGCGCGCTGGCGATGGCCAGTCGCTCGTCCATGGCGAACGTCCGGCGCCTCTGCGTGCTCGGTCTGGTCACGGGCGGGGTGACCCTGGCCGTCGGAGTGGCGCCCTGGCTGGTCCTGGCCTACGTGGAGCTGCCGCTGCTGGGCGCGGCCTTCATCGCGTTCGCCATCACCGCGAACTCGACCCTCCAGCTCACGTCGTCGGACGAGATGCGGGGCCGCGTCATGGCCCTGTACACCATGGTGTTCCTGGGCAGCACGCCGATCGGCGCGCCCATCGCCGGGTTCGTCGGCCAGCACGTCAACGCCCGCGCGGGCCTCATCGGCGGCGGCGTCATCGCCGTGGCGGCCGGCCTGTACGGACTCGCGTCCCTCCGCTCGCTGCAGCCGGAGGCAGCGGACACGGCACGAACACTCGAACCGGTCCCCGCCGAGCCGGTCGCCGCACGGCCAGCGGAGTGATCGCTCCCGCTCCGGGATAGACTCCGCTCTGTCGAGGGGGGGAGGCCAGATGCGGATCCTGGTGACCGGTGGGACGGGGCTCGTCGGCTCGCACGCCGTCGCGGCGCTGATCGAACGTGGTCACGACCTCCGGCTGCTGGTGCGTTCGCCCGCATCGATCGGGCCGGCGTTCGACCCGCTGGGCTTATCGCACCCCGAGCACGTCACCGGCGACGTTACGAACGCCGCCTCCGTGGATGCCGCGATGGAGGGCTGCGACGCGGTCCTGCACGCCGCCGCCGTCTACTCCCTGGACAGCCGGGACGCCGAACGCATCCGCAGGACGAACGTCCCCGGAGCGCGAACGGTCCTCGGCGCGGCCGCGGCGCGCGGCCTGGATCCCATCGTCTACATCTCGAGCTTCACGGCGTTCTTCCCGCCGAACGGTCGTGTCCTTCGGCCCGACTCGCCGGTAACCAGGCCCGGCGCGACGTACGCCGCGTCGAAGGCGGAGGCCGAACGCTACGCACGTTCGCTGCAGGCGAACGGCGCCCCGATCACCTCGATCTATCCGGGCGTGGTGCTCGGCCCCCACGACCCGCATCTCGGGGACAACCATCAGATCATCCGCAACACCCTGCGCGGGCTGGTGCCGATGACGCCGGGAGGCGGAACGACGTGGGTCGACGTTCGCGACCTGGCCCACATCGTGGCCGCGGCGATGGAGCCGGGGAAGGGCCCCCGCGGCTACCTGGCGGCCACGCACTACGCGACGTTCCCCGAGGTCGTTCGAACCCTGGCCTCGATGACCGGCCGCCGCGTGCCGTTCGTCCCCGGCCCGGACGGCCTGCTCCTGGCGCTCGGTCGAGGCGCCGACGCGCTCCAGCGCCGTCTGCCGT
The DNA here is from genome assembly GCA_036721725.1 of Actinomycetota bacterium. Taxonomy (GTDB): domain Bacteria; phylum Actinomycetota; class UBA4738; order UBA4738; family UBA4738; genus DAIMKN01. The sequence goes on from DAIMKN010000150.1 coordinate 2,576, forward strand.
GGAGGCTGCCGTTCAACTTCGAGGGGATCTACACGCTGACGCTGCTGGCGCACTGCGACGATTCGGCCACCCGGCGCGACCTGGGGCTCGAGCCGCGAGACCTCCAGGAGACGCTTCGCGACACCGTGGCGTGGCTGGCCGAACGGGGCCACCTCACCCCGAGGCAGGCGGGACGGCTGGCTCGTTGAGCGAGGGTTCGAACCCTTCGAACCCGTCGGGGCGGAAGAACGACATGACCTCGCGGAGCATGGCCTCCCGATCGCCGTCGTACCTGCTCTCGTCGTAGCAACCCAGCGGGTCGGTTATCACATGGATGAGACACCGGTTGCAGTACGTGCACGGCCGCTCCGCGCTGTCTCGGCCGGCGGCGAACACCTTGGGCAGATCAGGGTTCGCGATCAGGGTTCGGGCCATGGTCACCCCGTCGAACGCGCTCGCCCGCAAGCCTTCCCGGATCACCGAGGCCGTCTGGAAGCCGCCGGTGCACACGACCGGGATGGACACGGCCTCCTTGATCCGGCGGGAATCCTCCGAGCAGATACCTTCGATCGGCAGATCCCCGCGCGAACGGTTCCACGCCCATCGCGCCACGGGGCCGAGCGGCGTCTTGAAGAACAGATAGTTGCGAAGGACGTGCGCGCCCGTGGGGATCATCGCGTTGTATGTCCGAGTGATCGTGTCGATGGGGAAGTCGCCCGGCGGGTTGAACGGATGGGGGAACCACGCGCCCGTCGAGACGTGGATGGCGTCGGCCCCGGCCTCCTCCACCCACCGCGCCACCTGGACGGTGTCCTCGATGGTGTTGCCCTTCGCGGCCCATGGCATGAGCGCGTCATTGTGGTCCTCGCCCGACAGCTTCACCTGGAAGTGGAAGTCGTCGCCGACCGCGGCTCGAACGGCCCGGACCGTCTCCAGCAGCAGCCGCGCCCGGTTCGTCAGCGAGCCACCGTACCGATCGGTGCGGTGGTTGATGGCGGAGGACAGGAATTGCGTGAACAGGTAGCCGTTGCAGGCGTGGAGTTCGATGCCGTCCAGTCCGGCCTGGCGCGCCCGGATCGCCGCGGCGGCGAACCACTCCACGATCTCCTCCAGCTCCACGATGCGCAGGGGACGGTTCACGAAGCCGTGGAAGGCATCCGTCTTGCCCGTCGCGCTCCCCCGGACGATGCCCTGGTTCTCCACGCCGGGGATGTCCTGCTGGCGGCCGGAGTGACTGATCTGCAGGATGAACGCGCAGTCGTGGCGATGCACGGCCTCGCCCACCGCCCGCCAGAAGGGGATCTTGTCGTCGTCGTCGATGAATGCGTAGTTCGGCAGGACGCGGCCTCGAACGTGGACCGGGACGTGCGCGGAGATGATGGCGCCGACGCCGCCGCGGGCGAACCGCTCCTCCCAGTTGACGCGAGCCTGCGTCCCCGAGCCGTCGTAGTTGTCGATCCGACCCGAGATGCTCGAACGGAACAGGCGGTTCTTGACCGTCAGGTTCCGGAACCGGAGCGGCGTGAAGATCGGGTCTGCGGCGTCGGGTGCGGACGGCTGTTCGATGGACATGGGCCGCGCGAAGAATAGCGCGCCCGGCCGTGGGCAGGTCGAACGCCTATGGCGCAGCGGGGAGCGCTCGGAGGAACGCTCCGGCGATGGGCGCGGCGACCTGGCCGCCGACGCCGCCCCCCTCGACCAGCACGGCGAACGCCAGATGGCCGGAGAAGCCGATGAACCAGGCATGGGTCATGGTTCCGTCGCCGAACTGCGCGGTGCCGGTCTTGCCCGCCACGTCGAGTCCCGGCACGAACGCCGCGGTCCCGGTGCCGCTGGTCACGACCAGCCGCATCATCTCCTGGAGGTCCACGGGAACGACCGGCGGCAACGGTGAGGACGGGCCGGGGCGAGACGGGGCTGCTCGCTGGCGTTGCGGGCGACTCGACATGGAGCGTCGGGTCAGGGAGAAGGCGCAGCGACTGGAGGTCCTGGAGCTTTGTGCTCAGCGAGTCCGCAGCCCGAGTCTCGTCTGGACCAAGCGCCTGGAGTTGACGTCGAAGCAGCGGAATGACCGAGTCGAGGAGGGCGTGGAGCCTGTTTGTTCGCACCGCGATCGCGGCCTCGCCGAACGTGTTCGCCAGTCGCGCAGCGAGATCCGCGTTCTTCGCCCGCGCGGTGATCGTCACGATGCTGCTTTGAGCGACGGGTTGCGCGGAGACGTCTTTGAGGAGCGACCGCGCGGACTGACGCAGGCCGAGCCTGGACCGAACGCGCTGGGCCACTGCATCCGTTGTGATGAGCTGCGCTAGCGTCTCGGCGTCGCGGGTCGGATCGCCTGACTCGGGGACAAGCCCGAGGCCGAACAGGTTCGTGTTCGAGGTCGGAGCCGGCGTGACGAGGACG
>DAIMKN010000150.1:4967-5249 GCA_036721725.1 Actinomycetota bacterium
ATACAGCTTGTCGGTTTTGGCTACAACGACGGCAGCTGTCGCTACCGCGGCCGCGACCACGAGGGCGATGAACAACCACCGCGCACGGAGGAGGACGAGGTAGAGCCCCAGGCCTCCGCTTGGCGGCGAAGCGCCGATCCACTCTGCCGCTACGTGCCTCGCGGGCTCCGGATACGGGTCGGGCGCCGCAGAGCCCTCCACGACCTTCACTCTCTCATCGGGCGTTGGGCGCACAGCGTGATGGTAGATGACGATAGGTCCGGCCGCAGAGCCCTCCACGAC
>DAIMKN010000151.1:0-5221 GCA_036721725.1 Actinomycetota bacterium
ACCCGCAGCGCCTCACGATCCTCCTCTATCAACTGGTGTCGCTGTACCGCGGCGGCGAGCCGGTGCGGATGAGCAAGCGAACGGGCGACGTGGTCACCCTCGACGAGCTGATCGACGAGGTCGGCACGGACGCCGCGCGCTACACGCTCCTGACGCGTTCGCCGGACTCGCCGCTCGACTTCGACATCGAGGCCATCACCCGCCAGACCATGGACAACCCGGTGTACTACGTGCAGTACGCGCACGCCCGAACGGCTAGCCTGCGCCGCGTCGCCGAGCGGCAGGGGATCGCGTTGCAAGCGTGGAAGCGCGAACAGTTCGACGCGCTCTCGGAGGAGGCCGAACTGGACCTCCTCCGCAAGCTCGGGGAGTTTCCGGAGATGGTCGAGCTCGCCGCCGATACGCTCGCCCCCCATCGCCTGACCCGTTACGTCGAACAGCTCGCCGCGGCGTTCCACCGCTTCTACACGGAGTGCCGCGTCATCACCGACGACGACGCGTTGACCCAGGCCCGGCTGTGGCTGTCGGAGGCCACGCATCAGGTCATCGCGTCGGCGCTGGGGCTGCTCGGGGTGAGCGCGCCGGAGAGCATGCAGCGTCTCGATACCGCGGCGGAGACGGAGACGAACGATGCCGACGCCGTCTGAGGCCGAGGGGCGCGTTCGGCGCGGCGCCGACTCCAGCGCGTTCTTCGTGAGGGCGGCGCGGCCGTCGGACGCGCGTTCGTTCCTGGAGTGCTACCGCCAGGTCATGGAGGAGGGGCCCTACATCCGGACGGAGGAGCTCCGCCACCGGCCTCGCTGGTGGGTCAAGCGCTTCCGCAGGTCGTGGACGGACGACGAGGCGAATCTGGTGGCGACGGATCCGGCCACCGGTCGCGTCATCGGTTCGCTTGGCGTGTCGCGGGAGGAGCATCCGGTAAACCGCCACGTCGCCTCGCTCGGGATGATGGTCATGAAGGAGTGGCGGACCCGAGGGGTCGGTTCGGCGCTCATGACCGAGGCCCTCCGGTGGGCCGAACAGATGGGCGTGGAGAAGCTCGCCCTGTCCGTCTATCCCGACAACGCGCCGGCCAGGGCGCTCTACGCGAAGTTCGGGTTCGTCGAGGAGGGCCGCATGACCGGCCACTCCAAGAAGGCCACCGGCTACCGGGACGAGATCGTGATGGGGCGGTGGCTGATCCCGCAGCCGAACACGAACGGCGAGCCATGACCAAGGCCGCGGCCGTGCACCAGTGGGAGGGCGTGATCGAGGAGTACCGTCCGCGCCTGCCCGTCACCGCTGACACACCGGTCATCACGCTGCGAGAGGGCGGAACGCCGCTCGTTCGAAGCGAGGCCCTGTCGGAGATCACCGGCTGCGAGGTCCACTTGAAGTTCGAGGGTGCGAACCCCACCGCGTCGTTCAAGGACCGCGGGATGACGCTCGCCATCTCCAAGGCGGTGGAGGAGGGCTCGCAGGCGGTGGTGTGCGCGTCCACCGGCAACACGTCCGCGTCGGCCGCTGCCTACGCGGCGAAGGCGGGGCTGACCTGCGCCGTCCTGGTCCCGGTAGGCAAGGTGGCCATGGGCAAGATGGCCCAGACGCTCGTCCACGGCGCGCGCGTGCTGCAGGTGGAGGGCAACTTCGACGCCGCGCTGACCGTGGCCCGCGAGCTGTCCGAGCGCTACCCGGTGACGCTGGTGAACTCCGTGAACCCGTTCCGCATCCAGGGCCAGAAGACCGCGGCGTTCGAGATCTGCGACTCACTCGGACGGGCCCCGGACGTTCACTGCATCCCTGTCGGCAACGCGGGCAACATCACCGCCCACTGGCTGGGCTACACCGAGTATTGGCAGGACGGGATGATCGAACGCCCCCCGGTCATGTACGGCTTCCAGGCGGCAGGGGCGGCGCCCATCGTTCGAGGCGCGCCGGTGGCGAACCCGTCCACCATCGCCACCGCCATCCGCATCGGCAATCCAGCCTCCTGGGAGTCGGCGGAGAAGGCGGCGGCCGAATCCAGCGGCCAGATCTTCGCGGTCACCGACCGGGAGATCCTGTCCGCGTACCGCCGCGTGGCCCGCGAGGGGTTGTTCGCCGAGATGGCCTCCTCGGCGTCCGTGGCGGGGCTGCTGCAGCTCCACGCCCGCGGTCTGTTGGAGGAAGGTCAGGTGGTGGTGTGCGTCCTGACCGGCCACGGGTTGAAGGAGCCGGACTGGGCCATCGCCGGGGCGGGCGCCCCGCCGGCCCTCCCCGCCGACGCCGATGCGGTGGCCGCGCTGCTCGACCTTTCGTGAAGCTTCTCGTTCGGGCTCCTGCCACCGCCGCGAACCTCGGCCCGGGCTTCGACTGCATGGGGGTGGCGTTCGACCTGGCGAACGAGTTCGAGCTCGACACCTCCGCGCCGCCCGGCGTCACCGTGGAAGGCGAGGGCGCGGACGAGTTGCCGCAGACGAACGCGAACCTGGTGGTCCGAACGATGACCTACGTGGCCGGGATGCTGACCGGCGGGCTGCCGGCGTTCGGCCTGCACTGCCGCAACGCCATCCCGCTGCAGCACGGCCTGGGCTCGTCGGCCTCGGCGGTGGTGGCGGGCGTGCTGCTGGCGGACCGGTTGCTTGACGCCGAGCTCACGCCCGACCGGCTGCTGGAGATCGCCGTCGATTCCGAGGGGCACGCCGACAACGTGGCGGCGTGTCTGCGGGGCGGCTTGATCCTGGCCCATCACGGCGACGACGGATGGCGGGCCGAACGCTTGCAGCCGCACGCCGACCTGCGACCCGTGCTGCTCATCCCACTCCACGAACGCGTGTCCACGAAGGACGCCCGCCGCGTCCTGCCCCGAACCATCCCCATCGGCGACGCAGCGTTCACCGCGTCACGCGCAGCGCTGGCGGTGGTGGCGCTGACCCGCAATCCATCTTTGTTGGCGACGGCGCTGGAGGACCGGCTCCACCAGCCGTATCGTCTCCCGCTGATGCCGTCGGCTCGCGCGCTGTTCCACGACCTCAAGGACGATGGAATCCCGGTGTGCGTGGCGGGTTCGGGGCCGACGCTGCTGGCGTTCGAACAGGACGGTCGCACCGTCCAGGACCTCGGCCCGGGATGGCGGGTGATGCGGCCCGCGTTCGACCTCAAAGGCGCGACGGTGCGCGAGGCCGGGACCGCGGCCGACGGCGAACAACCGCAAAGGCAGGGTGCCCAGTAGGAAATGATCTCGGAAATCCGTTGGTTCTCTTGCTCGAAGAACCACGGGATATTAGAGAACGTTGTGTGGTATCCTGCTGATCGCCATGACGGAGAACACATCCCGGGAAGAGAAGGAGCTCGTAGACCGGGCTATCGACTGGCTCCGCGCGGCCCTTCCGGCGACCTGGTCCGTCCAGCGGTCCAACCGTGCCTACGCCGGAGGCAACCTCTCCGACCCACAGACCCTGGGTGATGGCGCCATCGACCTGGTGATCGAGAACAGATCACTCGTCACCGTCCTGGTGGAGGCGAAGCGTTCGTTCTCTCCCAGGGACGTCGAACGTACCTTTGGCCCTCAGCTGCCACGCCTCCTGCGGGCCATGACCTTCAACACTCCGATCCTTGTGATCTCAGACTGGCTCAGCCCCCGGACATGCGAACTGCTGACGGAACAGGGGATCAACTACCTGGACCTCACCGGCAACGCGCTGATCAGCCTCGACAACAACCCCGTTGTCGTCTACATCCGCTCGACAGGAGCGAGCCGAGCTCCCAAGCCGGCAGCTCGCGGGAAGGTAGGATTTCGCGGGCCCAAGGCGGCACGGATCGTCCGCCTTCTCATCGACGTGCGTCCCCCCTACGGAGTCCGGGAGATCGCGGAGGCATCCGGCGTCGCCGTGAGCTGGGTCTCTCGTCTGCTCGAGTCGCTGGACCGCGACGCTCTCATCGAACGCTCAGCACGAGGGCGAGTCGAGTCCGTCGACATCCCACGACTGCTACGACGGTGGGCCGAGACTTACGATGTCTTCACCACCAATGAGTCGCAGACCTTTCTCGCACCCCACGGAGCGAATCAGGCCCTGGACCACATGAAGGACGAGTCCTCGGTCGGGCGACTCGCGATCACCGGTTCCTTCGCTGCCGTACGCCTCGCGCCGGTGGCGGCCCCCGCGATGCTTGTTGTCTACTCCGATGACATCGACCGTGTTAGCCAGGCGTTGGGCCTGCTGGCGGCGGACGAGGGTAGCAACGTGGTGCTGCTGCGTCCGTACGACACCGTCGTGTGGGATCGAAGCGTGGTCGACGACGGACTCCGATATGTCGCACCATCGCAGATCGCCATCGACTGCCAGACGGGTAATGGCAGGATGCCGGCGGAGGGCGACGCATTGATCGGTTGGATGGTCGAGAGAGAGTCCCAGTGGCGGCTGCCCTCGCTCGCGAGCGTTGGTTCCGCGGCCAAGCCATGAGTGACGAAGTGGCGTCCTCGCCGAACGCCGCGGACATCAATCCGACGTATGCCGCCGCGCGGCGCGTTCTGCTCGACGCACTGACGGCGCTCGCCCCGCAGGCTCGCGCCGTTGTCGTTGCCGGTGCGCAGGCCATCTATCTGAGAACGGGTGGCGGAGACGTGGCCATCACGGTCGCGCCGTACACGACCGACGGCGATCTGGTTCTGGATCCCAGCCAGCTCGAGGACGTTCCCGAGCTGGAAACCGCCATGAGCGGGGCCGGGTTCGAGCTGCTGTTACAGGAACGTGGTCACGTCGAGCCCGGCATCTGGATCGCCACGACAACGCTCGACGGGGCCGAGTTCACGGTTCCCATCGACCTCATCGTCCCCGAGGGCGTCGCGGGGGGCCGGGGCCGGCGCGCTGCCCGACTCGGTGTCCACGGCAATCGTGCTGCCCGCAGGGCGATCGGCTTGGAGGCTGCGCTCGTCGATCGCAGCGAGATGACTATCAGGGCGCTGGAGCCGGGCGACAACCGCTCCGTTGTCACGAACGTCGCTGGTGTCGCGGCGCTCTTCGTTGCCAAGCTGCACAAGCTCCACGACCGAGTGGACGACGGTCCTGACCGCCGCCGCAAGGACAAGGATGCGGCCGACGTCATCCGACTCATGCAGTCGACGTCGGCGCGTGAGGTCGGTGCGACCCTTGCGGCGTTGTCAACGAACGAGATCGCCGGAGCCGTGTCCACGAACGCACTGGCCTATATCGACGAGCTCTTCGGGAGACGAGGCCGGATGGGCATTCAGATGTCGGTCCGG
>DAIMKN010000152.1:0-5136 GCA_036721725.1 Actinomycetota bacterium
CCTCCTCGCCCATCACGGGATCGGGGCGGCCCACGACCGCCGCCTCCACGATCCCAGGATGCTGGTAGAGCACCTCCTCCACGTCGCGCGGATAGATGTTGAACCCGCCCCGGATGATGAGGTCCTTCTTGCGGTCCGTGACGAACAGGTAGCCGTCGGCGTCGAGGTGGCCCATGTCGCCCGTGTGCAGCCAGCCGCCCGCGAGCGTCTCCTCGGTCGCCTCCGGCATACCGAAGTAGCCCTTCATGATGCCGGGGCTCCGGGCACAGATCTCCCCGGTCTCGCCCGCCGGCACCGGCACGCCGCCCGAGTCCAGGATGGCCACGTCGATGCCGTCGATGGGCTTGCCGCACGAACCGGGCCGCTTCTGGTCCTCGGGGCGTTCGATGGCGATGGCGGGCGAGGCCTCGGTCTGGCCATAGGCCTCCACCACGTCGCAGCCGAACGTTCGGGCCACGGCCTCCTTCAGCTCGAGGGGGACGGGAGCGGCGGACAGGATGATCGTGCGGAGCGAGGACGTGTCGTAGCGTTCGAGGTCCGGGTGCTGCAGGAGCATCGTGGCCATGGCCGGGACCATCGGGATGGCCGTGACGCGATAGCGCTGCACAGCCTCGAGCACGGACTCCGGAGCGAACCACCGCAGCAGCACGCCCTTCGTCCCCAGGGCCTGGCCCAGCAGCCCCACGATCATGCCGAACAGATGCGACGCCGGGAGCGCCGTGAGGCCGACGTCGTCGGGCTTGACATCCGCGTCCTCGGCCAGCTTCTGCGCCACCCACAGGAGGTTGCCATGCGAGAGCATCACGCCCTTGGGTCGCCCGGTTGTTCCGCCCGTGTACATGATCACCGCGAGGTCGTCGTCGTCGCGTTCGACGAACGCGAACTCGCTGGACGCGCCGTCGGTCAGCGCGGCGAGCGAGGTGGTGCCGGGCAACTCAAGCGCGCCGGTGACCAGGACCACGGGCCGGTCGGGCAGACCCTCGATCGCCATGAGCACGGTCCCGGCGAACTCGGGCGACGTGACCACGGCGCGAGGCGTGCAGTCGGCCAGGATGTGCCGGATCTCCGGCACGGCGAGCAGGAACACGATGGGAACGACCACCGCCCCCACCTGGCTGATGGCGCCGTAGGCCTGGAACACCTCGAGGCAGTTCGGCATCATCACGGCCACCCGGTCATCGCGCCCGATGCCGAGCGCCGTGAGCGCGTTCGCCATGCGGTGGGACGCCCGGAGCTGTTCGGCGTTGGTCACCGCGACATCGTCGAACACCACCGCCTCGTACTCCCCGAAGCGTTCGAGGTTGTGTTCGCCCAGCACGGCAAGGTTCATCGTGGCCTACCCTCCCCCGGGGCAGCCGGAGTATAGGCCGGTGCTCCACCGGCCGATACCTGGACAGGAAAACCGGACGAGTCGGAGGTCGAGAGCCATGCAGTGTCCAGCCTGTCAGCACGAGACGAACGACAAGACCGCCGGCGACGTCACGGTCGACGACTCGCGCCCAGGCGGAGCTGTCCGGTCTGTCACGTCCTGATGCTGCGGCACTTCGAGAGCATGCAGCGTCGCGTCACGGTGGACGAATGCCCGCAGTGCGGCGGAGAGTGGCTCGACGCCGGCGAGCTCGCCACGATCCGTTCGGAGTACACGAACGAGGACGAACGCGACCGCGCCACCACCGCCTACTTCGACGACCTGTTCAAGGTTCAGGTCGACGCCCAGCGGGCGGATGACAAGGCGCAGGCGGACCGCGTCGAACGGTTCGTCCGAAAGGTTCGCTTCATCCTTCCCAGCTACTACTTCCAGGGCAAGCACCGCTGGTAGCCCCTGGGATGGCGAAGGGTACGCCTCGACAACCCGGATCCGTCCATGTCGGGAACGCAGAAGTGGGCACCCGAGAGACGCCCACTTGGCAAGCTTGAATTGCGTTACACGGCCCGCCGTCCACTCGGTCGAACGTCTAGTGGGAGAAGTGCGAGATCGCCCAGACGAGGAAGCCGATGATGGCGAGCACGATGATGATGATGGCGGTGTACTTGATCGCGGCGAAACCGGCGAGGCTTCCGCGGTCGGGCTCTGCGGGCGCGCGGGCCGGGTCGAGCCTTGGGTCGTAGGCCATGTCGGACTCCTCCTCTTTGGTCGTCCTGTTCGGTCTCGTTGGTTGTTCCCGCGGAGGAACTGGACAAACTCGGCCCATCGAGCGCTCCCTCGCTGCCGAGGACCTAGGCCGAACGGATGAGGGCGGTCCTTACAGGCCGAACGACCGGCCGATGATCTCCTTCATCACTTCCGTGGTCCCGCCGCCGATCGGACCGAGGCGGGCGTCGCGCCACGCCCGCTGCACCGGGTACTCCATCATGTAGCCGTACCCGCCGTGGACCTGCACGGCCTCGTCGGCCACCTTCCACGCGAGCTCGGTGGCGTACCACTTGGCCATGGAGACGTCCCGAACAGCGTCTTCACCGGCCACCACCTTGCGAAGCGCGTGGTAGGTGAGCGAACGGGCCGCCTCGATCTCGGTGGCCAGGTCGGCGAACCGGTGCCGCCACACCTGGAACTTCGCCACGGGCCGCCCGAACGCCTCCCGTTCGCGTCCATAGCTCATCGCCAGCTCGAGGATGCGTTCGGCGCCGCTGACCGCACCCAGGGCCATCACCACCCGCTCCCACTGGAAGTTGGCCATGATCTGGTAGAAGCCCTGGTTCTCCTCGCCGAGCAGCGCGTCCGCCGGCAGCGGGCAGTCGTCGAACACCAGCTCGCCCGTATGGGAGGTTCGCCATCCCACCGTGTCCACGCGGCGCGCCACGAACCCCGAGGTTCCGGCCTCCACCGCGAACAGCGAGATGCCGCCGTGGCCCGCGGCCGGGTCGGTCTTGGCCGCCACCACGACCACGTCGGCGATCGGACCGTTCGTGATGAACGTCTTGGCCCCGGACAGCCGCCAGCCTTCGCCGTCCCGGACCGCGGTCGTTCGGATGGCGGCGACGTCGGACCCCGTCTCCGGCTCGGTCACGGCCAGGGCAGTGATGGTCGAACCTGCCACCGCCGGCGTCAGCCAGCGCTGCCGCTGCTCCTCGGTCCCGAACCGGTACAGGTAGTAGCTCCCCAGGTCCTTGTGCGCCCCCAGCGCCGCCGCCACGCCCCCGCTGCCGCACCTGCTGAGCTCCTCGGTGACCACGGCGTCCGCCACCAGGTCCGGCCCCGTCCCGCCGTAGGCCCCCTCGAACTTCGCCCCGAACAGCCCGACCGCGCCGGCCTGTGCGAACACGTCTCGAACGGGGAACTCGCCGTCCCGCTCCCACTCCTCCGCGTTCGGCGCCAGCGCCCTCTCCACGAACACCCGGACCGCCACGCGAAGGTCGTCATGGTCGGGCGTGAACAGCCCGGCCCGGGGGATGGCGGCGAACCGCGTGGCCGTCGCCACTTTACAGACCCATCGTCTTCGAGATGATCTCGCGCATGACCTCGTCGGTCCCGCCGCCGATCCGAAGCAGGCGGGAATCGCGCCAGGCGCGTTCGATGCCGGTCTCGGTGGCGTAGCCCATGCCGCCCCACAGCTGGAGGCACTCGTTCATCACGCGGTTGACGACCAAGCCGCTGTACAGCTTGACCATGGAGATCTGCTTGACCGGATACTCGCCGCGCTCCCATGCCAGCGCGGTGTCGTACAGCAGCTGGCGCGCGGCTTCCAGTTCGGTGGCCATGGTGGCGAACTTGTGCCGGTTGACCTGGAACCTGCCGATGGGACGGCCGAACGCGTGCCGCTCCTTGGCGTAGGCCAGCGTCTTCTCGAACACCAGCCACCCCCCGGCGATCGAGCCCGCCGCGCCGATGACGCGTTCGCCCTGCAGCTCCCACATGATCTGGGTGAAGCCGCGGCCCGCCTCGCCCAGCAACGCGGAGTCCGGAACCCGAACGTCGTTCAGGGCGAGTTCGGCGGTGTCGGATGAACGCATCCCCAGCTTGTCGAGCTTGCGGGAAACCGTGAAGCCCGGGAGGTCGGTGTCGACCAGGAACAGCGAGAAGCCCTCGTAGCCCCTGGCCTTGTCCGTTCGCGTCACCAGCAGGCAGTAATCGGCCCGGACGCCGTTCGTGATGAACGTCTTGGCGCCGTTGATGGTCCAGCAGCCGTCGACGTCACGGACCGCCGTGGTCTGGATGTTCGCCACGTCCGAGCCTGCCCCCGGCTCGGTGATGCCGAGGCAGACGATCTTCTCGCCCCGGATGGTCGGCTCGAGGTAGCGGCGCTTCTGGTCGTCGGTCCCGAACTTCAGGATCGGCGGTGTGGCCATCTCGGTCTGCACGGCCACGGCCATCCCCACGCCGCCCGAGCCGCACCGGGCCATCTCCTCGGCCAGGACGATGGCGTGGCCCCAGTCGCCGCCCGCGCCACCGTGTTCGACGGGATAGCGAACGCCCAGCAGACCGAGGTCGCCCATCCGCTTGAACACCCAGTCCGGGAAGCTGCCCTCCTGCTCCCACGCCGCGGCGTGGGGGGCGAGTTCGGACTCCACGAACTCGCGGCAGGTCGCCCGGAAAGTCTCGTGTTCGTCCGTGAACAGGGGGTGCAGCGTCGCCATCGAACGGAACTTTACTCCTCGGTAGGTTCGCCCTCCACACCCCCGGTATGCTCGCGGGCGGATGTCGGGGCACGAACGCGACGAGTTCCGCCGGATCGCCCATCCTCTGGAGGGCGACCTTGTCCGGCTGCGGGCGATCGAGGAGGACGACCTTCCCCGCCTGAACGAGCTGTTGTGGGACCCGGACACGACCGCGTACCTCCGCGTCTCGTGGCCCGAGCCGCTGGCCGGGGCGAGGGCGTGGTGGGAGGCATCGCGAACGGGCGACGGCGTCAACCTCGCCGTCGAAACGCTCCCGGGCGACCTGATCGGTTCGTGCGACCTCCGCCACATCGATGACCGGGCTCGCGTGGCCGGCCTCGGCATCTTCATCGGCAAGCCCTACTGGAGCCAGGGGTACGGGACGGACGCGGTGCGCACGATCTGCCGGTTCGCCTTCCGCGAGATGAACCTGGCCAAGGTGGAGCTGCAGGTCTTCTCGAACAACCCGCGGGGCCTCCGGGCCTACCGGAAGGTGGGGTTCGTGGAGGAGGGGCGGCTCCGGGCGAACAACTTCGTGGG
>DAIMKN010000153.1:0-5087 GCA_036721725.1 Actinomycetota bacterium
AAGGAGGCCGGCACCAAGAACCCGGTCCTCATGCTGGACGAGATCGACAAGGTCGGGAGCGACTGGCGGGGCGACCCCTCCAGCGCGCTGCTGGAGGTGCTCGACCCCGCCCAGAACCACACGTTCCGCGACCATTACCTGGAGGTCGACCTGGACCTCTCCGAGGTCCTGTTCATCGCCACCGGCAACCTCGCCGAGACCATCCCCGGCCCGCTCCTGGACCGGATGGAGGTCATCCGCCTGGACGGCTACACCGAGGACGAGAAGGTCGCCATCGCCAAGCTGCACCTGGTGAAGCGCCAGCTCGAACGCAACGGGCTACAACCAGAAGAGGTCGACCTGAAGGACCCGGCCCTGCGCGCCATCGTCGGCGACTACACGCGGGAGGCCGGCGTGAGGAATCTCGAACGGGAGATCGGCAAGCTGCTGCGGAAGGTGGCCACGAAGGTCGCCTCCGACCCGGCCGCCGTCCCGGTCAGCATCGACGGCGACGACATCCGGGCGTACCTGGGCCGGCCGAAGTTCTTCTTCGAGGCGGCCGAACGGACGAGCGTCCCCGGCGTGGCCACCGGCCTGGCGGTCACGGGAACGGGCGGCGACGTCCTGTTCATCGAGGCAACCCGGATGGAGGCTTCCGAGGGCGAGAGCCACGGCGAGCCCGGCCTGACGCTGACCGGCCAGCTCGGCGAGGTCATGAAGGAGTCGGTCCAGATCGCCCTGTCCTACGTGAGGTCCCACGCGAAAGAGCTCGGCATCCCGGCCGAACGCCTGAGCGGGCGGTACCACGTCCACGTCCCGGCGGGGGCCGTCCCTAAGGACGGACCGAGCGCGGGCATCACGATGACCACCGCGCTGGTGTCGCTGCTCACCCAGCGGCCGGTCCGCTCGACGGTCGGCATGACCGGAGAGGTGACGCTGCAGGGCAGGGTCCTGCCCATCGGCGGGCTGAAGCAGAAGGTCCTGGCGGCACACCGAGCCGGCCTGAAGACCGTGATCCTTCCAAAGCGCAACGAGGGCGACCTGGACGACGTGCCCGAGCAGGTTCGCCAGGAGATGACGTTCCACCCCGTCGCCACCATCGACGAAGTCCTGGCCATCGCCCTCGAACCGGTTGACGGCGAGGCGACGGAGACGAACGAAGCGGCGTAAGGAATGCGGGATGCGCTAGCGGTGGTCGCGGACCGGGCGGCCGTGGAGGCGTTCGTGCGCCGAACACTCGGTGGCCGAGTTGTAGATCGAAAGGACCGTGGCGCAGCCCTCCACCCTGCAGAACCTTCCGCGGGGCGAGGTCTTGAGACCCTTGCCATCCGTGGAGCCGAACATGACCCGCCGGTTGCTGCCCACTGGAGGCGCTCCTCTCGCGTGCGGTATCCGAGGGAGCGGAGCGGCGGGGACGCCGTACGCTCGTCGCGAACAGCAGGACGCTCCTGCCTCGTTTACGACTGTACCCGGTTTCGGGGCAGGCGCTCTGTGCGGTAGCAAGCCCACGGTCAGTAGCCACCGCATCCTGTAGAGTTACTTGTTGAGGGTTCCGCACCACAGGCATCCATGCTTCGAAGCAGTTCCCTCTGGACCCAAGGGTCCGCCCACCGGGCAGCGGTCAGGTCCGGGTCGGGCAAGAAAGGAGGGGATTGTTTATGAGCACTGGCACCGTGAAGTGGTTCAACGGCGAGAAGGGCTTCGGCTTCATCACCCAGGACGACGGCGGCCCGGACGTGTTCGTGCACTTCAGCGCGATCGCGGGAACCGGCTACCGGAACCTGGAAGAGAACCAGAAGGTGGAGTTCGACCTCACGCAGGGGCAGAAGGGGCCGCAGGCCGCGAACGTTCGGCCTGTCGCGTCCGCCTGATCCAGGCGACTCCAGGACCACGGAACGAGGGCTCGCCCCATCACGGGGCGGGCCCTCTTCTTGTGTCCGGCGACGCCGAACGGCTATCCGGCGGCGGGCGGCGCCGGCATCGCCCCGATGGCCATCATGATGGCCGGGGTGTCCACCAGGCCCCAGTGCTCCGCGATGCGTCCGTCCGGCGCCATCCGGGAGATGTGGATCTCGTCCCACTCCGCACGCTTGCCCGAGGCCGGGATGCCCATCAGCTCGCCGTCGTTCGTGCCGGTGCCTCGAGCCCGATGGACCACGAGGTCGCCCTCGACGATCTCGTCCAGGATGTCGTAGTGCAGATCCGAGAACGCTCCCGTCATCATGGCCGCCGCGGCCACCAGGCCATCCCTGCCGCCCGGGAACCCCGGCGGCTCGTTGTGACCCACGAAGTCCTCCGTGACGAGCTCGGCGGCGCGTTCGGGATGGCGCCCGTTGAAGACCTCCTCCGGTATCCGCCGGGCCGCTTTGCGCATCTCCTCGTCCATGAGCCCTCCCCTCGTTCGACCGATGATCGGATGAAACAGCATGAAGTGGGAACGCGCAACCGCCGGGCGGCGAAAGGCCGCCGCTAGACTGGCGTGGCGCGGCCGACGTCCCGACCACGGTCGCGGGGAGCCGGTGCGTGGGGTTCAAGAAGGAACGTCTCGGGCCTCGCCTGTTGGCGGCGGCAAGGTCGGGCGAACGCTACCGCGACGCGCACCTGTTCCTGGGCGGCACCGGCGCCGTCGGTGGCACCGCCGTCCTCCAGTTGCTCTCGATGTACGAGGAGATGTTCGCGATCGAGCCGCCCCGGCCGGACGACGTGCCGGTCCTGGTGGCCACCGGAACGACCGCCGACGAGGTCCAGGCGTTCACCCGCCGCCTGTTCCGCTTCGTCGAGTCCCGCCAGGGCGTGCCACCCGAACGCGTCCGCAGCGGCTACCTCACCTCGAGCGGGGTGTTCGTGGCGCTCGAACGCTTCGAGGTCGCGGCCGTCCCCGGGCTCAAACAGATCGCCCAGGCTCCGCCGGAACAGCGCGCCGGGGCCGTGGCGGCCTTCTTGTCCTCACTCGGCATCCCGGCGGACGCGACCACCAACGACATCATGGAGGCGCTGGCCGACGCCATCTCCTCCGCCCGCCCCTTCAGTTCGTTCCTGGAACGCTACCGGAACGAAAACCTCTCCAGGCTCGGCATCGAACGCTTCCGTTCGGTGGTCGTGGGCATCCCCATCCCCAGCCTGGTCGCCTACCATCAGGACGAGCTCCTGCTGCTCTCGGCGCACGTGCCGGGTTCGACACCCGAACACATCGAACGCCTCAAGCAGCGGTTCGTGGAGGCTCTGCGCGACGACCTCCGGGACGTGCAGGCGGCGCTGGCCGACACCGTGCTGATGGCCCACACCACCGGCGTCGGCGGCATGTACGACGAGGATGTAGAGACGGGACGCGCCGCCACGCGGCTGGCGTTCGCCCACTCGGCCCTGGACCGCCGGCTGGTGGAGAAGCACCGGTTCGCCGAGAAGCTCACCGCGCTCTACGCCGGGGCCGGCATCAAGGTCCTCATCACCGCCGCGGCCATCGGCATCGATGAGGTGAAGGTGCGCGAACAGATCCCGCTGCACCGCCAGATCCGCCAGCAGTTGTTCGACTCAGGCGTCGAGGTGTTCCCCGGCTCGAAGGGCTCGCAGGCCGCCGAGACCACCGCCAGCCGCCGCGCGGGGAGGCCGCTGCCCGCCCGTCACGTCATCCGGGTGTTCGAACCGCTCACGGTGCCGCTGGACGACCCGCCGGAGGGCGAGGCGCTGTTCGACCGGGGCCAACCCATCACGCCGTCCTACGCCATCCGCAGCGGCGAGAACGGCTTCTTCAGCGTGGCCGACGCGGACGCGCTGTACCGGACGATGAAGGTGGCCAGCGCCAGCGAGCTCGGCCTGATGCTGGCGACGGTGGGACTGCTCGGCGACGACCGCCTCTCGCCGTGGTTCAGGGACAACGTTTGCTACTACACGGAGACGGACAACTCGCGGGAGGTGTTCGACTTCCTGTCGCAGCCCGCGCTGTTCCGAACGCAACTCACCGGCCTCGACCCGATGGCGCTGCAGGACCTCGGCTCGGCCAAGCATCAGGGTGAGCACCACACGCTGGCGCTGCTGATCCTGCTGCACCGCCTGCGGACCCTGGACGTGGATGCCATCGATCCCTACGCAGATCTCCAGCGGTTCGATCCCGAGGCGTTCTTCGTCGAACACTCCCGGGCGCTGCTGTTCGAAGACGTCGCGGCGTGGGAGTTCGACGCGCTGGCCAGCGACATGCAGATCCTGGCCGGTGCGCAGACACCCGATGACCTGATGGCGCTGACCTCGCCGCGCCAGCACGACCTGTTTCCCCGCCGCCGTCAGGCGCTCAACCGAGTGCTGGAGCGAGTGCTCCGCGCCGTTTGGCAGATCCCCTCGCTCGGACTGCCCGTGGTGTTCGAACAGGACGGCGTGGCGATGCTTCGAACGGGCTACTACGTCGCGCCCATCGACCTGCTGGTGACCGAACGCGACTCGGTGTCGGTGTGGCTGCGCAAGTCCCACGCGGAGGGCGGCAACCCGTGTTCGTTCGAGGACTACCGGGACTACCACCTGACCATCGGCGGCTTCGTCGATGTGAGGCCGCACGCCATGGTGTGCAGCGCGCGGAACGACGAACACGACCTCACCGGCCTCGTGGCCCGATTCACCTCTGAAGCCGAACTGCGGGAGCATCTGTTCGGCCTGGAGCCGTACTCGTTCTTCGCCACCACGGGACTTCTGGCCGTGTGGTTCCGCCTCCGAGCGCTGTACGGCCTGCTGCGCGAGTCCATGATCGAACTCGGCAGCCTCCACGAGTTCCGGTGGCACATGCCCCGCGACGCGGGCGGCCACGTCCTGGTGGTGCCCGGCGTGGTCGAGTCGCTGCGGATGGTGTCCGAGGGCCTGGAGAAGACCACCGGCACCGAACGCCTCTCGGGGGTCTGGGGCTACGAACGCCGCCCCGCCCCCGACCGCCGCGGCACCATCCCCGGTCTCCCTGCCGCCGAGTAACGAGTAACACCGGGCGACTCCGCGGGACTACCCTCCCGCAAGAGGGAGGGTTCGGGGACGGGCACATCCCCAGCCGATCGCGGTCGACGCGTCGCCGGAGATCTGATTCAGTTCTGACGGCCGGCGGACCACGAACGGAACGCGGTGACCAGCTGGTC
>DAIMKN010000154.1:0-5011 GCA_036721725.1 Actinomycetota bacterium
GTCCATCTCCTCGCGGGGGACGTTCATCTTCTCCGCCACGTTCTCCGCGGTGACGCCCATCGGCGTGTAGACCTGGGTGAAGGTCGTGCCGCCCTGATCGGGGTGGAACGCGGCCATGTCGCGCGGTCCCTGGGGAACGCGGGTGATCGACTCGATGCCGCCCGCCACGAACACGTCGCCCTCTCCGGCCGAGATGGCGTGGAAGGCCATGCGGATGGTCTGGAGGCTCGAGGCGCAGAACCGGTTCACCGTCGTCCCCGGCACGGTGTCCGGCAGACCCGCCAGCAGCGCCACCCGCCGGCCGAGGTTCATCCCCTGCTCCTCCTCGGGGAAGCCGCAGCCGATCATCACGTCCTCGATCTCCGAGGCCTGGAGCTCGGGCACCTTCTCCAGCGCCTTGCGGATGGCGAACGCCCCCAGGTCGTCGGGCCGAACGTCGATGAAGCTGCCCTTGCGGGCCCGGCCGATGGGCGTGCGGGCGGCGGCGACGATCACTGCTTCGGCCATGGTACGAACCTCCTGCATCGGTCGGGGGGGATGGCCAAGAAGGCTAGCGGGTTCCCAGTTCGCCCGCACCGCCGCTGCCGGTGGCGGTCGGCGAACGGGACCGCGCGGCGACCTGATCGGCGTCCGAAAGGGTACGGGGAACGGAGCGGGTTGACCCCACCTCTTATCATTCGGCCATAAGCCAAGACGCCCGGCCGGCGCACACGTCACCGCACCGGGCGCGAGCGTCCGCGACTCCGGGGGTCGAGTGGCCAGGCATCGTTCGTCATCGGCATTCCACGGCGCATCCAGCGGCGCCATGGCCGTGCCCGGGAACGGGTCGAACTGACCGGCCGTGCTCTTTCCCACCATCGACTTCGCCATCTTCTTCCTGGTGGTGTTCCTGCTGCACTGGTTGCTTCAGCCGTTCCCCACCCGGTGGAAGCTCTTCATGATCGCCGCGAGCTATGTGTTCTACGCCTGGTGGGACTGGCGGCTGGTGTGGCTGCTGGCCCTGTCCACGGTGATCGCGCAGGGCGGCGCGGTCGTCGTCCACCGCATGGGGTCGATGCGTTCGCGCCGAACGGCCATGGGCGTCGCAGTGGGGGCGGACCTCGCCCTGCTGGGGTGGTTCAAGTACTACGGCTTCCTCTCGCTGAACCTGGCGAACCTGTCCCACTCCCTCGGCGGCGGCCGGCCCCTGCCGCTCTTGCAGATCACGCTGCCGGTGGGCATCTCGTTCTTCACCTTCATAGGCGTGAGCTACGTGGTCGACGTGTATCGCCGCGAACTCGAACCCGCGCCCTGGCTCGACGCGTTCGTCTATCTGTCCTTCTTCCCGCATCTGGTGGCGGGGCCGATCGTGCGGGGGAGCGAACTGCTCCCCCAGATCCGAACGCGCCGCGACCCCCGGCGGCTCGACGTGGGGCGCGCGGGCTATCTCATCTGGGGCGGCCTGTTCAAGAAGGTGGTGATCTCGAGCTTCCTGGCCACCGCCATCGTCGATCCGGTGTTCGGCGATCCCGCGCGCCACGGCGGCCTGGAGGTGCTCGTCGCGGTCTACGCCTACGCCGTGCAGATCTACGCGGATTTCAGCGGCTACACGGACATCGCCATCGGCGTGGCGCTGCTGCTCGGATTCCAGTTCCCGGAGAACTTCAACTCGCCCTACGCGGCGCGTTCGCTGCAGGACTTCTGGCGGCGGTGGCACATGACGTTGTCGCGGTGGCTTCGCGACTACGTCTACATCCCGCTGGGGGGCTCGCACGGATCCGAGACCCGAACGGACGTGAACATCATGATCACCATGGTCCTGGGGGGCTTGTGGCACGGCGCGGCGTGGACGTTCGTGGCATGGGGAGCGCTGCACGGGGCGGGGCAGGTCGTGGGCCGCCACCGGCGGCGGCGCCGCGTCGAACTGGGCCTGCCGGCGCAGGCGGAGGGTCGCCGCCACGAGTGGTGGCAGCGCGTGGCGACGTTCCACCTGGTCTGCCTGGGGTGGGTGTTCTTCCGCGCGGACTCGTTCCACACGGCGCTGTCGATGCTCCTGCGGGTGGTGACCGCGCCATTCGCCGCGGCGCCGCTCGTCACGCCGCTCGTGGTGCTGGCTATCGGGACCGGCATCGCCGTTCAGTACCTGCCCGAGGACATCCCCGAACGAGCGCAGGCTTCCTTGGCCCGGATGCGGCCACTGACGCAGGGCGCCGTGCTGGGCGGGTTGCTGTTCGTCATGACCTCGCTGGGGCCGCAGGGCGTGGCTCCCTTCATCTACTTCCGGTTCTAGGAGAGGGCGGCTGATGCGAGTACCACTCGATCAGGACGACCTCCCCGTCGGGCATCGGCCCCGGAAGCCGGCCGCGGCGGGCCGTGTCCTGGTGGCGGCCCTGATCGCGCTCCTGCTGTGGGCGCTACTGGACGCTCGTTCGCTGCAGCGTTCGGCCCAGGGCGCGCCGCTCGGCGTGCGTCGGACGGTGGCCCTGGCCATCCTGAACCCGCTGGTCCGGGTCAGCACGTTGCTGGGGTTCGACCGGATCGGGAGCACGACCGAGCGCGCGCTGGGTCGAGATCCGAACGCCCCGCCCGGCGGATCGCTCCCGCACCCGGTCCCCATACCCGTCCCCAGCTCCACGACGCCGACGCCGGCGCCGGCGCCGACCCCAACCCCGAGCCACAGTCTTGGCGGCCCCAGCCCGACGCCCGGTCCGACCCCCTCCCGGGGGAAGCTCCCGCGGCTGCGCAAGCCCACGCAGAAGAACCCGCTCCGGGTGCTGGTGGTGGGTGACTCGCTGGCGGAGGACCTCGGGCTGGGTCTGTCTCGAACGCTCGACCCGAGGCGGTTCGACCTCATCCTGAAGGGGCTGCGTTCGACCGGCCTGGCCCGGCCCGACTACTACGACTGGCCGGCCGCGATCAAGGCCGAGGTCACGGCCTACCGGCCCGACATCGTGGTGGCGATGTTCGGCGGCAACGACTTCAACCAGGGGCTGGTCCTCCCCGATGGCCGCATCGTCTATCCAAAGGACGCCCGAACGTGGAACCGCGAGTACGCGCGGCGGGTGGGGGTGGTCATGGCGGACGCCACGGCGCTGGGGGGGCGCCTGGCCTGGGTGGGACTGCCGATCATGGGCGACGCGGCCCGCTCGGCCAGCGCCCGAACGTTGAACGGCATCGACGCCGCGGCGGCCGTTCATCGCCGCGCGGTGCTGTTCGTCGACTCATACCGCCTGTTCGTGGATTCCGCCGGCCACTATTCGGCCTACCTGCCGGATGCCCACGGCAACCTCCAGCTGATCCGCGGGCCCGACCAGGTGCATCTCACGCCCGTGGGCGACGACCTTCTGGCGCGCGCGGTGGAGGGAAGGCTCCGCAAGGCCTGGGGACTCGTGGGCTAGCCTCAGCCTCCGTCGAAGATCGCGTCGATCTCCTGCATGGTTTCCGCCGGGATCCGCAGGCCGCCCGCCGCGGCGTTCTCCCTCACGTGGTCCGGCTTGGTGCTGCCCGCGATGACGGCCGTGACGCCGCGGACGTCGAGCGCTGCCCGGAGGGCCGCTGCCGCGGCGTCGGTGCCGGCCGCGTCCGCGATCCGCATCAGGCGTTCGACCTTCTCCAGGTTGCGTTCGAAGTTGCCGGGCCCAAACAGCTCGTCGTAGTAGTCCATCTGCATGGAGCCGCTCCGCCAGTCCGACGGGTCGAACGTCGTCTCCGCCGTGATGGCGCCCGTGAGCAGGCCGAACGCCAGCGGCCCGTACGCGAGGTAGCCGACGCCGCGCTCCTCGAGCCACGGGAGGAGTTCGTCCCGATCCTCCTGATGGAGCAGCGAGAACTGGTTCTGGACCGAGTCGACGTGACGTATGGCCTCGCAGCGTTCGACCTCCTCCTTGCCCACGTTGGACAGGCCTATGAAGCGGGTCAGGCCCTCGTCGACCAGACCGGCCATGGCGCCCCAGACCTCCTCCCAGTCGAGGCCCGGGGTCGGCCAGTGGATCTGGTAGAGGTCGACGTGGTCGAGCCCCAGACGCTGCAACGATCCGCGGATGGCCTTGGCGATCCGGTCCGGCGTCACGGTCGAACCGGTCGGAGCGAACTTGGTGAAGATCGAGACTTCTCCCTGGCGTTCGTTCGCCACGGGGCCGACCAGTTCCTCCGAACGCCCCCGGCCGTAGATCTCCGCGGTGTCGATCCAGTTGCAGCCGGCGTCGATCGCCGCGCGCATGGCGTCCTGGAGCTGGCGGTCCGACGGCGCGGTGCCCCACAGCGCCCCGCCCGCCTCCCACGCCCCGTAGCCGACCACCGAGATCTCCGGACCCTTACTCCCCAGCGTTCGCATCTCCACGTTCGCATCAACCTCCTCATTCGTTTGGGACTCGAGCGGGCTTCGCGAACAGGATAGGTCCGCCGCGCCAGCCGCTTCGGCTCAAGCTGCATGCTCGTGGGCTACGGCGCGACGATCCGCCGAGCCAGCCATTGGGTGAACTTCTCCTCGCTCATCTGCGAGCTCCCCACCGCAAGGACGGTGGACTCCGCCTCGTCGGTCGACGGCGGATCCCAGGTGCATGCAGAGCCGAGTCGGCCAGGTCGAGGCGGGGCAGTCTTGCGAGGTCCAGGTACACCGTCAATTCGACAGACGCTCGAGCAGCTCGCGGTCGCGGTCGATGATCCGCGCAAGCCGCTCTTGAAAGCCCTGATCCTTGCGGCGGGCCGCGATGTGCTCGTCGATCGCGGCACGCACGGCCGCCGCCACGGACGTGCCGTCGGCCCGCGCAACGGCCGCGAGCTCGGCCTGCTGCTGTTCGGACAGCCGAACGGTCATGGGCTTGCTCATGTAGTCATGATACCGCGGTTACAAGCACCCTCAGAGCGTTCGATCATCGCCGAGGCCCCTTCCGAAGAGGGTCCGGCCATCCTGGAAGTCGCCGAGTGGGCGCTGGAGGGCTGGTGGTCGTTCGCCGGCGGGATGGTGGCGGCCTGATCCGGAGCGGGTGACGGGAATCGAACCCGCATGACCAGCTTGGAAGGCTGGAGCTCT
>DAIMKN010000155.1:0-4929 GCA_036721725.1 Actinomycetota bacterium
GGGATCGTGGAGGCGGCGGTCGTGGGCCGCCCCGATCCCGTGATGGGCGAGGAGGAGGTGGTGGCGTTCGTCGTCATCCATCCCGGCGCCGAAATGACCGAGACCGAACTCCTGGCGTTCTGCCTCGAACGCCTGGCCAAGTACAAGACGCCTCGCGAGGTTCGGTTCGTGGGATCGCTCCCCAAGTCGCCGATCGGCAAGATCCTCAAGAAGGATCTCCGCGCCACGCTCGCCTCCAGCGGTCAGGCGGTGGCGACGCGATCCGAACCGGTAGCCATGCCTTGCGGTCTCCACCGAGCACCGTATCCGGCAGGACCCGCTAAGCGTCCTTAAGAAGTGAACGTGGAGATGGACGAGGCCGTCGCCGATGGAGCCGAGCTGCATGCCGCCGCGCAGGGCAGGCTTGCCGACCTCTACCGCCGTCACGCCGCCGATGCCGCTCGGCTCGCCTACGTGCTGACGGGCGACGCCTCGGCGGCGGAGGATCTCATGCAAGAAGCCTTCGTAAGGTTGGCCCGCCGGCTGGTGCACCTGCGCGATCCCGACGCGGCGGGAGCCTATCTGCGCCGCACCATCGTGAACCTGGCGAACTCCCGGTATCGACGCCGCCGGCTGGAGCGAGCCCACCTGGAGTCGGTGGGTCGGGATCGGCCGGGGACGGCCGCGCTGCCGGACATCGCCACCCGGCTGGTGCTACGGGAAGCCATCCTGCGCCTGCCCATGCGGCAGCGAACTGCGGTGACCCTTCGCTACGGCGAAGACCGGTCGGAGCGGGAGATCGCCGAGCTGTTGGGCTGCCGGGTAGGGGCGGCAAAGGCCCTTATCCACCGGGCGATGGAGTCGTTGCGAACCGACGTAGGAGGGATCGAACGCCCATGACCAGAGCACGTGACGATCTGCAAGATCAGGTGCGGCGGACGCTGCTCGACATGCGGGCCGAGCCGCTCCAACCTCTCGAACCGTCGCCAGCCCTTCTCCGACGGGCCCAGCGTGCGAGCGTGGTCACGGTGATCGCGACGGTCGCCGCCGCCGCATTGGTGGTGCTTGGCACGTTCGCAGGGGTTCGAGTGCTCTGGCTGGGGCGTTCGGAGCAACAGATGCCCGTCGGTCGCTCATCGGGGCCCGCCCCATCCGGAGTAGTGCCGTGGGCCAACCGGTCTGCCCCGCCGTACCGAGAGTCGCCCTCGCCGTCGCCGGCCGGCTCGATCGGTCCGATGTGCCGGGCGAGCGACGTTCGGGCCAGTGCCGGCCGGAGCGGCGTCGGCATGGGGAATACCAACCTGCGGGTGTCCATGAGGAACGTCTCCTCCTCGCCGTGCGAACTGCGAGGTTTCCCGGCGGACCTCCTCGGCGTCACGCCCGGGGGCCGGATCGTCCGACTCCATCCGGGCCACGGGAGCTACTTCGGCGACCCCGGCCCGGTCGTCCCAGCGCCGCCAGGCATGGTGATCGCCATCAACATCTCGGGCAGCGACATGTGCAGTCAGCACCTCGTGTTCGCCACGCTTCGGCTCGTGCTCCCTTCGGGACAGAACGTCGACGTGGACGGCCGAAGGTTCGATGCCGGGTGCGGGGTGTCCGTGAGCCGGTTCGGCGTCCCGAGCCTCGTGACCCGGTCGGTGGTATCTCCGCTCCGGATCGAGGTCGCCGCCCCGCCCCAGGCGCTCGCCGGTTCGCTCCTCCGGTACCGGGTGACGATCGCGAACGCCGGAAGCCGAGCTTTCCTCCTGACGCCGTGCCCGAGCTACGAGGAAACGCTCTGGGTGGTTGGCGCAGGTCCGAAGACCACGACCGTTCACGGTGACTACTACCTGAACTGCGACGGGGTCCGCGCCATCGAGGCACACAGATCGGTCACGTTCGCCATGGTCGTCGCCGTGCCTCGAACGACCGGGGAAGCCAAGCTCGATTGGCAACTGCACGTCCCGGGCATCCTTAGCGGCGGCTCCGCGGTTCAGGTGGTCGAGCGTCAAGGGTGACGTACGACGCTGCCAGCGGTGCAACGGGTGGGCGCGGCGCGGCTCGCGTACCACTCGAGGTTGGTTGACTCCCTTCCGGAGGGGCTGGTAGGGTCGGGCGAACCCTTGCCCTGCCACCGGCCTCGGGGAAGAGGCCCGCATGCCCGCGCGGGAACGGAAGGATGGCTCGGTTGGACGCGCACCACCTGAGGATCGGCGTCGCCCTGTTCGGCTCCCTGGTTCTGGCGACCCTGTCGGCCGTTCCGGGCCACGCGGACACGGCCACGCAGCTCGCCCAGGAGCAGGCGCACCTCAAGCAGGTCCAGGCGGACCTCGACCACCTCACCGCGGCCTACGACGCCGAACAGGCCCGCTACGCGCGAACGCAGACCCAGCTGAACCAGCTCAAGGCTCAGGATGCCGTGGTGGAGGCCAAGATGGCCCGGCTCCGATCGCAGTTGGGGGCGAAGGCGCGTGAGGCCTACGAGACCGGCGGCGCCGGCACCATCGACATGCTCCTCAGCGCGGACTCGTTCGCCCAGTTCGCCGACCGCGTCGAATACCTCAGCCGAACGGCCCAGAGCGACAGCGACCTGCTCATCCAGGCGTCGAACACGCGCCAGGAGCTGCTGCGCAGCCAGCGCGCGGTGACGGCGGCGTCGGCCGCCCAAGCTCATCAGCTGGTCGCGCTGAAGAGCGAGGGGCACGCCATCGAACAGAAGCTCACGGAGGCCCAAGGACTCATCCAGTCGCTTCAGGGCAAGCTCGCCGCCGATGAGGCCGCTCGCCGTCAACAGGAGCAGAAGCAGAAGCAGCACACGGGTGGCGGCGGGTCCGGCGGCGGAGGTGGCTCTGGCGGCGGTGGTGGTGGTGGTGGCCCCAGCCCGACCCCGAGTCCCAGCCCCAGCGGTGGCGGTGGCGGCGGCGGCGGCGGCGGCCCGCTGGCGGTCTGCCCGGTCGGCCAGCCGAGGAGTTTCACCGACACGTTCGGTGCTCCGCGTTCCGGCGGCCGGACCCATCAGGGCATCGACCTTATGTCGCCGTTCGGCACGCCGGTCTACGCGGCACAGAGCGGTCGGTTCGAACAGAACTACAACCCTCTGGGCGGCAACAGCGCCCTGTTCTACGGCCCGAATGGGGACTACACGTACTACGCCCACATGTCGAGCTACGCGGGCGTGCCGAACGGGGCGACGGTGTCCGCGGGCACCATGATCGGCCACGTCGGCAACACCGGCGACGCCGCGGGCGGCCCGACCCACCTGCACTTCGAGTACCACCCGGGCGGAGGCTCGGCGGTCGATCCGTACAACTACCTCAGGGCCGTCTGCGGGTAGACTTCCCCCGCGATGACGAACGACACCAGCGGCCACCCTCGCTCCGACACGGTGGTCGAACCCTCGTTCGTTGAGGGATTGACCGACCTCGGGTTGGAGGAGCTCCGCGAACGCCGCGACCAGGCCCTGGCCGAACGGGAGTTCGTGTCCTATCTCCGCCGGCTCATCCAGGTTCGCATCGACGTCCTGGACGGGGAACGCATCCGACGAGCGACGGGTGAGGACCCCAAGGACATGGTCGAACGCCTGACCGAGGCGATGTCCGAGGGCCCGCAGGGTCCCGGCCGGGGCGAGGCGCTGCGTCTCACGCTGTCCGAGGAGGACATGGCCGAGGCGGACCGAAGGGCCGACGCGGTCGTCTCCGATCAGGAGGTCTCCGAGCTCGAGACGCTCGGCGAGGCCGACCTGGAGCAGGCCATCGCCGCGCTGCGCGAGGAGGAGGAGCGGGTCTCGCACGAACGCACCGTCGTCCTGCGCGTCCACGACCAACTGCAGGACGAACTGAAGCGCAGGTATCGCGAGGATCCGACTCTCATCATCGCCGGCTTCTAGAGGTTCGCCACGCGCCGGTCCCGCACCCACTAACGCATGGAACCGGTTCCGCTCGTTCGTGTCGTCCGCGCTGGTCTTGAGGAATCCGTTCACGTGGGCGACGCCGTGGCGGTCGACGCGGACGGCCGGATCCTGGTGGGGTGGGGCGCCCCGGGCCGGCGGCTGTACGCGCGTTCGTGCATGAAGCCGTTGCAGGCCGTGGTGTCGATGTCGTTGGCGGGCAAGGACTTCGACGATCGGGAGGTCGCCGTGATGTGCGCCTCGCACAACGCCGAGCCCGTTCATCTGGAGGCCGTTCGTTCGCTGATGGCGAGGGGCGAGGTGGGCGAGGACGATCTGCTATGCCCCGAGATGCGGCCGTGGGACGACCAGACGCTGGAGCAGCAGCCCGAACGCCGCCGCATCAACTCGGACTGCTCGGGCAAGCACGGCGGCATGTTGTCCGCATGCCGAACGCAGGGCTGGCCACTGGCGAGCTACGTCGAGCGGGCCCACCCGCTGCAGGAGCGGGTCCGGGCCACCGTCCTTGACCAGACCGGCTTGGAAGACGTGCACGTCGGTGTCGACGGCTGCGGCGTCCCCGTGCACGGACTCCCACTGGCGTCGATGGCCAAGATCTATGCCCGGCTCGCCGCGCCCGACCGGTGGGGAGACCTGGCGCCGTTCGCCGCGCGGGCGGGCGAGGCGATGCGGGCCGAGCCCTACATGGTGGCGGGGCGGGGCCGAACGGACACCGCCGTGATGGAGGCCACCGGGGACCTCCTGGTCAAGGGCGGGGCCGAGGGTCTGATGTGCGCCGCGTTGATGGAGCGGGGGATCGGCGTGGCCGTGAAGGTCCGGGACGGTTCGGCGCGAGCGGCCGGACCGGCGCTGATCCAGGCCCTCCATCTGCTGGACGCGCTGACTGACGAGCACCTCGAGACGCTGGCCTCCTTCGCCAGGCCCCCCGTCCTAGGAGGCGGCCGGCCGGTGGGACGGCTGGAGCCGGTGTTCGACGCCTGACGTAATCGTCTGCTCCTGTTCATCTAAGCGTTTGCAACTGTTATACAAACCTGGTAGAGTCACGGCATGAACGTCGGACG
>DAIMKN010000156.1:0-1517 GCA_036721725.1 Actinomycetota bacterium
GTCCCGGCCAGCCTCGACCCGAGCCTACGTCGAGCAGTCGGTGGCCCTCTCGCAGACCCAGCCATTCGGCCATCAGATCCGCCTGCGCCACGGTCGTGTAGCCATTGGCCCCGAAGTCGCCGCCGATCACGAGCCGCTCGAGCTCTCGGGTCGCGTCGGAGGCCGCCCGTCCGTATCGCTCGCCGAAGGTGGCCGCGGCATCCTGCTCGTCTCTGGTGCGCCTCACATGCCGCTTCGCCCGTCTCTGCTCAGGGTGACGACCCCACCTCGGGAGCCGCTACTTGGGTTGGGCGTATTGGGCGGCGCTCTTGAACTCGAATCCGACGAACGTGTCCTCTCCCACGACCCACCCATCATGCCCCGGGGGGATCTCGTAGGCATCGCCTGGCCCGATCTCCAGCTGGGAACCGTCATTCGTTTCGACGTGCAACCGTCCGGAGACGGCCACGCCCACATGGTGGGTCTGACAGGAGTCGGTACCCACGATGGGCTTCACGCTCGCCGACCAGCGCCATCCCGGCTCGAACGTGAAGCGCCCCACCGTCATGTCGCCGAGGACCACCAGTTCGGCCTTCCCGTTGTCGAACGACCGCGTCTCGCCAGGTGCGTCAAAGCTCCCGCTTCGAAGTTCACCCATGGTTCCTCCTCCCATTCGGCACCGATGATTCCGGAAGCATTCTACGCCCCATCACTCTACCGCGCCGGCGCTCGGGATGTGCTGCAGGGGACCGGGGAAACGACCCGCGCCATCAGGGTGGGTGCGGGTCCTGCTCGCACTCGTACCAGTGGTCCTGCTTATCGGTTCGGGTTGTCCCGGGAAGCTCCCGGCCCCCATCCGGTCCTCCGGGAGTGCCGGGCAGTCCTCTGGTGTGAGCCCGCCGGGCGGGCCCTTCGGGCAGTTTCGCCGGACATTGGGAGCTGGCTGAAGGGCTCAACGACCCCACCGGGATCGACGTGGTTTCGAGCGACATCTCAAAAAGTGGCAAGGTCCAGGTGGAAAGCTCGTTCGCGTCGATCGACATCGACGACGATGGCAAGATCACCCGCGGCCTTGTTCTTCGGAGCCTGCCATTTCAACTTCCGTTCGCAGAGCGCGTCAGGCAGCGTCAGCGCGAGCGGGCCCGGCGGGATCGGCCAGGTCGCTTGGCAGGGGACACTGAACCCACGACGGCCCGGATAGTGACTGCTTCGGCCAAGATGGCCCTGCGCCCGTCTTCTTCCAGTTCGGGATCGTGGGCGATGACCTGTTCATGTGCCGGTCGAACATGGCGCCGTCGTTGTCCGTGTGCTCGGAGCCGTACCCGCGTCTGGTCGCGAGGTTCCACCGCAAATGATGAACGCAAGAGGCTGACCGGGTCGCGTCCTCCGTAACGACGACGGCGGCCCCCCCTTTCAGGATCTCCGCTGAGCACTGCCTGTAGTCGTTCGACGGTCCCTACTCAATTGTGGTCAGGGTACTGCTCCGTCCCGGACACCTCGTTCGGCGATGTCGTGCCACCGGGGCCGGAAGTGGCGGG
>DAIMKN010000156.1:1527-4927 GCA_036721725.1 Actinomycetota bacterium
CGCTCAGGCCGTCCGGTCCGTTCCCGCCGTCGCCGTGGCCGCCCAGGCCGCCCGAGCCGCCGTAGCCCGGGTACCCGGCCCCGCCGCCTGGGCCGGGACAGGTCCCATAGACCCAGCAAGAGTTGTTCTGGGCCCCCGCGCCGGCGACCACCGAGTCCGACGAATACGTGCTCCCAGAGTCCGCGGCGAGCGGCGCGGTGGTGAACCACGCCCCACCGTACGCGTCGCCTCCATCGCCGGACGAACCGTTCGCGCCGCCCCCGCCGCCCTCGCCGCCGCAGCCACCCCGCCACCGAACGAGGCGTTGCCGCCCTGGGCGAACTCGCTGGCGAACGTCATCGACGCCGCCGTCAGCGACGCCGTGTTGTAGACCCCTCCGCCTTCGCCGAGGCCGCCATCCCCCCCGCTGCCTCCGATGCCGCCCGGGTGTGCCGTGCATCAGACTCGCGGCGAACGGCGCCTCCGAGCATGAGCCGGCTCATCGCCCCCGCCGAATCGCGGTCGCCGCGACTCGCCGGTTCGAGTCCTCCCGGGGGCACTAGCCTGAACGTCGTCAACCGCGGAGGCCGCGGCCTTCGCAGCCGCTCGAGGCCCTGCATGTAGGGTCCGGCCCTCCTTCGGGGACTCTACACTCACCGTGCACGAAGGCTGTCCCGGAGGCGGCGGGAATGGATCGAACGCAGACGCAGGGCACCCGAGCCCCCCCCGAGCGACCCTGCTCGACAGACAACGCCTCATCCCGACCGCTCTATGGGGTCCCGTCCAAGCGGAAGTTAGGGGGACGGCGTTGGACCGCGCTAAGTTGACTCGCGCCGAGGTGGGCCGACATTCCGTCGCCTTTCGGTACGTGGGGGAGGGCCCTCCGCTGGTACTGCTGCACGGGTTCCTCTGCGACCGCCGTGTGTGGAGACGCCAACTGATGGATCTCTCTGATCAGTGCACGGTCGTCGCGTGGGATGCGCCGGGCGCGGGCTCGTCCTCGGATCCGCCAGATCCGTTCACGATCACCGACTGGGGCCACTGTCTCGCCCAGTTCCTAGACGTCGTCGGCATCGAACGGGCTCATGTCCTCGGCCTGTCGTGGGGGGGTCTCCTCGCGCAGGAGTTCTATCGCCTGTACCCAACACGTGTCCGGGGGCTCATCCTGGCCGACACCTACGCTGGCTGGAAGGGATCGCTTGGCGAATCAGTAGCCGAGCAGCGACTGGCGAGATGTTTGCGCGAGTCTTCGTTACCCGCTGAGGAATTCGTGGCCCGATGGGTGCCTGTCGAGTTCTTCACCCAGGCTGCCTCGCAAGCTCTCCAAGCGGAGATGTCGGCCGTCGTCTCCAACTTCCACCCCCTTGGTTTCCGGCTCATGGCGAAGGCTCTCGCCGATGCGGACACCACGGATCTGCTGCCGAAC
The DNA here is from genome assembly GCA_036721725.1 of Actinomycetota bacterium. Classification (GTDB taxonomy): domain Bacteria; phylum Actinomycetota; class UBA4738; order UBA4738; family UBA4738; genus DAIMKN01. The sequence continues at coordinate 2,933 of DAIMKN010000156.1, forward strand.
ATCAAGGTGCCGACGCTCCTTCTGTGGGGAGAAGACGATCGACGGTCCCCGCTCAGCGTCGCGGAGCAGTTTCGCGATGCCATTCCAAGCTCTGAGCTCGTCGTCATCCCGAGGGCTGCCCACATCAGCAACATGGAGCGGCCGGAGGAGTTCAACGCTCACGTTCGCCGTTTCTGCTTGGCGAACCTTTCGGCCTGACCCGGGAGAACGCGTAAGGTCGAAAACCCCGATTCGTCATGCCGCGGCTCCCTGGTACTCCTCCGAGCACGTTCGGTCGCCTTTTTCAGTGTGCATCGCAAGCCCCTGACCTGCACCGATCCGTTCTAACTGCGCCGCGCAGGTACCCAGGAACCGCGAAGCTCTTGCGCGCAGACGCGCGCGTGCTCCGAGGCCCAAGCCGCGCACGCGAAACGGCCGCCCGCTACCCCGCCCGTACCCCTCTTGGCGTTCGCCAAGGCGCTCCGCCGGCCTTCACGACCGACGGCCCGGGCGTGCGGAGCTCGGCGAAGATGGTGCTAGTCGCGCTTCGGCTCGCTGCGGCACGGTAAGCGGCCGGTAGCCCGGCACGCCTGGCCCGGGTCTACTCTCAAACCGGCACCGGTGGCCGGCTATCTGAAGAACTCGTCGAATGCTCGCGAGTCCCTGATGAACGCCCAGAACTCGCTGATCTTGCCGCCCGCGAGTCGGAAGAGCTCGATTCCCTCTTGATCGAAGACTTCATCGCCCCGAACATGGTGATAGTGGACGAACATAGACACGAAGTCATCGCTGGCCATCATCTTGCGGACGTCGATCGAGAAGTTGGTCGTGCCGAGAACCCCGGCCTCGCCGAAGAACCCGATAACCTCTTCCAGACCCTTCTTGTCGCCTGCGAGCCTTCCTCTGCCGGGGACGTGCCAGACGATGTCCTCCGCGACGTATGCCTTCACCTCGACCATGTCGCTGCGACTGAATGCATCCAACGCCTGCCTCACCAGCGGAATGTTCGGGTGCTCGTACTTCACAGGCGCGTGGGGACCGATCTGCTCGAGCAGGCTCGGCATGTCAAGCAGGCCCCAGTGGTCGGTGATCCTGCCATCGACGACCCGCAGGAAGGTCATCGATCCATATGCCACCGGCCTGCCTGTGGGTGACATGCCTTTGAATTCCCCCGAATGGGTACCCCGTTCCAGCATGCGGGCGGCGATCAGATCACCCTCTGCGACGATGTCTTCGACGGTGATATTGCCGTCAGGGAAGGAGGAGCGCCAGGAAGCCACCAGCTCCTTGAGCGCCTCGCGATCAATAGCCTCTGGCCCGCTAAGCGTCGCGTGTAGGCGGTAATCGGGGGCGCAGATTTCATCCACGACGCTGAGGTCTCCCTGGCTCACGACCTCGTCGAAGAACCGGCGACAGATGTCCCTGTTCTCAGCTGTCGGCATCACTAGCGCCTCCTCTCCCTTGGCGACCACTTTCTCACTCACACTTGCTTCTCACTCCGTTGGAGATGCTGCTGGCTCGCGTGACCAGAGTTTTCGGAAAGGCAAACCGGCCGATCGATGCCCAGTGGCGCCTGGTCACAGGAGAGACTCGAGAGCGACCCGCTGACAGGGCACCATGACGGTGTCTTGACTGCACCTTCGCGCCTCGGGTACCTTCCGAGTCCGGACAGGCGAGTGAAGGGATGGCGCCCATGCCGATCGTCAAGGTCAACGGGATCGACCTCTACTACGAGGAGCACGGAACCGGGATGCCGATCGTCGTCATCCACGGGACGTCGAGCTCCGCGCTCGTCTGGGGGGATGCGGTGCATGAGCTGGCGGCGCGAGGGAGGTGCGTCGTCTACGACCGTCGGGGCTGCTTTCGGAGCCAGAGACCAGAGCCCTACGTGCGAACGGACGTGGCCGAACACGGCGCCGACGCAGTCGCCCTGATCGATGCGCTCGGCGCCGCCCCCGCCATCGTCATCGGTCGCAGCTACGGAGGAGAGACGGCCCTGGATCTCGTTCGACGCCG
>DAIMKN010000157.1:0-4876 GCA_036721725.1 Actinomycetota bacterium
ATGGCCCGGTGGATCATGACCGGACGGTGGCGTTCGTTGTCGTCGCCGGTGTAGGACATGTCGAACCGTTCGGGCAGGGCGAAGTCGCACTGGACGGTGGTGAGCTGCCACAGCCGGCCGATGGCGTCGCGGGCGTGGAAGTCCACCTTCGGTCCGTAGAACGCCCCCTCCCCCTCCGCCACGGTGTAGTCCAGGCCGCTGGAGTCGAGGGCCTGCTTCAGGTACTCGGTGGCCTCGGTCCACATCTGCTCGTCGCCGATGGCGATGCCGGGCTTGGTCGACAGGTTGATGACGAAGTCCTTGAACCCGAACGTCCGGTGGATCTGCAGGGTCAGGTCGAACACCCGCAGCACCTCCTCCACCAGCTGGTCGCGGCGGCAGATGATGTGCGAGTCGTCCTGGGTCCCGCCCCGCACCCGGAGGATGCCGTGCAGCGTTCCGGCCCGTTCGTGCCGGTAGATGGTGCCGAGCTCGAACAGCCGCATCGGCAGGTCTCGGTACGAACGCGTCTGCGACTTGTACACCAGCACGTGGAATGGGCAGTTCATCGGCTTGACGAAGTAGTCGACGTCGTTGTCGTCGTGCATCGCCGGGTACATGTTGTCCCGGTACTTCGCCAGGTGGCCGCTGGTCTCCCACAGCCCGGACTTCGCGATGTGGGGGGTGAACACGGGCGTGTAGCCGCTCCGAACGTGGATGTCGCGGAGGTAGTTCTCGATCTGCATCCGAAAGACGCCGCCGCGGGGATGCCAGATCAGCAGGCCGGCGCCGAGCTCGTCCGGGAACGAGAACAGGTCCAGCTGCTTCGCCAGCTTGCGGTGGTCGCGGCGTTCGGCCTCCTCCAGCCGGTGGAGATAGGCGTCGAGGTCGGCCTGCGTGGCCCACGCGGTGCCGTAGACGCGCTGCAGCTGCGGCCGCTTCTCGTCGCCCCGCCAGTACGCGCCGGCCAGGCTGAGCAGCTTGAACGCCCCCAGCCGCCTGGTCGACGGGACGTGCGGTCCCAGGCACAGGTCCGCCCACCCGTCGTTGCGGTAGACGCTGAACGTCTCCCCCAGCGCGCCCTCCGCAGCCTCGGCGGAGTCGATGATCTCCTTCTTGAACGGCTGGTCGGCGAAGCGCTCGGCCGCCTGTTCGCGGTCCAGCTCCTCTCGAACGAACGCCTGGTCCTGGGCGACGATCCCGCGCATCCGTCGTTCGATGCGCTCGAGGTCGTCGGGCGTGAGTGACTGGGGCAGTTCGAAGTCGTAGTAGAAGCCGTCCTCGATGGGAGGGCCGATGGCATACTTGGCGCCCGGCCACAGGTCGCACACGGCCTGGGCCATGACGTGCGCGGTGGAGTGCCGCAGGACCCGCAGGCCCTCGGGATCGTTCGGGCCCAAGCCCTCCGCGTCCACATCTCGAGTCACCGGCCAGGAGAGGTCGACCGGCACGCCGTCGACCTTGGCCGAGAGCGCTTCCGGACCGAGGACATCACCGATCGGCGTCCCTTCGGGGACCTGTTCGACGCGTCCGTCCGCCAGCGTGACCTTGGGCATGACGACGATGATAACGACCGAACCGCGTCAGCCCTGAACTGACTCCGGCCTCCACACGCCGTAGGCCAAAGCGGCCCACCCGCCGATGAACGCCAGGCCGCCCAGCGGGGTGATGGCCCCGAGGGCCCGAACCCCGGTCACGGCCAGCAGATACAGCGAGCCGGAGAACAGCGGCACGCCCGCCACGAACAGCCACCCGGCCCTGCGGATCCCTGCGGGCTCATCCTGCGCCTCCGCCATGTCCGCTGTCAAGGAATGATCTGATTTCCGGCAATGTCTCGCGAAAGGGGAGCACGCTGTCTACGGAAGGACGTCTCCAGCTGGGACGCGTTTCCTCTCGCGGCCTGGCTGCGGCTGGAGACGACAACGGCCTCGCCGGCGTCATCCGAACAAGGCCGCCACCTGCCCGAGCGGAGTGGGCGCGGCAGGTTTCGAACCTGCGGCCTCTGCCGTGTGAAGGCAGCGCTCTCCCGCTGAGCTACGCGCCCGTCGGGGGCGAGTCTAGCGAACCCGACCTCGAACGAACCCGGAAAATAGAGGCGGCGGCGCGTGCCCGCGTCGCGCCGCCGCCTTCGCCGAACCCCGAAGGGCTCGGACGCCTGTGGAGTCGAGCGACAGGAGTTTCGCACCCCCCCTGCCGCGATGGCAAGAGCTTTGGCCAAATCAGGGGCCGGTCTCTCGGACTTCCTTCGGTGATCCGTGCTGCGTTCTGCCGTGCCCCGCCCGAAACCCCCCCGCCGCGTGGCGCGGCCGAGCATCGGCCCTAGATCCTTGGGCCGAAGCATCGGTCGAAGGACCTAGGGCCGGTCATGACCCTTCGCCGGTAGCCGCGACCCCCTTGTCACCGATACGGTTCGACGATGCCCTCGCCGCCTCGCCCCAGGGTTCGACAGCGCGCTCTCGCCGCCATAGCGACGCTCGTGGTGGCGGCCGCCGTGGCCGCGCCGGCAGGCGCCGCGGCATCCGCCCGAGCCAGCGGAACGAACGTCCAGACGCTCGAGCCGATAGCGGACAGCTACGTGGACAAGAGCGTCCCGGGGGCGAACTACGGGTCGTCGGCATCCATGGACGTGAAAGCCAGCCCGGCGCAGCAGACGTTCCTGCGGTTCGTCGTCCCGGCCGGGACCCCGCTTGTGACGGGGGCCACGTTCCGCGCGTACGCCACCGACGCCTCGGTCGACGGCGGCACGCTGTTCAAGGTCCTGAGCACCACGTGGTCCGAGTCGACCATCACCTGGAGCACGCGCCCCGCCATCAGTTCGTCCATCAGCCACGTCGGCCACGTTCCGCTGGGCGGATGGGTGAGCGTGGACGTGGCCAGCTGGGTCAAGGGCCCCGGCACCTACTCGTTCGCCATCACGACGGGCAACAGCGACCGTTCGATCTACGTGTCGAAAGAGGGCGCAGCGGGTCAGCACCCCCAGCTCGTGGTGGTCTCCGACGACGGCATCGCTCCCACCCCGCCGAGCGCTCTCACGGCGACCGCTCAGTCGTCGACCCGCGTCGATCTGGTGTGGACCGCATCGAACGACGACACGACCGTCACGTACACCGTCCTGCGCGACGGGGCGAGCGTCGGCACGAGCTCCACGACCTCCTTCAGCGACCTTTCCGTGGGTCCCACCACCACCTACAGCTACGTCGTGACGGCGTCGGACTCCGCCGGCCATGTTTCGGGGCCGTCGAACGCCGCCTCGGCCACCACTCCGGTCGGCCCGGCGGCCCCCGTCGTCGGGGTGGCGGCGACATCGCTTGCGACCCCGCGGACGACCAGTACAACGGCGGCAACGGGGTGGTCCAGGCCTGCCGTGCCAAGGCAACGTCCGATCTGCTGCTGAACGCGGGCGTCACGGCGGTGTTCGCGCTGGGCGACCAGCAGTACGAGAAGGGCACGCTGGCCGCGTTCCAGCAGTCCTACGACCCCTCGTGGGGCAGGCTGAAAGCCATCACCAGGCCGGTGCCCGGCAACCACGAGTACTACACGTCCGGCGCCGCCGACTACCACCAGTACTTCGGCGCGGCCGCCGGCAACCCCGCCACGGGCTACTACAGCTTCGACGTGGGGACCTGGCACGTCATCGCCCTCAACTCGGCCTGCGAAGCAGTGGCCTGCGAGGGTGGTTCGAAGCAGGAACAGTGGCTGAAGGCCGACCTCGCCGCGCACCCCGCGCAGTGCAACGCTGGCCTTCTGGCACCACCCCAGGTTCAGTTCGCAGTACGGGGTGGACGGGCGTTCGGCTGCCTTCTGGACGGACCTCTACGCAGCCGGGGCGGACGTCGTGCTGAACGGCCACTCGCACCAGTACGAACGGTTCGCCCTCCAAACGCCCACGGGGGCTGCCGATGACTCTCATGGCATCCGCGAATTCATCGTGGGGACGGGCGGGAAGGACCACCACACGAACGGCACCACGCGGGTGAACAGCCAGGTTCGCAACTACACCACTTTCGGCGTGCTGCTGTTGACGCTGCGACCGGGCGCGTATGACTGGAAGTTCGTGCCGGAGGCCGGCGCGACGTTCACCGACATCGGGTCCACCTTGTGCCAATGACCGCCGACGCGACGAAGGCCAACGTCGCCACCTACCGGCAGGTGGAGTTCCCACCGTTCAAGGGCGAGGAGCGCATCTTCCAGCGGTTCCTCCGGCCCGGGATGGGGGTCCTGGACCTCGGATGCGGGAGCGGGCGTGTGACGCGGCCGCTGGCGGCGCGGGGCGTTCGGGTCATCGGCGCCGACCTGGTGGCGGCGCCCTCCACCAGATCCACGACGCCGCGGACGTCGTGGCGAGAGCGATCCCCCTGCTGCAGTCGGACGCCATGGCCATGCCGTTCGGGGACGGTGCGTTCGACGCGGTCGTGTTCTCCTACAACGGGCTCGACATGATCATGCCCGAGGAGGGCCGGTTCGAGGCGCTGCGGGAATGCGCCCGGGTCACCGCGCCGGGCGGCCATCTCATCTTCTCCTCCCACAACCCGTGGGGGGCGTTGCTCTCCCCGCCCGGGTTCCTGGGCCTTCGTCGTCTGGAGCGACGCTGGAGGTTCCTGCGCAGCGGCGAGTTCCGGGCCCCTATCAGGTCCACGGCAGGCGCCGCTACTACCAGGCCTCGCCGCACGAGGTGGTCGCACAGGTTCGAACGCACACCGGCATGGAGCTCGACTTCGCCTGTTCGTCTCGAACGGGATGGAGCCTTCGGGTGCCGAGCGTTCGGATGGTCTCCGAATGGCCGTACTACGTGTTCCGCAAGGCCTGAGTAAGGCGGCTGCGTCCACGGGGTCTGTCGTGGGCGCTAGTGTAGTGCCTCTCAAATAGCTTGACAGGAAGTGTGGCTTCGGGTACGCTG
>DAIMKN010000158.1:0-4848 GCA_036721725.1 Actinomycetota bacterium
CGGCGACCTGGACCTCTCGTTCGTTCCGTCAGGGACCCGCGGCTACGAGGACCTTCGGAGAGACGCGGTCCGCATCGAGGTGATGGGGGTGCCGACTTCGGTTGCCTCGCTCGCCGACGTCATCCGTTCGAAGGAGGCTGCCGGACGAGCCAAGGACCAGCTCACGCTTCCGACTCTTCGCAGGATGCTCGAGGCGCAGCGGGAGGAAGGCCCGGATCCACCCTAAAACGGCTCCTCAGGAGGCATGTTCGGCCCGGCGAACGATCTCCTTCAAAGCGGTGAGCTCGGCTCCGAACGCTGCGCGGCCCGCCCTGGTCGCGACCACCCACGTTCGAGGCCGCTTCCCCTCGTAACCTTTGGTGATGGCCACCAGCTTGGCCTCCTCCAGCACCTGCAGGTGTCGCGACAGGTTGCCGTCCGTGAGCCCCAGCGTCTCCTTGAGGAAGCCGAAGTCCGCGCGCCGCGCCTCGGCCAGCACCGCCAGGATCGCCAGTCGAACGCGCTGGTGGACGACATCGTTCAGCTCTACGGCAGGATGGCTCACCGGCGGACTCGTTCGACCACAGCGGCTCCGGCGCCGGCCACCACCATGAACGCTCCGATCCCCGGCAGGTCGCTCCCGCAGTGCGGCAGCGCATCGAAGAGGTTGTCGATGATGTAGAGGCCGGACAGCACCGCCAGGACACCGACGGCGAGCCCGACCACTCCCAGCCACAGGCTTCGCTGGAGGCCCGCCAGCACCAGCAACGCCAGGACGACGACCACCACCGGCAGGGTGTTCGGCAGCAGGTTCTGCCCGAGGAACAGGGCTTCGGGCAGCACGAACCGGCTGAGGAGCAAGGCGGAGGCCGCCGCGAGGAAGCCCGCCAGGATCGCCAGGCCCTTGCGCCGAACGACGAGGCTCACCACGAGGCCCGCCACCGCGGCGGCGAGGAACCACCACCGCCCGAGATAGGAAGCCGGGCTGAGGAGGTGGCTGTACGAGAGGCCGGGCGCGACGAGGCGGACGTCGACCGCGAACTGCGCCGTGAACAGGAGCAGCACGATGCCGGCCGCGACGAACGCCACGTGGCGGTCACCGACGCCGAGGGTCAGCTCGCGCCGGCGGTAGAACCCGTAGACCGCGGCATACCCGAGCGGCCCGGCCACCAGCCAGAAGGTCGACAGCGCGTTCGACGGCTGGAACGCATCGTTGACGCACAGCGCCGCGGAGACCATGGTCAGCGCGCCGAACACCCCGAGAGGGAACCACACCGAACGCTTGACCCGCCGTGTCGTTCGCTGGGCCCACTCCGCCTCACCGAGCGTCGCTCGAACCTCTTCCGCGTTCGTCACCGAACCCACTCCTTTCCCCTCGCCCTACCACCGTAGACTTTACATCGCAAAGTACTTTGCCGTCAACCGGCTCAACTGTCGGCTGGCGTCGGCGGTGATGACGAACCACTGGAGAGCCGTCCCCACGTGGCCCGGACCCGAGCACCTGAGGTCAGGCCGAACGGAAGAACGAACGAAGGTCTGGCGTACAGCTGCAACCCGCGGCGCCCAGCAGCGGGAGGTGCCAGGACTCCTCGATGGTCCGCAAGACGGAGTAGTGGTCGAGGGGTTCCGCGTGGCGGCTGACGACGACGTCGGGGCCGGCCACGAGCGTGAGGACATGGCCGCCGCTCGCCAAACGGCAGCAGCCGGCGTTCGTCGTTCCCTCGTCGTAGGTCAGGAACAGGACGCCGTGCGGGCCGAGCGCACCCAGGAGCTGCAGGATCACGCCCGACAGGTACTGGTCCCCGGTGGCCACGGGGCAGTCGTGGGTGTCGTGGCACAGGTCGGGGGTGAGCCAGACGAACCTCGGAAGCGCGCCGCTGTGCAGATCGGTCGTCAGCTGGGTGGCGGGCACCACGTTCCGGCACCGGGCGGGGTTCGTTCGGATGTCGTCGAAGTACAGGAACGGGTCGTGCTTCAGGGCGTAGTCGCCGGCCCCCGCGCCGGTGAAGCAGGCCCCCGGCAGACCCTCCATGTACGCCCGCCACGAGATCCCCGCGGCCTCCAGTTCGTCCACCAGGTTGCGCGACGACTGGGTGCAGTCCGTGCAGTCGTTCGACGCGCCGAACGTGGACCCGCCGAGGAGCGCGAGATAGTTCGGCAGGGAGGGATGGCGGATGGCGAACATGTTCGTGGCCACCGCCGACCTGGACGCCAGCGCGTTGACGTAGGGGGCGTCGGGGTTGCCGAGGACCTGGTCGAACTCGTGGTTCTCCATCACCACGACGACGACGCGGGAGAAGGCGGGGATGCCGGTGGCCGGAGATGGTGGCCGGCCGGTCGAGCCCGTTGGACGGGCCGTTGGGGAAGGCGGAGAGCCGCTCCCGCTGGTGCACCCCGCCAAGGCCACGAGGGCCGACGCGGCTGCCAGCGATCGGAACCGGCGGGGGGTCAGAATCGAGGGTCTTCGGTGTATTCGCCGAACACCGTTCGGAGGGCGTCGATGATCTCGCCCTCCGTGCAGTAGACGCGGGCGCAGTCCACCAGCACCGGCACCAGGTTCTGCTCGGTCCCGGCCGCGGCCTTCAGCCGCTCCAGGGCCGCATCGACCGCGCGCTGATCACGTTCGCTTCGGAGCTTCCGGACCGACGCGAGCTGGCGCTCCTCGGTCTCCGGCCCGATGATCAGCGTGTCGATCGGCGAGTCGTTCGGATCGACGAACTCGTTCACCCCGACCTTGATCAGCCGGCCCTTCTCGTAGAGGGCCTGTTCGCGGAAGGCGGCGTCGGCGATCTCGCCCTGGAAATAGCCGCGTTCGATGCCGGCGAGCATGCCCTCCAGCATCGAACCCTTCCCCATCTCGTCAATCTTGGCGAAGTACTCCTCGGCCAGCGCCTCCATCCGGTCGGTGAGCGCCTCCACGAAGTACGAACCCCCCAGAGGGTCGATGACGTTCGCCACGCCCGTCTCGTACGCGATGACCTGCTGCGTCCGCAGGGCGATCTGGGCGGCCTTCTCCGTGGGGAGCGCCAGCACCTCGTCCAGGGCGTTCGTGTGCAGGCTCTGCGTCCCGCCCAGGACCGCCGCCAGCGCCTCGATGGCCGTTCGAACGATGTTGTTCTCGGGCTGCTGGGCGGTGAGCGAACACCCGGCCGTCTGGGTGTGGAACCGCAGACGGAGCGACTGCTCCTCCTTCGCCCCGTAGCGTTCGCGGAGCCACCGCGCCCAGATCCGTCGCGCTGCCCGGTACTTGGCGATCTCCTCGAAGAAGTCGATGTGTGCGTTGAAGAAGAACGACAGGCCCTGGGCGAAATGGTCGACGTCCAGCCCCCGCTGCTGGCCCAGTTCGATATACGAGAAGCCGTCCGCCAGGGTGAACGCCAGCTCCTGCGCGGCGGTCGAGCCGGCCTCGCGGATGTGGTAGCCGCTCACGCTGATGGGGTGGAACTTGGGGACCTCGTTCGCGCAGAACTCGATGAGGTCCCCGATCAGCCGAAGGTGCGGCCGAGGCGGGAAGATCCACTCCTTCTGGGCGATGTACTCCTTGAGGATGTCGGTCTGCAGCGTCCCGTCCAAAGTCTTCCAGTCCGCCCCTTGGCGTTCGGCCGCCGCCAGGAAGAACGCGAACAGGATCACCGCCGGGCCGCTGATGGTCATCGACGTCGAGATGTCGCCGAGCGGGATGCCGTCGAACAACGTCTCGAAATCCTTGAGCGAATCGGTGGCCACGCCGCACCGTCCGACCTCGCCTTCAGAGCGCGGGTCGTCGCTGTCGCGGCCCATCAGCGTCGGCATGTCGAACGCCACCGACAGGCCCCCCTGGCCCTGCTTCAGCAGGAACTTGTAGCGGGCGTTCGTCTCCTCCGGCGAGCCGAACCCGGCGAACTGCCGCATCGTCCAGAGCCGTCCGCGATACATCGAGTGGTACACGCCGCGGGTGAACGGATAGTGGCCCGGGTAGCCGGCCTTGGTCTCGTAGTCCCAGTCCTTCAGGTCGTCGGGCGTGTACAGGGGCTCGAGCGGTTCGCCGGACAACGTCTCGAAGTCCGCGTCCCGCTCCCCCGCCTTGCGGTAGTGGTCGCGCCAGCGTTCGTCTTCGCGCTCAGTCATCCGTCGCTCCTGGAGTCGTCCCAGCAACGATACCGCGCGTGCGTGGGCGCCGGCGAGGTCAGTTGGAGAGTTCGAACGCGCTCCCCGGGCGGAACTTCGAGGCGTACTCCTCCGCGTCCTCCGACCCGGGGACGAACTCGACCAGGGCGGGTTGTCGTTCGAACGAACGGCCGTCGCGAGTGTCCCGGAGTTCGACCGCGGCATTGGCGGTGCTGCGGTCGAACAGCCCGAGTCCCTCGCGCGCGTAGACCTCGTTCAGGATCGACGGCGCCATCACCAACCGGACCTTCAACCCCTCGTTGTCGGCGACGATCTCGACGCGGATCAGTGGCTGGCCCATCGCTTCCCCTTTCCTGCAGCTGATGCTGAATAGCGCTGCATCGTAGAGCAGGGCTGGATATGGCACCTGGAATCGATGTCATCGAGATCGCCGCCAGAAGGTTACTGGCGCCCGGACCGGAGTCATCGCGACCCCGATGGGACCGATTGGCGCGCATGGAACAGGTACACCGGCGTCTGGGGTTTCAATCCTCGCCTCACCGGAGTCCGGGCGCGACCGCGGGTCCCAGTCCGACGTGGTGCTCGAGCTCGGCAAGTTTCAATCCTCGCCCGGACCGGAGTCCGCGCGCGACCCACCCAAACCCACGTCAAGCGGGAACCTGGCTGGCGCTCGTGAGACGCCGGGCGCCCGGACCCTACGCGTGCCGGTTCGAGATCAGGATGATCGATCGATCGTCGACATAACAATCGCCGCCCGTTGTG
>DAIMKN010000159.1:0-4837 GCA_036721725.1 Actinomycetota bacterium
AGCCCTCGCTCGCGCTCGGAGCCTCCCACGCCTCGTTCGGCATGTACTGGATGGTCCGGCCCAGGGCTTCCCGTTCGGCCCTCGCCGTGCCCAGCAGCCACGTGCGTTCGAGGCTCATGCGACGGGTGTTTCGGACAGTTCCATCATCGGTGCGGATTGTACCGTCCCCACCCATCGCGGCCGTCGTAGGCTTCTGGCTCGATGCGGGTGGTGGTGGCTCCGGACAAATTCAGGGGGACCCTGACCGCCGAGGAGGCGGCCCGGGCCATCGCGGACGGGTGGCGCCGGGCCTTCCCCCGCGCCGAGGTTGAACAGATCCCGATGGCCGACGGCGGTGAGGGCACGCTCGACGCGCTGGTGGCCGGCCTGGGCGGCGAACGTTTCACCGAACGGGTGTCCGGACCACTGGGCGACCCGGTCCTCGCCACGTGGGCGTGCGTTCGGGGCGAGGGTGGCCCGACAGGTGTGGTGGAGATGGCCCGGGCATCGGGGCTGGCGCTGCTCTCGCCCACCCGGCGTGATCCTCTGCGCACGACGACGTTCGGCACCGGCCAGCTGATCGCGGTGGCCGGGGCGTTCGGGCTCCGCCGGCTGGTGGTGTGCATCGGCGGCTCGGCCACGAACGACGGAGGAGCGGGGATGGCCCAGGCGGTCGGTGTTCGGCTGCTGGACGGCTCGGGGCGGGACCTTCCGCCGGGCGGGGAGGCGTTGCTCCGGTTGTCCCGGATCGACCTGGGCGGGCTCGCCCCGGCCGTCGCGGCCATGCGGGTGGTGGTGGCGACCGATGTGGACAACCCGTTGACCGGTCCGAACGGCGCCTCGGCCGTGTACGGACCCCAGAAGGGCGCCTCACCGGAGGGCGTCGCGCGGCTGGACCAGGCCCTCGGCCACTTCGCCGCGGTCATCCACCGGGACCTCGGGATCGACGTTCGGGACGAACCCGGCGCGGGCGCGGCCGGCGGTCTCGGGGCCGGCCTGATCGCGTTCCTGGGCGCCCGGGTTCGACCGGGCGTGGAGGTCGTCAGGGAGACGCTGGGCTTGCGCGAACGGATGCAGGATGCCGACGTGGTGGTGACGGGGGAGGGGAGCTTCGACGCCCAGTCGCTGCGGGGCAAGACCCCGGCGGGCGTCCTCCGGGCGGCGGAGGAGCTCCGGGTGCCGGCCATCGTGCTGTGCGGGCAGCGCAGCGTGGACGCGCCGGGAGCGTTGGTGGCATCCCTGGTCGAACGATTCGGTCCGGGCCGGGCCCGCGACGACGCCGCCTCGGCCCTGCGGCAGTTGAGCGAGGAGGTCGCCCGGAAGTGGGCGCGGACGGCCCGGGGAACGGGGAGCTCGTGACGGAGGCCATCGAACGGTTCCGGGAGGCGGCTCGAGCCCGCGGCATCGACGTGGAGATCCGCTGGTTCCCCCAGGGCACCAGGACGGCCGCGGACGCCGCCGCGGCCATCGGCTGCGGGCTCGCCCAGATCGTGAAGTCGCTCGTGTTCCTGGCGAACGACCAGGCCTTCCTGGCGCTCACGTCGGGGGCGAACCAGGCCGACACGGTCAGGCTGGGCGGGTTCTTCGGAGCGAGGGAACCGGCGCGGCGAGCCACGCCGGAGCAGGCCCGGGAGGCCACGGGGTTCGCCATCGGAGGCACGCCGCCGTTCGGCCATCCCCGACGCTTGAGGGTGTTCGTGGACCGGGACCTGCTGGGCTACGAGGAGGTGTGGGCCGCGGCCGGGACGCCCGACTCTGTGTTCCCGCTGACGCCGCAGCGACTGGTCCAGCTCTCCGGTGGGATCGTGGAGGACTTCAAGGCCTGAAGGGTGCGATCAGCCCCCGATGCTGAACGTTCGCTTGGCAGGCGTCGGATCCGTCTCCCCGTTCGAAGCCGCAGCTCGAACGCTGAACGTGTAGCTGCCGCCGGCCAGTCCCGGGTAGCTGATGGTGCCGCCGTCGCACGGCACCTCAGCGCCCTTCTGGCCGGGTCCGGAGAGCGAACAGCGGAAGCCCGTCTTTCGGTCCTGCGAAAAGAAGGCGAACGACACGGTCCCGGCCGGCACGTTCCCCGAAGGGCCAAGCGCGATGGTGGTCTCGGGCGGCGGAGCGGCCTTCAAGGTGTTCAACGTCGCGTCCATCTGCGCCACCAGCGCGTGGTTGGCGGGATCGGCCGCCAGGTTCGTCTGTTCGAAGGGATCCCGCTGCAGGTCGTACAACTCCTTCTCTCCGGTGTTGTAGCTGATGTAGGCGTACCGCTCGGTGATGGCGCCCCAGAACGGCGGCGGCTTCCCCGCCCCCCGGATCGTGTGGCACATCCTGGCCCCCGCGGCACACCACTCGACCAGGGCCGCGTCTCGAACGGAGGTCGTCTGGCGCTCCACCAACGGGACGAGCGAGCGACCGTCAGCTCCCCAGGGCACGCCGACCAGTTGCATGATGGTCGGTGCGATGTCGACGTTCTCCACGAGTGCGTTCGACGTGAAGTGCTGGGCCGCGGGAAGAAGCTTCGGGTAGCGGATCGCCATCGGAACCCGGATGCTCTCCTCGTACGGCTGGGTCTTCTCGGTCATGCGGTGTTCGCCGTACAGGAAGCCGTTGTCGCTGATGTAGATGACGAGGGTGTTGCTCGCGCGCGGGCCGAGCGCGTTCAGCATCGAATGGATATCGCCGTCGAGCGGTGGGATCTGCTGGGCCATGTGCTCGTAGTTCCTCATCGTCTTCGCGATGGTTGCACTGTCCCGCGGTGGGATCTGAGCCCACTGCGGCTTGGTCTGCGGGTTGACCTGCTGATCGTACGTGGGCGGGTTGTAGAACGGGATGTTGAGGTTGCGGCCCCGGGTGTCGTTCGCCGGCAGGTGCGGGTCCTTCGGCGCGTAGTAGACGAAGAAGGGGTGAGCGGGGTTCGTGTCGGCGTTCATGAACTGGATCACGTCCTTGGCCAGGATCTCCGACGTCGGCCCCTGGAACTTTTGGACGGTGCCGTTGATGTTCAGCGATGGGTCCATTTCGGAGGTGTTGGTCCCACACACCCATTGGGTCCAGCCCGGCTGAGGGCTGCACGGCTCGCTGTTCAGGTACTTGCCGGCCAGCATGGTCCGGTAGCTGAGCGATTGCAGGACGCGGGGGAACCCGACGCGCAGGGGCGTCGTGCCGTCCAGAGGGTCCGAGTTCGATTGGACGCCGGAATCGTGGGCGTAGAGGCCGGTCAGGATGGAGGACCGCGACGGGCAGCAAAGGCTGAGGTTCACGTAGGCCCGGGTGAGGTTCACGCCCTGGTCGATTACGTCGGCGAACAGATGCGGCATGAGCTGACGGTTGAACAGATGGAACGACTGGTCGTCGATCACGAGGACCAGGATGTTGGGCTTGCCTACGACGCTCGGTGGGACAGAGGTCGGTGGCACGAACGTGGGCGTTGGGCTCCGGTTGACCCTGCCACCCGAGGACGTGCAGGCGGCTCCGATGGTGATCAGCGCGGCGAGGAGGACAAGCATGCGGGGAGGGGTTCGCATCCGCCCCACTGTACCGACGCCGAAGGAGTTCGACCCGTGGAGTTCGTGGCGATCGTGTGGCAGGTCTGTCGCCCGCCGAGGGTATACTTACGTCCGTCCGGAGAGGTCCCTCGAAGGGATGAGGAGTTCGAACATGATCACGCTCACGACATCGGCTGCCGACAAGGTCAAGGAACTGCTGGTCCAGGAGGGGCGCAGCGACATCGCTCTGCGCGTGGCCGTCCAGCCGGGGGGCTGTTCGGGCCTCCGATACGCGATGTACCTCGATGACGAGATCTCCGAGAAGGACGTGGCCGAGGAGCAGTTCGGGGTCCGCGTGGTCGTGGACCGGATGAGCGTTCCCTACCTGGCCCAAGCCAAGATCGACTTCGTGGACTCGCTCGAACAGAGCGGGTTCACCATCGACAACCCCATGGCCCAGAGCAGCTGCGCCTGCGGCAACTCGTTCCACTAGTTTTTGCGTCAGTACAGGTCGAGCCGGTCGTACCTCCACAGGTGGCCGGCCAAGCCCTGGACGTGCGGGTCGGGGAGCTGGACGACGTGGAGCTGCGCCACCCGCCGGCCCCTGAGTAGCACGTCGGCGGTGGCCTGCATCCCGTCCGCCGACTGATTGACAACGTCCACCGTGAGATCGGTGAACTTCCCGTTCGATCCCGCCAGGCTGCCCAGCCCGTCGACCCAGTGAAGCCAGTCGTCGCGGGTGGTCGACCAGGGATGGGCGTTCTGCCAGTCGTGGGACATGTCGTCGTAGAGTTCGCACAGCCGGACCTGCGCGAACACCGAGGTGATGTTCTCGGCAGCCTCCCGGACCGTGTCGAACTGGAGGTTGCCGTCGGTCGCTCCGCTACTGCTGCACGTGACCGGGACCATCGAGTCGCGGGTGCCCTGACAGACGCCTTCAGGCCAGTCGAAGGTTTGGGTGGCCACGAGCTCCTTGTGATCGCCTACGGTCTGGACCTGGTCGCCGGTCAAGTTGGCGAAGTCCGAACCGAGGACCTCGAGCACCGAAGCCGGCTGGGCCAGGTCGGGCGAAGGGGAGATGCCCGGCGGCCTGGCGGGCCCTTCTCTCTGGGGAAATACCGGGCTGGCGGTGAAGGTCACCGTGAACCCCGAGCTGACCACGGCCCCCGGCGGCGAGTAACACCCCTGGTCGTCCGCGTTCTCGGTGACCTGTCCGTCCTTCACCGCCGAGCAGCATCCGAAACCACCCCCGCCGCCGCCCGGTCCCACCTCCTTGTAGGCGATCGAGATCAGCGTGCGCTCCGGGAGGTTCGTATCGACGCTCACCACGGCGCCGCCGTTCGGGTCGGCCGCCGGTGGCACTGTCTCCGGGAACCGGATGT
>DAIMKN010000160.1:0-4798 GCA_036721725.1 Actinomycetota bacterium
CGGGTCATCCGGTTCCGCCAGACCTCCGACGACTTCTGGGCGCTCCGCGACGTCTCGGTGGAGGCCAAGGAGGGTTCGACGCTCGGCCTGATCGGGCCGAACGGGAGCGGCAAGACCACGCTCCTCAAGATCATCGCGGGCATCCTGCGCCCGAGCGCGGGAACGGTCACCACCCGTGGCCGCATCGCGTCGCTGCTGGCGCTCGGGGCGGGGTTCCATCCCGAACTGACGGGGCGGGAGAACGTCTACCTGAACGCGTCGATCCTGGGCCTGTCGCGCCGCGACACCGACCGGTTGTTCGACGAGATCGTGCAGTTCGCCGAGATCGAGGAGTTCATCGACAGCCAGGTGAAGTTCTACTCGAGCGGGATGTACGTTCGGCTCGGGTTCGCCGTCGCCGTGCACGTCGACCCGGCCATCCTGCTGGTCGACGAGGTGCTGGCGGTGGGCGACGAGGGCTTCCAGCGCAAGTGCCTCGAGCGGGTCGAACAGTTCCAGAAGGAGGGCCGGACCATCGTGTTCGTCACCCACGCCGTGGACCTGGTGCGGCGGGTGTGCGACCGCGCCGTGATGCTCGACCACGGCGAGGTGAAGGCCGCCGGCGAGCCGGCCGACGTGGTTCGCGAGTTCCGGCTGCTGATGATGCGCAAGGACCTCGCCTACGGCTGGGACCAGGGGAACAAGGAGATCGAGATCGTCTCGGCCGACATCTTCGGGGCGGACGGTTCGACGCCGGAGAGCTTCAGCCCCGGTGACGAGCTCATCGTGCAGATGGACCTCAAGGCGAACGCGCCGGTGGAGCAGCCGGTGGTCTCGATCGCCATCCACGACGACCAGAACTCGTTCGTGTACAGCACGAACACCGACTGGCAGGCCGTGTTCTTCCCGAAGTTCGACGGCAAGAAGCGGGTGCAGTTCGTGCTGAAGTCGCTGCCGTTCACGCGGGGGCGGTACTACGTCACGCTCGGCCTGCACGCTCGCGATTCGAGCAAGGTCTACCACCTGCACGAGCAGCGCTACTGGTTCGACGTGAAGCCCGGGCTGGAGAACACGGGGCAGGTCCACATCCCCGTGGAGATCCGGATCGAACCGCTGTGAGGATCCTGGTCGTCTCGTCGTATCCGCCGCGGGCGTGCGGCATCGGCGCCTACGCCCGCGACCAGGTTCGAACGCTCCGCGAGGCCGGCAACGAAGTGACCGTCCTGTCTCCTCCGGACGGCGACGGTGACGTGAAGGTGGTCTTCTTCGGAGGCCGGCCGTTCTTCCGGGCATCCAAGATGGCGCCCGGGTTCGACCGCGTCATCGTGCACTTCCAGCCCGCGCTGTACTACCGGCCGCGCCGTCCGCTTTCGAGGGTGCTCACCTCGTTCGGGCTCCTGTGGCTGGTGCTACGGCGCCGTCAGGCCGCGGTCCTGGTGCACGAGGCGGACACGCCGGTATTGTGGCGGCCCGACTATCTGCTGCTCCGAGAGGCGTTCCGGGGCGCACCCGAACTCGACGTCCACACGGATGCCGAACGCCGCGCCCTGGAGGCGTCCTACCGGATCTCGGTGCGCGCCCGGGTCGTGCCCCACCGGGCCCTTCCGGTCTCCGAGGTGGCGCCGTCGGCTTCGGGCGGGGGACCGGACGATCCCGTGGCGTTCCTGTGCGCCGGGTTCATCCAGGCGTCCAAGGGGTTCGATCAGGCCGTGCGCGCGTTCGCCGAGGCCTTCCCGTCACGCAACGGCGCCAGGCTCGACGTGGTCGGTTCGGTCCGGGACAGGACCCCGGAGAACGAACGCCACCTGGCCGAGCTTCGAACGCTGTGCCAGGCCACGCCCGGTGTTCGCCTGCTGGACGGCTACGTGGACGACGGCGAGTTCGACGCGATGATCAGCCGCGCGGACTGGGTGGTCCTGCCGTATCGGCGATCGTGGTCGTCCGGCGTGCTTGCCCGGGCCCATGCCCTGGGTACACCAGCCATCGTGTCGGCGGTGGGCGGGTTGGGCGAACAGGCGGAGGAACACGACCGGGTGGTGTCGGCGGACGGCGGAGGTCTGGTGGCGGCCTTCCGTGAGGCCGCGGATGCGACAACTCGGGACCGTCTGTCACATGACGATGTGACGCCCGATGTCACATCGTCGATCGAAGACGGCTTGGCCGCACCCGCCTCCGCTCACCACACCTCCGACTGGGACACCGAGTTCCAGCCTCCCCTCCCGAAGAAAGGAAAGGGCATGCTGTTCGGCTTCATCTTCCTGTCCGTGGTCCTGGCGGCCGCGGCGCAGATCACGCTGAAACACGGGATGACCCAGGTCACGCACCACGGAGCGCTCCCTCTCGACCTGAAGCAGCCGCTCACGACGCTCCGGCGGATCGCGACGAACCTGCCGGTGGTGCTCGGCCTCGGGACGTTCGTCCTGTCCGCCGCCGTGTGGCTGATCGTGCTGTCGAAGGTCAGGCTGTCGTTCGCCTACCCGTTCGTCTCCCTGACATACGTGCTCATCCTGGTGTTCGACCGCGTGGTGAACCGGGAAGGGGTCCCGGCGCTGGGGTGGATCGGGGTGGCGCTCATCATCGGCGGCATCCTGGCCGTGTCGCGAACGCAGACCGGTTGACCGGGACGGGAGCAGTGGCCGGGGCAGCAGCCGAACGGGCCGAACTCGCCGATCTGGCGGTCGTCGTCGTGAACTACAACGCGGGCGACGACCTGGCGGGGTGCCTGCGTTCGGCGTGGGAGGCGGCGGGGGAGCCGCGGCTCGAGGTGGTCGTGGTGGACAACGCCTCTCGCGACGGGAGCGCGGATCGGGCCGTCGCGGCGAACCCGGGGACCACGCTCATCCGCAACGCGTCCAACCGCGGCTTCGGGGCCGCGGCGAACCAAGGCATCCTCGGCACCACCGCGCCGTTCGTGCTGCTCCTGAACCCCGATGCCGAGATCCTTGCCGGCACCCTCGGTGGCTTCGTGAAGGTGGCCCGTGACCGGCCGCGGGCCGGCGCCATCGGGGCGATGGTCAGGGACCCTGACGGAACGATCTACCCGTCTGCGCGACGGGTTCCCGGGCTCGTCGAATCGTTGATGCATGCGTTCCTCAGCCCGTTCCGGATCGACAACCGCTGGTCGCGCGCCTACACCATGTCCGATTGGGACCGCCACAGCGAACGCCAGGTCGAATGGGTGTCGGGTTCGTGCGTGCTGCTCCGGCGCGAGGCCCTGGACCAGGTCGGGATGTTCGACGAGGGCTACTACATGTACGTCGAGGACGTCGATCTCTGCACGCGTCTGCGCGAGGCGGGCTGGGAGGTTCGGTTCTCCCCGGAACTCGAGGTGACCCACGTCGGCGGCACCGCCACCGTCGGGCGCAAGGAGATGACCCTCGAACACTCCCGAAGCATCTACCGCTACTTCGCCAAGCATCGTTCGAACGGCTGGCGCGTAACCTTGGGGCCGTTCGTGTGGACGGCGCTCCGGCTCCGCGCGGCGATGGTGTCGTGGCACCGCGGCGAACGATGAAGGCCGTCGTCCTGGTCGGTGGGGAGGGCACGCGGCTGCGGCCCCTCACCGAGACCATCCCCAAACCGTTGATCCCCCTCGTCGACCGGCCGTTCCTCGGCCACGTCCTGGACCACCTCGGCGCTCACGGCGTCGCCGAGGTCATCCTGTCCTCGCCGTACCTGGAGGAGACGTTCCATCCGTTCCTGGCCTCGCGGACGCGGCCACCGGCCACGGTATGGGTGACGGAGGAGTCGCCGCTCGACACCGCGGGCGCCATCATCAACGCACTCGACCAGGTCGGACCGGACGCCTTCTTCGTCTTGAACGGCGACATCCTCACCGACCTCGACCTCACCGCGATGCTGGCGTTCCACCGCGAACGGAGCGCCGAAGCGACCATCTCGCTGCACCAGGTACGCGACGCGCGGCCGTTCGGACTGGTGTCACTCGAGGACGACCGCCGCCTCCTGGCGTTCCGCGAGAAGCCCACCGAGGAGATCCCCGGCCTCATCAATGCGGGCACCTACGTCCTTGAGCCGTCGGTGTTCGACGGCTTCCCTCGAGGCGTCCGCGTGAACATCGAACGCGAGGTCTTTCCGAAGGTGATCGAACAGGGCCGCGCGTTGTTCGGCTACCCGTCGAACGCGTACTGGATGGACCTGGGAACACCGGAGAAATACCTTCGGGCGACGTTCGACGCGCTGGAGGGCCGCCTTCACGGCCTCGATTACCTTGCGCCGCACGTCGATCTGGCGGCCGAGGTGTCGCTCTCCGCCCACCTCGGCGCGTGGGTGGTGCTGGGCCCGAACTCGGCGGTGCTTCCCGACGCGGAGGTGGAGGATTCGGTGCTGTTGGCGGGGGCGGTCGTGGAGGCCGGAGCGAAGGTTCGTGATTCGATCCTGGGACCGGGGGCGCGCGTTGGGCGAAGAGCCATCGTGTCCGGTGCGGTGGTGGGGGAGGGCGGTTCGATCCCGCCGGACAGCATCTCCCAAGGTGCGAGGGTGAGCGCCGGCGCCACCTACGAGCCCTGATCACTCCCGGCGCGGGCGTTCGAACGGACCGTATCCCGGCGGATTCAGTCAGCCGAAACTTCCGCCAGCGCCGCGGGACCCGGGGAACGACGGCCCCGGCGGCCGGATGTCGCCACCGCCAACAGACCGCCCAGCGCGGCCAGGCCGAGGGGGATCGTGGCGCCGGCTGCCCCCGTCAGCCGAACGCCCAGCCGGTCCATCAGGATCGCGCCCGTCGCCAGGGTCGCCACGCCGACGGCCGGAGCCAGCGCCAGTGTCTCCAGCCGGGACAGCCACGGCCCCAGCAGCGCCA
>DAIMKN010000161.1:0-4762 GCA_036721725.1 Actinomycetota bacterium
GGACTGGTCGCTTTCGAGGATGGTGCGGGCGGCGCCGCGGAACGACGCCACCACGCGGAGCGTGTCGGCCATCATGGTCGGCGCTTCTCCCGAAGCGCCTCCAGCACGTCGGCTGCACAGTAACGCCATTGCCGACCAACGAGGTAACGAGGGGTGCGTTGGAGGACGCGATAGGCCTCTCGGGGGCTGATGTTCAAGAGCTGGGCCATCTCGCCCGTGGAGAGAAGGCGCTCACACATCGGAACGCCCGCCGCCAAGGGAGCGAAGGATCGCCGCGTAGACCTCCCGATCCGATCCGCGAGGCTCGCGGGTGCCCGTCTCGTACCGTGACACCGTCGCCCGGTCGCGGCCCAGGACCAGCCCCACATCGGATTGGGTGAGGCTGGCCGCAACCCTGCGGGCTCGACGGACGGTGAGCGGAGGTAGGGCAACGTTCCGGGCTTCGCCCGACGAACGACATCATCAAGCGACGGCTTCGGTTCGGGAGGGTTCCAAGAGTTTGACTTCATCCCAGCATCTTGGCACAGACTCGGAACGTCTGCACGCTGTACGGCCTGTGCACCGTTATCGCGAGGAGTTCTCGAAACATTTATCACTCTCCAAGGTCGGTACGTTTATGGTACGCTCCTCCCATGCCACGTTCCCAGCAGGACCGCTTCAGGACTCGGACGCTTCGCGCGGTCATGGACTACCACCTGTCGGAGGAGGAGCTCGACCACCTGGAGGCGCTGGCCGATCAGTGGGCCGATGGCGAGGGCTATGTCTGCGTCGCCGAGGGGCCGGCTGGGTGGTTGACCGCCGTTGTTGTGGATGAACGGGATGGCCGCCTGGTGGTTCGTGAGGTGCACGTGCTCCCAGGCCTGACCACGGGACGCCTCGGAGGGGGCGTGGGGTGGCCAGCGGCGGGCTTGTCTGCCCGTGACCTCCGGCAGATCAAGCTCTCCTTCGCCGTTCAGTACTCGGACAGCATGATCGCGAACCCGGCTGTCGCCTGGACGATTCTGCCCGAGGAATCCCTGGCGCGACTACGGGACGCCCCGCCGAAGCAGCGTGGCAAGGCACGCGACGACGAGTTCCACGCCGTCGTTGCCGACGGCTACCTGTGGGCGCTTCGCATGACTCCTACGCGGCCGAACGCGACGCTCGCAAGGTACCTAGCAGACCGGGGCCGTCCCGACGTCTCGGCCAAAACGGCGGGCGAGTGGGCAGCGGCCGCCGGCCGCCATGGATGGCTGACGAAGGGCCGCGTGGGTGGCGGCGGCCGTCAGGCGACACAGAAGCTGCTCGACTGGCAAGCGGAGAAGAAGGGAGCCGACAATGCATGATCCCAAAGACCACGAGCATCAAGGCGTCTGGGTGCGGCACACGCCCGGCGGGAAGCATCGGGCCTCCTACCGCGGGCCGACGGTCGAACGGCGAGCAAGACCTTCGAGACCATCTCGGAGGCGAAGGCATGGCTGGCGAAGCAGAAGACAGCCGTCCGGGAGGGCAAGCACACTGACCCCCGGCTCGGCCGGATGCACTTCGATGCGTTCTGGCTCCAGTTCCTCGAGGCCTCCCCCGACCTGCGGCCGGCGACCGTGGACCTGTACAGCCGCTTTGCGAGGCTCTATCTCCTGCCCGAGTTCGGCGACAAGCGCATGGCCGAGATCGGCCACCTGGACGTCTCGGCGTGGGTCGGGCGGATGGCTACCCGTGGAATCGGACAGCCGACCATCAGCGCCTCCCTGCGGCTGCTCCGGGCGATGTTCAACAAGGCCCTCGCCGCGGAGATCGTCGGCCGCAACCCCACCCGGGGAGTCCGAGCTCCTGCTGCGGCGAACCACGAGATGCGGTTCCTGTCGGGCGAGGAGGTCCACGCGCTGGCCGAGGCAACCCCCAAGCGATACCGGACGCTCGTCTTCTCCTTGCCTACGGCGGACTCCGCATCGGAGAAGCCGCGGCCCTCAAGATCGACAGCCTCAACCTTCTCCGGGGCGAAGTGACGATCCAGGCGTCACTCAACGAGGTTGCGGGCCACGTCCAAGTTGGGCCCACCAAGACGGGCGGCACGCGGACGATCACCCTGCCACCGTTCCTGCGGGACATGGTCGGTGAGCACATCGCGCGGTACGCGAGCCCGGAGGGTTGGCGATTTCCCTCCCCCGACGGAGGACCACTCCGGCCGAACAACTTCCGCAAGCGCGTCTTCCACCCGGCGGTTCGGAACGCCGGCCTCGCGGCCCTTCGAGTCCACGATCTGCGCCACACCTGCGCGGCCCTGCTGGTCGCTCAGGGTGCCCACGCGCTCGAGATAGCGGATCGCCTCGGCCACGCGTCTCCCGTGGTCACGATGCGGGTCTACGCCCACATCCTGCCCCGCCTGGAGCAGCGGCTCACCAGCGGCCTAGAGGCCACGTTCCAACAGGCGCGGGAGACAAATGCGGCCTTTCTGCGGCCTTTGGGCACCGGGACGGTGATCGTACTCCCCTCCCGGTAAAGCAAAAAGCCGCTCTGACCAGCGGCTTTGCGTGGTGGGCGCTAGAGGATTTGAACCTCTGACCTCTTCCGTGTCAGGGAAGCGCTCTCCCCCTGAGCTAAGCGCCCTTCAGGGTGGCCCCCATTGTAGGAGCCGGGGCCGTACCGGCCTTGCCGGCCTGGAGGCGGGGAGCGGAATTGAACCGCTGTGCGAGGTTTTGCAGACCTCTGCCTAACCACTCGGCCACCCCGCCGGGGGGAGGCACCCATCGCTGCCCTGAGGGGCACACCTCCACGAACAGGATACGGGAGGGTCGGCGGGCTGGCACCCGGGTCACGGGCACGCCGGCGGCTTCTCCCCTGTTGCGCCAGACCCTCGTTCGCGTTCGCGTCCCGAGCCGGACCGGAGTAGCGTTTGTCCCGGAGAGGAGATGCCGATGGCCACGCTGCGGGAGATCATGAGCACGAGCCTGGTGACGGTCGCCATCTCGGCCACCGTGGCCGAGGCCGCCACCGTCATGGGATCGACCCGGGTCGGTTCGGCGCTGGTGATGGACGGAGAACGCCTGGCCGGCATCTTCACCGAACGCGACATCGTTCGCGCGCTCTCCCAGGACTTCGACGCGCCGACGCACCCGCTGCGGCACTGGATGACGCCCGACCCGCTGACGGTCAGCCCCGACCTCACGGTCAAAGACGCGCTCGACATCATGCTGAACCGCGGCTTCCGCCACCTGCCGGTGATGGAGGACGAACGCGTGGTGGGCATGGTCTCGATCCGCGACCTGTCGAAGGCCAGCCGCCAGGACTAGCGCCCGACCGGTCACCGATCAGCATCGAGTAGTCGGGCGGAGCGTCTTGCCGTTGGTCATCCGGTGCTCGTCTCGCCCAGCTTCACTCCTTCTGATTCGAAGACGCGCGTGCTCATGCTCCTTGCCTCGCCAGCGCGACGAGGACGCGCTCGAGCGTCGGTTCGTCAGCACGAGAATCGTCGAGCCGAGGCGATCTGCGGAAGATCTCTGCCGCCGCGTGATGGAAGCCATCCGGCAGATCGGCGGAGCCGAACGTCGAGGCGATCTCCTCCATCTCCCCGACCCATCGCCAGCCCTTGCTGCACGCGGAGTGGGCGGCGCGAAGCGACTGCTCCAGCAAGCCGGGCAGCGAGATCTTCCACTCCTCCATGAGGGACGCTTCCACGTCCTCGGCCCGGGCCAGCGCGCGGATGGCGAGCAGCAACGCAGTCGTGCCCTTGGTCCACGCGGCATAGGACATCTTCAGCGCGGAGGCGGCCCCAAGCCGATCGGAGATGACCCGGACGTCCACCACCGTGCTCGCGAACAGCCCGGCCACGTCGTGGGCCGAGGGTCCAGACAGGTACAGACGCGTCGTCCCGTGCGACCGCGGTGGCGGTCCGACGATCCCACCGTCCACGTACCGGCCGCCGCCCGACTCGATCGCCGCCGCGACTACGCGAGCGGTGGCCGGGGAGACGGCGTTGACGTCCACGAAGACGCCCTCGAAGCCAGAGACGGATCGGGCCACGTCGATGGCCGCGTGTGGCGGGCAAACGGAGATGATGATGTCGCTCCCGCGCGTCAGGTCGTCCACCGACCCAGCGTCACGCAGACCGGCCGTCTCGGCGCGACGCGCCGTCGCCGCGCTCCGGCCGGGCGACGTCCACAGCACCACGGTGCCCGCCTCCCGCAACACCGACCCGAACGCGGCGCCCATCTCACCGGGGTGCAGCACACCAACTGTCGGGTCACCCATGTTCGCCTCCTGAACCTCGGGTCGCCACCCGAACAGTCTGCATGCTTTCGGCGAAGCGGACATCTTCGAGGCCTGGTTCGCCCACGAGGACGAGTCAGGCCATACGGGTTCGCGAACGGGCAACTTGTGGGTGTTCGCTCTCCGGCCTGCACCACCCTGGCTGGTTCACGTAGAGGGTCGACGAAGTCTTGTCGCCAGCATGGGTGGAGCGAGGTGCCAGCGGCACGTTCGCGGTGGAGCGGACGACGGGATTCGAACCCGCGACCCCCACCTTGGCAAGGTGGTGCTCTACCAACTGAGCCACGTCCGCGTGCGTTCGATTCTACCAAGGGACACCTGACCAACGCCAGAGGGCGATCAGGCTACAGCGGCGAGGGTGACGCGTAGTAGGCCGTCGCCGCCATCCGGAGGTACCCGCCATCGTCGTCGGAGGACGAGCTCACGTGGTCGCTGCAGATCTGGCCCGAGCTCGAACCGTCGGACGTGCAGACCGCCGGCGGGTTCGTCACGCCGTCTCCCTGGTCGTCCCATTGCG
>DAIMKN010000162.1:0-4756 GCA_036721725.1 Actinomycetota bacterium
TGGTCGTGGGTGACGGTCAGGCGGCAGGAGTCGCCGACCGGTTCGATCTCCCAGGTGACCCTGGAGGTGCCCTCGCTCTTCACCTCGTCGCTCCACAGCGCAACCATGCTCTGGACCAGCCGGCGCGGGGGGTCGACCTCGAGGTTCTCGCCCTCCCCCAGGAGCCCGGGGGCGTTCGGGTGGCTCATCTCGTAACGCGAGCCGGGCGTGATGTCGGAGCTGAACCGGGAGCCGAACTGGTACTTGCTCCTGATCTCGGGGTCGGTGATCGCCTCCCACAGGCGCTCCGGGGTCGTGCGGATATAGATCTCGAACACCTTCTCCATGGGACTCTCCAGTCTGGTCTTGAGGCCGCTGAGCGCAGCGGCCCAGGGCTCGGCGTACTTGCTCACCCACCGGTCGTGGACGAGCCGGATCGGGACCGGGTTCAGGAAGTGGAGCTTCTCGCGGCCTCGCCGCTTGGTGACCACCAGGCCCGCCTCCTCGAGCCGCTTCAGGTGCTTCATCACGCCGAAGCGCGTCATGGAGAAGCGCTTCTCGAGCGCGCTCAACGTCTGCCCGTCCTCGCGGAAGAGCTCGTCGAGCAGGCTCCGCCGCGTCGGATCGGCCAGGGCACTGAACACCGCGTCCACGCCGAAGACAATAGGTGACTCTTTAGTCACATGTCAAGCTCGGATGCGGTCGCAGATCTGCTGGCTGGCTTGGCCGGTCTACAGGCCGAGCGAACGGGCGATGATGAGGCGCTGGATCTCACTCGCCCCTTCGACCACCCGGAGCATCCGCACCAACCGGTAGATGCGTTCGACCGGTCCCTCGGTCAGCAGGCCCATGCCGCCCCAGATCTGCACGGCGCGGTCGGCCACGCGCCCCACCATCTCGGTGTTGTTGAGCTTGACCATCGACGATTCCTTGATCGGGTAGCCGCCCTCGTCGACCAGCCACGCCAGGTGGTAGGTCATGAGGCGTGATGCGTGGATCTCAAGAGCCGAGTCGGCGAGCATCCACTGCACGGCCTGGTTCTTGCCGATGGGCTTGCCGAACGTCGTTCGCTGCTTGGCGTACTCGGTGGTGATGCGCAGGAGGTAGTCGGCCACGCCCACGCACATCGCGCCGATGAACGCCCGGCCGCCGTTCAGGAACTTCATGGCCGAGCCGAACCCGAACCCGACCTCTCCGATGACGTTGTCTCCCGGCACGCGGCAGTCGTCGAAGATCAGTTCGGCCTGGTTGGTGTCGCCGGCCATCGTTCGTTGGTTCTTGCCGACGGTGAAGCCGGGGGTGTCGCGTTCGACCAGGAACGCGGTGATGCCGCCGGCGGCCCGCTTCTCCCGGTCGTTGACGGCGAACACGATGGCGACGTCGGCGCCGGCCCCGTTCGTGATGAAGTGCTTGCGGCCGTTGAGGACCCAGTGGCCGTCGTCTTGCACGGCGGAGGTCCGGATGGCCTGCGCGTCGGAGCCCGCCTCCGGTTCGGTCAGGGCGAAGCACATGGTGGTCTCGCCTCTCACCAACGGTTCGACGTACTTCGCGTGGAGGTGCTGGGGGAGGTCCATGAGGATGGGGTTGGGCGCCTCCGGGTTCGGCGGACCGAGGGTGAAGGCGCCGAACCGGTAGCCGGTCTGCGCGCCGGCTTCGACCAGCAACGTGTACCCGAGACTCGAAAGCCCTTGTCCCCCAACGCTTTCCGGCATGTGCGCCGCGTAGAAGCCGAGTTCGGCGCTGCGGCGACGGAGCCTCAGCCCTTCCTCGCGTATCTCGTCGGTGAGTTCGTCCTCCTGGAGCCGGAGCGCGAAGCGTTCCTCCACCGGGCGCACCTCGCGGTCCAGAAACGAGCGGTACGAGTCGACCAGCGCCTGCAGCTCGTCGGGGACGCGGAAGTCCATGATGGGCAGCACGGTACCGCCTTCCCGCACCTGCGGCCATGGGGCTACCATCAGCTCATGCGCATCGCTCGGACGGCGTTCCTGACGGGCGTCCTGCTGATGGCGGAGGTGGGGACGCCCGCGGCAGCGAGGAGTGCGCCGGCGGAAGGCCTCCCGCGGAGTCCGGCCGGCTGGATGTTCGTGGCGAGTCCCAACCAGCGGGGCGCCGGACCGGGTGGCAACCAGCTCTACGACGTCGCTTCTCCGGACGGCACCGCCGTGTGGGCGGTCGGCACCTCGGGCCAGACGCTGGCCGAATTCCTCGGCCCCAACGGCTGGGAGGTCGTTCGGACCCCGAGGTCCGCGGCAGCAGATTCGAGCACCCTGCGGGCCGTCGCGGGAACGTCGGCGAGCGACATGTGGGCGGTGGGCGACCGCACCCTCAAGGGTTCGCGACGGCATCCGCTGATCGAACGATGGGACGGCGCCGTGTGGCGACTGGTCCCGGGTGCGGTGGCCATCTACGGTGCCCTCCGCGATGTCGTCGCGATCGCCCCGGACGACGCGTGGGCGGTCGGATCCAGGCTGACCACGACGCCGAACGCGGCGCTGCTGGAGGACTGGAACGGCTCGGGGTGGCTCCCCGTGGAGGGCGCGGCTCGCTCGGGTTCGTTGGTCGCGGTGTCGGCGTCCGACGGGTCGAACGTGTGGGCGGCCGGCACCGCCGCGAACGGGTCGGCGTTCGTCGAACGCTGGAACGGGTCGACGTGGAACGAGGTGCCGCTCGGACCGAAGCTGCCGCCGGGCGCGAGGCTGAGCGACGTCCTGGTGCTCGGCCCGAAGGATGCCTGGCTGGCCGGCCGTGTGGCCGCCACTGCTGCGGATGCGGGTTCGGCGCTGACGGCCCACTGGGACGGTTCATCGTGGAGCTATCCGGCGATGCCCGACGTCGCGGGCGCCGACGCGCTGGCGTCGTTGACGGCCCACGGGAGCGAGCTGTGGGCGGTCGGTTCGACGTCATCGCCCGATCCCTCCGGCGGGTCCGCCACCCTGATCGAACATTGGAACGGATCGGCCTGGCAGGTGCAGACGAGTCCTGATCCCGGCCCGAACGTGAACCGGCTGGAAGGTGTGGCCTCGACCGGCGGCTCGATCTGGGCGGTGGGTGAGTTCGAGCCGGCGAACGGCGTGCCTCGAACGCTCATCGAACGCCTGTGTCTGGTGTGCGCCCGATGAGCAGCCCGGCTTGGCGTCGTTGGGTGGAGACGTTGCCGGCCGGGTAACTCCTTCGTCAAAGCCCACACGAAGGAGGAGGAGCCATGGCGATCCTGGTTCGACACGCGATGACCGAGAGTCCTCAGACAATCAGCGCGGACAGTACCGCCGATGTCGCGGCGGGGCTCATGAAGTCCGAGGACATCGGCGCGCTCCCGGTCATGGACGGGGAGGAGTTGATCGGCATCATCACCGACCGTGACCTGGTCATCCGGGTGCTGGCCGAACGCCAGGATCCCGGGCAGATCAAGGTGGGCGACATCGCCACCAGGACGACCGCAACGGCCAACCCGGGGATGAAGCTGTCGGAGGCTCGCGACCTCATGGTCGAGCACAAGGTTCGACGCCTGCCCGTGGTGGAGGGCAAGCGCCTGGTCGGCATCATCTCGCTGGGTGACGTGGCGGTGCAGGCCGCCAGCGACCGGGAGACCGGTGAGGCGCTGAAGGCCGTCTCCGCCTCCGAGTCCACCGAGAGCACGAACGACGGCCCCTCCATCGGCACGCCGAACCGGGTCATGGAGAACCGTCAGACCAGCTCGTAGGGGCCTGAGGCTTCTCGACGCCGATCTCACCTTGATCGGCCCGCGACTACATCGCCGAGCCGAACACTCCCGGCCCATGGGCGCGAGCCCGCTCCCTGATATGGGGTGGCAGTGCCGCCAGCTGGTCCTCGCCCGCGTCGCGCGGTTCGTCGATGGAGGGCTTCACCAAGAAAGCCGACATCGGTCCCGGGTCCGAGGCGGCAGACGAGGGCGTCTTTGTTGGCTCCATCCCGAACAGGGAGTGGCTCACCCGCGCCAGATCTGTCTGTTGACTCGGGAAGGTCGCGGTTCGCGTGTTGGGGGGAATTCGCGAGGAACTGACGACGCGGGGGCGAATCCGTTCGAACGGTGGTTTGCTAGGCTGCGGCTTGATGGATACCGACGAGCAGCGCGCCCTCTCCTGGCAGAGCGAGGCCCAGATGCTCCGGGGCGGGGGCATCGAGGTCGTCGTCGACAACCCGCTGAAGACCGAGGAGATGATCCTCAACATCGGTCCGCAGCACCCCTCCACGCACGGCGTCCTCAGGGTGGTGCTGGAGCTCGACGGCGAGCTCATCATCCGGGCCGAGCCGGTCATCGGCTACATGCACCGGGGCGCGGAGAAGCTCGCCGAGTACCGCGATCCCCGCCAGGTCCTGGTGCTGATGAACCGCCACGACTGGCTGTCGGCGTTCAACAACGAGCTCGGTTGGGTCGAAGCGATCGAACGCATGCTCGGCATCGAGGTGCCGGAGCGGGCCCAGTGGATCCGAACGATGATGGCCGAGTGGAACCGGGTGCTGAACCACCTGATGTTCATGGGTTCCTACCCCTTGGAGCTCGGCGCGATGACGCCGATGTTCTACGCGTTCCGCGAACGCGAGATGGTCCAGGGGCTGATGGAGTCGGCCACCGGCGCGCGGATGCACCACTCCTACGTTCGGGTCGGCGGACTGAAGGACGACCTGCCGCGCGGGTTCCTGAAGCACTCCGCGGACACCCTCGCCTGGATCCGCAAGAAGCTCAAGGACTTCGAGAACCTCGTGGTCGGCAACGAGATCATCCACGCTCGAACGGACGGCATCGGCATCCTCACGC
>DAIMKN010000163.1:0-4728 GCA_036721725.1 Actinomycetota bacterium
GCTGGCGCAGCGGGTTGTTGTAGATGGCGAAGTTGTGGTCGATGCCCGCGTCGAGGTTCGCCACGGTGAGCGCCACGGGCGCCCCGGCCGCGACCGCGATGCAAGAGGTGCTCCACGACGTGTTCTTCGCGGTCACGTTCACGGTGTCGCCGTGCACCGGGCAGGACGCGTTGAACGCCGCCTCCTTCGCCTTCTTCACCCACACCAGGTAGTCCGACTCGTCCACGACCTGCAGCGTGAACGTCATCTTCGAGTGGTACAGGCCGCAGAACTCCGCGCACTGCCCCTGGAAGGTGCCGAGCTTCGTCGCGGTGAACGTGAAGTTGTTGTGCCGGCCCGGGATGACGTCGCGCTTGAACAGGAACGCCGGGACGAAGAACGAATGGATGACGTCGCGGGATTCGAGTTCGATGTGGATCGGCTGATCGACCGGCACGACCATCTCGGCGGGCTTGACCAGGGTCTTGCCGGTGGTGAAGAAGCCTTCGTTCAGGTAGTAGAAGGTCCATTCCCACTGGAAGCCCTCGACCCGGATGGTGACGGTGGGGTTCGGATCCTGCTTCTGCACGTCGGCGAGCGTTCGTTCGCCGAACACGTAGTCCACCGCCACGATCAGCGTCGGGATGAGGAAGAAGATGATCAGGGTGCGCCGCGATCCCGCGGACTGCGACGGCTCCTCCTCGGTTCGGTGGCGACGACCGGCCAGGACGAACCAGAGCAGGAGCGCCTCGACCACGATGAACACCGGGGCGGCGAGCAGCAGGATGATGGTGAAGAGTGTGTGCACCTTCTGGCCCTGTTCGGTGGCCCCCGCCTGCGCGCAGCTCGTGAACAGCAGCAGGACGAACGGACCGGCGAGGAGGAGACGTCGTCGTCGGGCGTCGGGACCTCGGAACAGGTCGTGCAGCATCGATCAGGGCGTCACGTTGAAGAGATAGAGCATGCCGATGGACAGGTGCGTAGGCCCGTTGTCTTTCCCGTCGGGCGTGCCCTGCTGCCAGCACGCCAGGAAGTAGTGGCCGGGCGGAAGGTTGAAGACCTGGGATCTGGTCGCCCCGGTGCTCACGTCGGGGATCTCGCCGAAGTGCAGGTACTGGGACTCGCAGGCCTCGCCGCCGGCGCAACCCTTCACCTTGGCGCTGTTGATCAGATCTTTCGGCGTCTTCCCGGACGGGAGCTGCAACAGGATCATCTCGTGAACGATGGGGAACGACTCCCGGTTGGTGAAGTTGATCTGGAGGTTCCCGGTGGGGAGGGAGGCGGGCATGCTGTTGAAGCGGAACTTCTGGACGAACACGTCGTAGGCGGTGACGCCGCTGCCGCCGCGCCCCTTGGAGCACGCCGTGCCGACCAAGAGCAGGACGGCGACGAGACCGACGATCCGGATCGCTCGCATCCGAGCCCAAACGCGGTTCCCCATGGCAACCTCCTAGTTCGGGGGGACCGCCCACCCTCGGCGAGCCCCTGAGGATCGAGCCGTCGCATCCTAGGAACGCCCCGGAACGAAAAGCAAGACCCTGACAGTTCTGTCATGAAGGACGTTCGATCCGTCGGGCGCCACATCAGGCAGAACCGCCCCCGGGCGTTCTGTCGCATGACAGATCTGTCATGAACTCCTTGCGCCCGCCGAGGCCGAACGCCTAGGCTCCTGGTGCCGGCTGGGAGGGAGACCATCGAGGCTTCGACGCAGACGCTACCGATCCCGAAGATCCTGGTGATCGACGACGAACCGCGGATCCTGAACTTCGTCGGCCGCGGTCTTCGCGGGGAGGGATTCCTGGTGGACGTGTGCGCCGGGGGCGCGGACGGCCTCCGCCAGGCACTGGCCGAACGGTACGACCTGGTCATCCTGGACCTTCTGATGCCGGGCCTGGACGGGACGGCGGTTCTTCGAAGCATCCTGGCCAAGAAGCCGCAGCAGTCCGTCATCGTGCTATCGGCGCTGGCCACCACGACGTCCAAGGTGACCGCGCTCCAGCTCGGGGCGGAGGACTACTTGGTGAAGCCGTTCGCGTTCGACGAGCTGCTGGCACGGGTCCACGCGCGCCTGCGGAGCGCGGCCAGGAGCGCACCGACGCAACTGGTCAGCTCGCGGCTCACGCTCGACGTCGTCCGTCGCGAGGCGGACTCGGGCTCCGGGCCCGTCCCCCTGGCGGACCGGGAGTTCCTCCTGCTGCGCGAGCTGATGCGGAGCGCCGGTCGAACCGTGTCCAAGGAGCGCCTCCTGGCCGCGGTGTGGGGCTACCACTTCAGTCCGGAGTCGAACGTCCTCGACGTCTACGTGGGGAGGCTTCGGGCGAAGCTCGGCCCCCGTTCCGTCGTCACGCTCCGAGGCCGGGGGTACGGCGTCGATGTTGACTGAGCGGCAGGATAGGCCGCTTCGACGCTACTCGGTGGACCTGGCGTGGGTCGTGTTCGCGGCGGCGAACCTGGCGGCCATGCTCCTGCTCCCCGAGTGGGAGACCGTTCCGTTCCACTTCATCTGGGTGAGCCTCACGCTGCTCTACGGCTTCCGCGTGTGGAAGGTCCGGCCAACCGCGTGGGCCCTCCTGGTGGTCATGATCACGACGGGCCTGGCCATCTGGATCGACGTGCGCCGGGGCTCCCAGCCGCTCGACGAGCTCACCGAGGTCCCCCTCATGGCCGCGATGTTCCTGGCCATGGTGTGGCACGCACGAAAGCGGTTGATCGCGATGGGTGAGATCGAACGCGTCTCGGACGAGAACCTCCGCCTGCTCGAACGGGAACGGCGGTTCCTGCAGGACGCGTCGCACGAGCTCGGCACGCCCATCACCATCGCCCTGGGCCAGGTCGAGCTCATCCAGCGAACGGCCAAGAGCTCGGTGGTGCAGGAGGACGCGGCCATCGCCGTCGACGAGCTGATGCGCCTGCGCCGGCTCGCCGACCGGCTGCTGTTCCTGGCCGCGTCGGAGGATCCCGGGTTCCTGGTCCAGGCCCCCGCCGACGTCGACGCGCTGATCGCCGACGCCCTTCGCCGGTGGGGTTCGATCCCTCGGGCGTGGGAGCAGCGCGAACGATCCGCCACCGTCGTCAGCGCCGACGCCGAGCGGCTGGCCATGGCGCTCGACTCGTTGATCGAGAACGCGGTCAAGCACACCCGGCCCGGCGACCGGATCGCGGTCGGCGCCCGCCGGACGGGAGACTCGGTCACCGTCACGGTGCTCGACTCGGGCCCCGGGATCGCAGTGGCGAACCTGCCCCATCTGTTCGACCGGTTCCGCCGGGTGGACCCCGGGCGGACGCGAGAGGCGGGAGGGGTGGGCCTGGGGCTCTCCATCGTCAAGGCGATCGCCACCGCGCACGGCGGTTCGGTGGGGGCCCGGAGCGAGGAGGGCGCGGGCAGCGAGTTCTGCTTCACGATCCCGTGTTCGTCTCGAACGCCGGCCTCCCCGTCCGGACGGCCCGCACCGCCGTCACCTCCTCCCGCAGCGCCGGCCACGTCCTCCATCGATCAGCTGGCGACGTGACCGGGGGGCTGCTGACCGGCTGGGCCGCCGCGTCGGCGTCGAGTGCCGGCACCGTGCTGCGTTCGTGGCGCCTCGAACCGGCCGTGCTGCTCCCGCTGGTCGATGCGGCGCTCGTCTACCTCTGGCTGCTGCGCCGGGTCCGGTCGCGTTCGAGCCGCGGCCACCGCCGGGAGACGTGGTGCTTCATGAGCGGGCTCGGCGTGATCGCGTTCGCCCTGCTGTCCCCGATCGGCCGCTATTCCGATCAGCTCCTGTCGGTGCACATGGTCGAACACCTGCTGCTGATGATGGTCGCGCCGCCCCTGCTCCTCCTGGGTGCGCCCGTGACGCTCGCCCTCCAGGCGTCCGCCCCTGGTCTTCGCAAGCGCTACCTCGTGCCGGTGCTCCGGAGCCGAGCCGTCAGGGTCCTGTCAAGCCCCTTCCTGGCGTGGGGACTGTTCGCCGGCGTGCTCTGGGTCTCGCACTTCAGCGGCCTGTACGAGCGGTCGCTCGAAAGCGGCGTCGTGCACGACCTCGAACACGTCCTGTACCTGTTCGCCGCGCTCCTGTTCTGGCGTCCGGTCGTGGCGAACGACCCCGCGCCGGGGCGCCTGTCCGGTCCGGCGCGCCTTTTCTACCTGTTCTTGTCCATGCCGGTGACCGCGTTCCTGGGGATGGTCATCTACGGCAGCGACCACGTCCTGTACCCCCACTACGCCACGGCCACCGCCGCGCTGGGGCTCTCGCCGATCGGCGATCAGCACCTGGGAGGGGCCATCATGTGGGTTTCGGCCATGGTGGCCATGCTCCCGGCCCTCGGACTTGTCCTCTACGAGTGGCTGGACCGGGAAGATCGCGAGGCGTCCCGCGCCGACGCACGCCTCGGCCGGGTCGACCCGTTTGCCTCCCGGTTGACGGGCGAGGTCACGCCAGCGAGCCGAGGGCGCCCAGGATCTCCGGCGCGGTGACCAGACCGAGGGCCCGGAACCGGATCGTCGCGGTGCGGTCGATGACGAACACCCACGGCTCGGTCTCGAGCTCCCATGCCTTGAACCCCGGCGACCGGTTGGCGATGGTCGCGCTCGGCCGGCCGTGGCCGGGCCCGGGGAGGAACTCCTCGACGTGGATGAAGTTGGCGCGTTCGATCCCGAACGTCCGCCCGGCCAGGATCACCTCGTCGGTGACCGGCCCGCACAGCTGACTCTCGCACAGCAGCGGGGTGGAGAAGCAGACCACGGTGGGCTTGCCGCTTCGAAGCGCC
>DAIMKN010000164.1:0-4690 GCA_036721725.1 Actinomycetota bacterium
GACCAGGAAGAGTCCCCGTCCCGATCCGAGCTCGGGGTCGGCGTCCTTCGGCACCGCCGGTTCGAATCCTCGCCCGGAGTCCGTGATCTCGACGCGCAGGGAGCCCTCCTCCACGCAGGCGGTCAGCCGGACCCACCCTCCGCGCTCCAGTCGTGCGTGGCGGATGCTGTTCGTGGCCAGCTCGCTGACCAGGAGCCGGGCGTCGTCATGCCGCTCCGGGATCAGGTCGCTGGTGACCGGATCGAGTGCGGCACGCGCCGCCGACGGCGCACGTGCATCGGCCGGGAGACGAACATCGAGTCTGGGCTGGAGCATATTGGCGGGCATCTCACCCCTGCTTCTACCCGCTCCTTCGCCCAACCAGTGCAATCAAACCGAAGAAACTCGGGCGCCAGGAGCGTGGAGAACTCACCTGAGGGGCGCCGCGTCGGGCGGAACGCGCGTCTGCAGCGTCAGTGGCACGGTGACGGTGCTCGTGCTCCCGTCCACGAGCACCGAGATGTTCCACCGTCCAAGAAGCGACAGGTCCATGCCCTGGGCCGCCCACACCCCATCGCCGCTGCCTGCAGGGGCCAGCGACAACCTGCGGGTACCGAGGTTCGGACGCGAGGGGTTGCTGAACATGAGCGCCACCTCATCAGCCGGCACCGGCTTGCCCGAGTCGTCGTCCACGACGTGAGCCTCGAACCGGTTCGGCCCGACGGTTCCCGGGGAGACGATCAGCCGGATCCGAACGGTCGTGGCGAAGTCGCTCCCGTTCACCACGAGCCGGGCGGGCGGTGACGCCCTGCCCGCGGTCTGGGCCAGCGAGCTCGCGGGAGGCAGTCCGCTGAGGAAACCCGTGGCCACGAAGATCGCCGCGGCGAGCACGATCTCCGTTCGGACCGAACGCCGAAGTGGACCGACCTTGCCGGCGTCGTGCCGGAGGCGGGGAACGTTCACGTAGTGATTGCGCGCCCCCAGCGCCACCAGCCCGACGAACAGCGCCACCTTGATGCAGAGGGTCACGCCGAAGCTCGTGTCGAACAACCGCCGCCACGCGCCGACGCCGCCCAGTTCGCTGATCGCTCGGAGCAGGCCCGTCACGGCGACCGTGGCCAGGGTCACCGCCGCGATCCGGGAGAAGAGGTGGGCGGAGGCCGAACGTTCCTCGGCCGGCCGGCGGCGGAGGATCAGCAGCAGCCATGGCAGGCCGCCTACCCACACGCCCACGGACAGCAGATGGAGCCACTGCACGCCGATGTTGGCCCAGGTCAGGTGGGAGGAAGCGGCGGCGTGACCGTTCAGCACGTGCAGCAGCATGGCCATGGCGGTCGCCGCGGCCAGGACCCACAGGGTGACCCGCCGGGGCCACCACATGACGGCGGCGGTGGCTCCTCCGGTCAGAGCCACGCCGATGG
Source organism: Actinomycetota bacterium (assembly GCA_036721725.1). Taxonomy (GTDB): domain Bacteria; phylum Actinomycetota; class UBA4738; order UBA4738; family UBA4738; genus DAIMKN01. The sequence continues at coordinate 1,401 of DAIMKN010000164.1, forward strand.
CTTCGCGTCCCAGATCTCGTCCGGTGGTCGAGGCGAAGAGCGCGCCGTAGGACACCCCCACCGACGAACGTTCGGCGACCACGGTCATCACGAGCCCCGCTGCAGCCAGCACCCAGCCCGTCCCGAGCAGCGCCATAGCCGTGCCTCGCACTGAACGAAGGGCGTCCCGGCCGAACGCCGTCAGGCCGACCACAGCACCACCCAGAAGGAGCGCCGTTCCCACGTACAGAGCCCACCGGCCGGCAACCGCCAACGGGGGCGGGGTCGGCGAGGAACTGGTCAACGCGCCACCCGCCGTGCCCTTGCCGGGCGACTGCCCGATGCCGAACGTGAACGACCCTGCAGTGACATGCCCGTCCACTCTGGACACCGTTCGCCAGGTCACCGTGTACACACCGTTCGGCAGATTGGGGACGGCCACGCGGAGGTCCAACGGCTGGCCCGGCACCGGGCTCGAGGCGCCGCGTTCGACCCGCTGACCGGCCGGGTTCAGGACGTGGATGAACGACAGCGTCGGGTCGGCGCGCTCGGCGAACGTCATCACGATCTGTTGCGGCGAGGTGGTGAGGACCGAACCGTTCACCGGCTGCGTTCGGATGGGAAGGGCGTGCGCCAGCGAGGGTGCGGCGGTGAGGACCACCAGCCCCAAGAGGACGGCGAACAGAAACGCCCCGCGCCGGCTCCGAGCCATCAGTCGCTCGCGCCGACCGGCCGACCAGCCCGCCCGGCCTCGCGCAGTCACGGCACCAGGATACCCGTGACCTGCGACGCCCTGGTCGGTCCCAGGCCTCGCAAGATGAAACGCACGCGGGGGTTACAAAGGGGACAAGATAGAAATTGGCGCCGGTCGTCGCGCGCGGCGGGGTCAAGCCGGCGGACGTGGTGAACGCCATGGCCGACGCGGCCACGGTGGACCTGCGAGGGCAGGAGGATCTGCCGCTCATAGGCGCTGATGGACGCATGGTGGCCCAAGCTCATCCACGCCATGTTCGACCCGACGCTGACGCTGGAGCTCTACCAACAGATCCCGCTCGCGTTCGACGACGCGCCGAGCAGCCACGTGGGTTCGTCCTACATCGCGGGGTGGTACGGCAACCGCGGCCTGCTGTTCGTACTGACCGTCACCGTTGCGGTCGATCCGGTGGGCACCCGACGCGACCCAGGCCTTCATGAGGTCCAGGTACTGCTGCGAGAACCGGCCGACCTTCCAGCAGGTGGTCGAGGTCAGCAGCCACCGTCCCCCGGCCTGAGGCTTCCGAACCCGCAGGTCAACGGCTCGGTTGCGAAGTTGCTAGCATCCGACCCATGGGGGCGGAGCGTGATGAGCAACGGGTGTCCGCATGGCTGTCGCTGGTCCAGGCGAACGCGGCCGTGGCCGATGCTCTCGACGGGTCCCTCCAGCGCAGCGTCGGGATCTCGCTGACCTGGCACGAGGTCCTGGCCCATCTGGGGGAGGCGCCGGCCGGCCGGCTCCGGATGCACGAGCTGGCGCGTTCCGTGCTGTTGAGCAAGAGTGGGGTGACGAGGCTCGTCGACCGGCTGGCCGAGGCCGGCCTGGTGACGCGGGATCTTTGTTCGCCGGATCGCCGGGGGGTGTTCGCCGCGATCACGCCGGAAGGCAGGGAGATGCTGGAGCGGGCCGCGCCGGTGTTCGCCGCGGCTCTGGACGTCCATTTCGGCCACCACCTGGGCGAACGGGACGTGGCGAACCTCCAGGACGCGCTGGGCAAGCTGCTGGCAGCGCACGGCCGCGAGACCCGGCCATCGTGTCCGTGGTGTACGTGATTGGCGCCCCGGCGAGCGCCGCGGCAGCGGCCTCGGCCGGATAGCTGTCGGGAGTTCGGCCCACATCGCTCAAGGTTCACTCCCGCTCCGCCGAAGGCTTGTTCGATGGGCGATGACTGACGGAACGCGAAGGATCCTGCTGATCGAGGACAATCCCGCCGAGGCACGACAGGTCGAACGGGTCCTGATGGAGGCCGGCGGCTTCCGGACACAGTGGATCGAACGGATGTCGGCCGCGCTGTCCCGGCTGGTCACGGAGACGTTCGACTGCATCCTGGTGGACCTCTCGCTCCCCGACGCCCGGGGCCTGGAGGCGCTGGGGACGCTCCGTTCGAGTTCGCCGCTCGTCGCCATCCTGGCGCTCTCCAGCGCGGACGATGAGTCGATGGCCATGGAGTCGATCACCCGGGGCGCGGACGACTACGTGGTGAAGGGGCCCAAGGGCCTGGAGATCCTGCCCGCCACCGTCGGCTACCTGATCGAACGGAACAGGGCTCGGCAGGCTCTGCGGAACACCACGGTCGATGCGCTGACCGGCCTGCCCGGGCGGCGCCAGTTCATCTCCCTCGCTCACGAGCACGTGGCGCGGGCGGATCGCGCGAACAAGGGCTTCTGGCTCCTCACGGTCGACGTGGAGGGCCTCGCCGAACTCAACGCAGCCCTGGGCCGGATCCACGGCGATCAGGCGCTCATCGACCTCGCCACGATCCTGCAGTGCTCGTTCCGTTCCTCCGACGTCGTGGCCCGTGTCGGCGGCGACGAGTTCTGCGTGCTGCTTCCCGTGGAATCCGAACACGGCCGCGACGCGGCGGTGGGACGGCTCCGGGACCGGGTGCTCGAACTGAACGGCCGGGGTGGCCGAGCGTACCGGCTGAGCGTGGTCGTCGGCACGAGCCGGTATACGCCGGGGAGCGGTGACCGCATCGAAGACCTCATGCGACGGGCCGATCGTTCGCTGTATCAGGACCGCCTGGTCCAGCTGTAGCTGCTTCATTTCGGGCAGGTCGAACTCCGGGAGGCCGGCCTCCCGGAGATCTTCATTCGAACTTGGGTTGCGGCGCGGATCAGTGCTTGGTGAAGCGGTCCTTGATCTTCTGGCCCGTGTTCTTCACGTCGCCCCACGTCTGCTTGCCCTTGCCCTTGGCCTCCTGCGCCGCGCCTTCGGCCTGGGTGTCGGGGTTGCTGCTGAACGTCTGCTTGGCGTTGCCCTTCAGCTCGTCGAGCTTGCCTTCGGCCTTGTCGCTCGTTCCTGCGCCCATGATGGTCGCTCCTTTCGGGTGGTCGGGTCGTTCGGTTGCCATATCTACCCGAACGCGGCATATCGAACCCGGCGCCGCCCTCCCGCGTTCGATAGACTCATCCTCGGAGAGGTCGCCTAGTCCGGTCTATGGCGCCGGTTTGCTAAACCGGTTGGGCGCAAGCCCTCGCGGGTTCAAATCCCGCCCTCTCCGCGGCACGCGCCAGTAGCTCAGTCCGGATAGAGCGTCTGACTACGGATCAGAAGG
>DAIMKN010000165.1:0-4662 GCA_036721725.1 Actinomycetota bacterium
CACCACCATGACCTTGCGGCCGGGCTCGATGGACGTGAGGTAGGCCTGCCCGGCGAACCACCGCGCGGTGTCCTGGTCCCGCGAGTCCTTGCCCACCAGGATGTCCGGGCCCATCGGCTCGAGGATCGTCATGTTCGGGTGGCGTTCGCCGAGCGCCAGGCGGCACGCCCTGCAATCCCCGCACCCGCCGTTCGGACAGAGCATCGCCGCGGCGAACGCCCGCATCCCCAGTCGCTTCCCCGACCCCTCGGGCCCGCTGAACAGGTACGCGTGGTTGGGGTGGACCAGGGCGCGGGCCAGGAACGCCGCGGCCTGGTCCTGTCCGGCCATGTCCCGGATGACGGGGGGGAGTTCGCGTTCGAGCGTCGAAGCCATCGACCTAGAGACTATCCGGGCCCGGCGACAACGCTACGTCGCGCCGGACCGTTCGTGCTTGGGCTCGAACAGCCGGTCGAGGGCGACGCCGATCTGGTCCGCCACGGCGTCCGGCGTCTGCGAGGCGTCCACCACAACGAACCGCTGCGGGTGTTCGTCGGCGATCTTGAGGTAGGCCTCGGACACCTTGGCGTGGAACGCCAGGTCCTCGGACTCGATGCGGTCCAGTTCGTCGCCGGCCCGCGCCAGCCCGGCCGCCGCCTCCAGGTGGAGCAGGATCGTCAGATCGGGGAACAGGCCCTGGGTCGCCCACGTGTTGAGGGTCAGGACGTCCTGTTCGCCGAGCCCTCTGGCCACGCCCTGATAGGCCACCGAGGAGTCGATGTAGCGGTCGCACAGGACCACCTTGCCCTCGGCCAGGGCGGGACGGATGACGGTCATGACGTGGTGGGCCCGCGCGGCGGCGAACAGCAGCGCTTCCGCCCGGGCGTCCACCGCACCCGTTGCCGTGTCCAGGATGGTGTCGCGCAGCTTTTCGCCGAACGACGTCCCGCCGGGCTCCCGCGTCACCAGCACCTCCCGGCCGCGCGACTCCAGGTGGGTCCTGGCCCGTTCGACCTGCGTGCCCTTGCCGGCCCCCTCCACACCCTCGAACGCCACGAACACCCCCGCCCGCTCCGGGACCTTGAGGAGTCGGGGGATCAGCTTGAGCGGTTTGGACTGAGCCAGGCGGGTCCGCTTGAGGCCCCGGCGAGACAGCGCCCCGGCCAGCACCACGACCACCCCGCCCAGCCACATCGCGTCGCGGGTCCCGGACAGGTCGAACAGCCGCCCCGCGACGGTCACGTAGTGGAAGCCGATGACGAAGGAGATGGCGGGGAACGCCACCAGCGCGGCGAACAACGTCATCCGCGCCCCGATGGTGAGCGTGGCGAACGTTCGGCCCCGGAACTCATCCGGCACGTTCTCCTGGATCATCGTGTAGCCGGTCACCCAGGCCAGGCCGACGCCGACGCCGATGGGGACGGCGAACGCCGCGGCCAGATAGATCGTGGGCATGGCCGCCAAGACGAACAGGCACGCCGCAGCGGCCAGCATGCCGCCGTAAAACAGGGTGACCTGGCCGAACACCTTGCGGAACGGCCCCATCAGCCCCAGCCCCGCGCCCATCCCCAGTCCGAACGCCGTCATCAGGACGCCGAACCCGGTCGGCCCGGCGTTCACCGATTGCTGGGCGAAGATCGGACCCAGCGAGATGACCGAACCGACCCCGGCGAAGGCGAGCACGACGCCGAGGGTCATCGTTCGGATCAGCGGATGCTCGGCCAGGAAGCGGTAGCCGGCCTTGGCGTCCTCCCAGGCCTGGTGGAGGTTGTAGGCCGCGGCGTCGACCGACTCGCCGGGGGTCCGGTGTCGAACGGGCCGCCGCAGTTCGAGCCCCCAGATCATGCGGGCGCTGAACAGGAACGTGAGCGAGTCCAGCCACAGCGCCAGGAAGAACGGGTGGCGTCCCAGGTAGTGGGCGCGCCCGATGGAGGCGGCCGCCGCCGTGAGGATCGTGAAGACGGTCGCCCCGATGGGGAGTGTCCCGTACGTGGTGATCAGGCCCACCGAGTTGGCGTTCGGCAACTGCCTCGGCGGCACCAGGTTGGGGAGGCTCGCGTCCTTGGCCGGGCTCCACAGCAGCGACAGGCACTCGATGACGAACGACACCGCGAAGATGGCCAGCAGGCCGGGCAGGAACGCGATGGAGGCGTACAGGGCAGCCCGCGACAGGTCGGCCGAGATCATCAGCTTTCGGCGGTCGAACCGGTCCGCGAACACGCCGGCGAACGGACCGAACAGTACGGACGGGAGCAGGCGGGCCATCATCACCCCGGCCACCGCCAGGCCGCCCAGCCTGGCACCGCCGATCTTCGTGACGAGCGCCGCCACGGCCACGAACCCCACCCAGTCGCCGAGGGAGGACACCAGCATCGCCCGCCACAGTCGGGAGAACGAGGAGTCGGTCAGCAGGTCTTTGAAGGTGGACCGTTTGGTCCCGCGGAGCAGGGCGATCTCGTCGGCGACGGTGGCCATCGGCGCGGCGAGATCCTCCTCAGGCGCCCTTGGCCGCCCGAGCCTTGGCCTTGGCTTTGGCCTTGGTCGACTTCGGCTTCGGCTTTGCTGTGGCCGACTTCGGACGGGCGGCGCGGGCCTTGGGGATCAGCTTCTCGGCCTCCTCCTCGGAGAGTTCGATGCCTTCCGCGTCCCACGCCCTGTGGCAGGCGATGCAGCGCGTGTTGCCCCCGCGAACCTGCACCACCAGCCCCTGGCAGTTCGGGCACGGATCGGGCAGCGGCGTCTGGTTCACGCTGAACGAGCACTCGGGATAGCGGTTGCACGAGTAGAACGAACCGAACCGACCCTTGCGTTCGACCAGTTCGCCCTGCTTGCACTGGGGACAGGTGACGCCGGTGCTCTTGGGTGGCTCCTTCTTGATGTACTTGCAGTCCGGGTAACCGCTGCAACCGACGAACGGACCGAACCGCCCGGTCTTCTTGACCAGCGGCTTGCCGCACGTCGGACAGGCCTCGCCGATCAGCTCGGGTTCGGGCCTGCCGTCGCTTTCCATCGGCCGCGTGTACTTGCATTCGGGGTAGTTCTGGCAGGCGATGAAGCGGCCGTAGCGGCCGAGCTTCTCCTCCAGGTGGGCCGGCTCGCGGCCCTCCTCGGGACAGCGCGGACACATCTCGGTCAGCACCACGACGGGCGGCTCGATCTTGTCGCCGGCCCGTTCGAGTGCCTCCACGAACGGATCGTAGAACTCCCGCAGGACCTGGACCCAGCTCGCCTTGCCCTCGGCGATGTCGTCCAGCTCCTCCTCCATCCGGGCGGTGAACCCGATGTCGACGACGTCGGGGAAGTGGTCGACCAGGACGTCGCTCACCACCATCCCGATGTCCTCGGGGAAGAACCGGCGGTCCTCCAGCCGAACGTACTTGCGTTCGACGATCGTCGAGATCGTCGGCGCGTACGTGGACGGGCGGCCGATGCCGTTCTCCTCGAGCGCCTTGACCAGGCTGGCCTCGGTGAATCGGGGCGGGGCCTGGGTGAAGTGCTGTTCCGGGATGACCTCGAGGAGCGCGAGGAGCTGCTCGGCCGTGAGCGCCGGGAGCTGGGATTCGGCGTCCTCGTCCGCCGAGTCGTCCCGGCCCTCGAAGTACACCCGCCGGAACCCGTCGAACCGCAGCGTCTGTCCGGTCGCCCGCAGCACGTAGTTCGACACGCCGTCGGTGGCGGCCGCCGCGATGTCCACGCTGACCTGGTCGAACCGGGCCTCGGCCATCTGCGAGGCCACCGTTCGCTGCCAGATCAGCCGGTACAGACGGGCCTGGCTGGGGTCGAGGAACGCGCCCACCACGTCGGGCGATCGGCTCGAGCTGGTGGGCCGGATGGCCTCGTGGGCCTCCTGCGCTCCCCGCTGCTTCTTCTTGTACCGCCTCGGCTCGGCCAGGGCGTACTCCGGCCCGTAGTTCAGCCGAACGACCTCCGCGATCTCCTGGAGGGCCTGTTCGGCGATGTTCACCGAGTCCGTCCGCATGTAGGTGATCAGCCCGACCTGGCCCTCACCCGGGATGTTGATGCCCTCATAGAGGCGCTGGGCGACCTGCATGGTCCGGCGCGAGGAGAACCCCAGCTTGCGGGCGGCCTCCTGTTGCAGCGTGGAGGTGGTGAACGGCGGGGCGGGCGTTCGCTTGACCTCGCGCTGGCGGACCTCCTGCACCACGTAGGCCGCCTGGCGGAGGCGTTCGAGGTGGGCATCCGCGTCCTCCTGCGAGGACAGCACCAAGCCCTTCTTGTCCGGAGACGCGGCGAGGCGTTCGTCGCCGATCTGGATGAGTCGGGCCAGGAACGACGGGCCGTCCTCGGGGCCGTCGGCGGGGCGGAGACGGGTGTCCACGCTCCAGTACTCCTGCGGGAAGAACGCCTCGATCTCCCGTTCGCGGTCCACGATCAGCCGGAGCGCCACCGACTGGACGCGGCCGGCGGACAGGCCCCACCGCTTGAGGCCCTTGGAGATGAGCGGCGAGAGCTTGTAGCCGACCACGCGGTCGAGGACCCGGCGGGCCTGCTGCGCGTTCACCAGGTCGAAGTCGATGTGGCGGGGATGTTCGAACGCTTCTTGCACCGCCGACCTGGTGATCTCGGTGAACGTCACTCGGTTCGCGGCGCGGGGGTCGGCTCCGATGGACTCGGCGACGTGCCAGGCGATGGCCTCGCCCTCCCGGTCGAAGTCGGTGGCGA
>DAIMKN010000166.1:0-4643 GCA_036721725.1 Actinomycetota bacterium
CGGTGTTGCCCACGTAGCCGATGACCGTGCCGCCCAGTACCTTACCGAGTTCGCCTCCGGCATGCGGGCCAAGTGGACGGTCAGTTCGGTGTTGACGAACAGGAACCGGTCGATGGGGACCTCCGAGCTGATGCCGTTCGCCGAGTCGGCGGGGACCAGGACCCGTGACAGCGGCGAGGGTCGTTCGCCCTCCACCAGGGCCACCCGCATCCGCATCCACGCTGCGGACGGTCCGGGCTCGAAGAACGCGCCATGGGCGAACCGCCACTCCATTGCCGTGAAGTAGCTCGGGCCTTCCCACGGATCGAACGTGGGCAGCTCCGCCGAATCGTCCGGCCCGACGAACGGAGGCGGTTCGAGGTTCGTCTCGTCGGTCGAACCCGGAGCTCGGAGGATCAGCCACGCGGACGCCCTGGCCACCTCGCCGTCCGGTGCGGAGAGCGAGCCCTGGACGAACCGGACCTGCCGTCCCTCCCGGATTACTTGCGCCGTCACGGTGAGCGGTTCGAGCGGGACCGGCCGCAGCACGTCGAACGTGAACCTCGCGACGTGCCACGCGTCGTCCGGCAGCAGTCTTTCGAACGCCCGACCAACCAGCGCGGCGGGCGGCCCGGCGTGCTGAGCGTTCGGACTCCACGGCCCGCGGGTCCACTCGGTGGGCACGAACCGGTCCTCGCCACCCCGAACGTAGAAGGCGTCCGTCACGGCGGGAAGGCTACCGGGTACCGTGGCCTGATGCGGGTGGCCGTGGTGGGACACGTCGAGTGGATCGAGTTCGTTCGGGTCGAACGCGTCCCATCGGCCGGGGAGATCGCTCATCCCACCGAGCACTGGGAGGGACCGGGCGGCGGCGGCGGTGTGGCCGCAGCGCACCTGGCCAAGCTGGCCGGGAGCTGCGTCCTGTTCACCGCCCTCGGGGACGACGGTCTCGGCCATCGGGTCGCTGAGGAGCTTCGTCAGCGCGGCGTTCGGGCGGAGGTGTCGTGGCGCTCCGAGCCGACCCGGTGGGCGTTCGTGTTCATCGACGGCGACGGCGAACGCACCATCACCACCGTCGGGCGGAGGCTGGAGCCCTCGGGGAATGACGACCTCCCCTGGGACGACCTGGCCCGGTTCGACGCGGCGTACTTCACGGCGGGTGACGTCAAGGCGCTGCAGGCCGCTCGGCAGGCCCGCGTCCTGGTGGCCACGACTCGGGAGATCCCCATGCTTTCGGGTGCGAATACCCCTGTTGACGCGGTGGTGGGGAGCGGCCTGGATCCGGCCGAGGCATACCATCCCGGCGACCTGGATCCCGCGGCGACGCTGGCGGTGGCCACCGATGGCCGCGCAGGCGGGCGGTACGTCACGTCGGCGGGGGTGGCAGGTCGGTTCGACGCGGCGGAGGGGCCCGGGCCCGTGGTCGACAGGTACGGGTGCGGAGACGCGTTCGCCGCGGGGCTGACGTTCGGACTGGCTGCGCGGTTGCCGGCGGAGGAGGCGGTGGCCTTCGCCGCGCGATGCGGAGCCGCAGCACTGACCGCGCGAGGTCCTTCGGACGGCGAACTCCCAACCCTCCCCGCTTGACCGGCGGCGTTCGAACGGACCAAGCTCCCCACGAGGAGGTGGCGTGCCATGACAGGGAAGGTCGTTCGAACGCTTCTTCTGGTCTTGGCGGTTTCCGCCGCGGTGGTCGGCCTGTGGGCTCAGTTCGCCCCGCTGTCCTTCTACCGTTCTTTCCCGCTGCACGGCCACGCCTGGGTCGGCGCGGACGGCCCGTACAACGAGCACCTCATCCGCGACGTGGGGGGCCTCAACCTGGCCCTGGCGCTGCTGTCGGTGACCGCGGCCGTGCGGCTCTCGAGGTCGCTCGTCCGGGTGGCGGCCGGCGCGTGGCTCGCGTACGGCGTCCCGCACGTCATCTACCACGCCCTCCACATCAAGCTGCACGGGGCGTTCGACCTGGCCGGCGAACTCGGGCTGTTGATCGGCGGGGTGGTGATGGCGGTGGTGGTGCTCGCAATGTCGGGCGGAGTCGTCAGCTCCGGACCCGAAGCTCCCGCAACCCCCGGATGATGTAGCCGGACTTCCACGCGGGCTCCTCCACCAGCTCCATCCGAGGCAACCGGCGGAGCACCGTTTCGAACGACGTCATGAGTTCGAGCCGGGCCAGCGGCGCGCCCAGGCAGAAGTGGATGCCCGCGCCGAACGTCAGGTGCGGGTTGCGTTCGCGTCCCAGGTCGAGTTCGTCGGGCAGGTCGAACACCGCGGGATCGTGGTTCCCGGAGCCGAACAGCAACCCCAGCTCCGCGCCTCGGGGGATCCGCGTGCCGTGGAGTTCGAACTCCTCCAGGACCCACCGTTCGAACATCTGCAGCGGCGTGTCGAACCGCATCAGCTCCTCGATGGCCGTCTTCATGAGCGAGGGGCCGGCGCGCAGCCTGGCCAGCTGCGACGGGTTGCGGAACAGCGCCCACCAGCCGTTGCCCGTGACGTTGACGGTGGCCTCGTGGCCCGCGTTCAGCAGGAGCACGCACGTCCCGATCAGTTCGTCCTCGGTCAGGCGTTCGCCCTCCTCGGCCACCTGGGCCAGTGCGCTGATGAGGTCCTGGCGCGGGTCCTTCCGTCGCGCCCGGGACAGGTCACGCAGGTACGCGGTGAACTCCTCGCTGGCCTTCACCGCCCGACGCGCGTAGTCGTCGGGAGGGTTCAGTTCGTACATCAGGCAGATCTCCGCCGACCAGGGGCGCAAGAGATGACGATCGTCCGGCGGGATGCCGAGGAGTTCGGCGATGACCTCCACCGGGAGCGGTTCCGCGATCGAACGGATCAGGTCGAACTCGTCCCCGCCCTCGACCGCGTCGACCAGGGCATCCACGATGGCCTGGATGGGGGTGCGGAGGCTCTCCACCACGCGCGGGGTGAACGCCTTGGACACGAGCGTTCGAACCCGGGTGTGGTCGGGCGGTTCCATGTCCAGGATGCCGCTTCGGATGAGGTGCCAGAACGGCTCGTGCCAGGCGGGCTCCTGCGGCCGGCCCATCTCCTCCGGCGAGGCCACGTGGAGGTATGTTCGGCCGAGCCGCCGGTCACGGAGCAGCGCGCTCACGTCGGCGTGGCGCGACACCAGCCAGTGGTCTGTCGGCTCGTCGTGGACGACCGGGGCGTGCTCGCGGAGCCGTGTGTAGACCGGATAGGGGTCGGCGATGAAGCCGAGGTCCCACGGCGCGAACCCCGCCTCCGTGCTGGTGAGCCCGTGTCGAACGGCCATCCTTCCGTCTCCCCTCCTGCCGTTCCAATCGTAGCCGCGGCGCCGTGTCCTTGTAGGCTGGGCGACCGTGGCCGTCGCGCGACGCATCCCATCTGCCGCCACCCTGGGCCAGATGCTCCTGCCTCGTCTGGGCCATCCAACCGCGCTGGCCGGGCGCCTCGACGCGCGGGTGGCGTTCGACGCCGGACCGAACGAACAGTGGTCCATCCCCATGAACGGCCGGACGGTGTCGCTTTCGCCAGGGCTGGACCCCGAGGCGGACACCACCATCCGGAGCGATGCGGAGACGCTGCTCGGGGTGATCGAGGGGCGCGTATCGGGCGTCGAGGCGTTCCTGGACGGGCGGCTGACCGTTCGAGGGAACCTCTCGCTCTCGCTCCAGATGGAGGGGATGTTCGCCATGGACGCGCCGCGGCCGGCCCGGTTCCCTCGCCCCGACCATGTCGTCGCAGCCGACATCGACACGTTCTACCTGGAGGCGGGAGAGGGGCCGCCGGTGGTGCTGGTGCACGGCCTCGGCGCGACGAACGCCTCGATGCTGCCCCCCCTATGGGACCTGGCTCGCGACCACCGCGTGCTGGCTCCCGATCTCCCCGGGTTCGGCGACTCGTCCAAGCCGTTCCGTTCGTACAACGCGGAGTTCTACGCCTCGTGGCTGGCCGCCTTCCTGGACGAGACGGGCATCGAACGCGCGGACATCGTGGGCAATTCGATGGGCGGGCGGATCGCCATCGAACTCGGCTTGGTGGCGCCGGAGCGGGTCAACCGCCTGGTGCTTCTGGCGCCCTCGCCCGCCTTCATCAAGCACCGCCAGTTCACCGGCCTGGTGAAGTACCTCCGGCCCGAGCTGGCGTTCGTCCCGCTTCCCCTGCCGCACAAGCGCGTGGTGGCCTCGACCAAGCAGCTGTTCTCCAAGCCCGAACGCCTCCCCGACGCGTGGTACGACGCGGCGGCGGACGAGTTCCGGCGGGTGTTCGACTCGCCCTCGGGGAGGATGTCGTTCTTCTCCGCGGCCCGCCAGATCTACCTGGAGGAGCCGGCGAGACCGGGTTCTGGGACCGGCTCCCGTCGTTGCAGCCGCCGTCGCTGTTCGTGTGGGGCCAGCAGGACCGCCTGGTGCCGGCCAAGTTCGCGCCGCGGGTCGAACGCGCCCTCCCCGCTGCGACCTCGGTCGTGCTCCCCGACTGCGGCCACGTCCCCCAGTTCGAACTTCCCGAGAAGACGAACGCCTTGATCCGGGAGTTCATCGGGGTCGGAGCGGCGGCGTGAGCCCGCGAAACGAGACCTCGACGGAGGAAGCCGTCATCCAGGGCGCAGGAAGCGCGAGCTGTACGAACGCTAAGCCCGGATCCACCGACCGCTCCTGTGATCGGTCCGAATTCAGTGATTTCGA
>DAIMKN010000167.1:0-4643 GCA_036721725.1 Actinomycetota bacterium
GAGGCGCTCGAGAACCCCTCTGCGAGTGGGGTCTGCGAGTGCGGCGAACGTCCGTTCGACCGGCGAATCCTGAACCATCAGGTTCAGTATCGCACATCACAGCAGTCGGCGCATGGCGGCATGCCGAGATTCGACTCTGAAGGGCGTTCTGAATAACCTGAGGAGCTACGGCGACTCCGAGGTGCAGTGAGCGAGCTCCAACCGACAGCAGAGGTGGGCAGCAGCGAGGGTCCGACGGACGATCTGGACGCCGGCGCGGCTCGAACTCATCGTCTGAAGATCTGGGGTTGGCGAGGCCTGCTGTTCTACGCGCTCACAACCTTCACGCTCCTCCTCATCGGTGTCATCCCGCGGAACCGGCAGGTCCTTGTCGTCCTCGTCGCCGCAACCGTCCTGGGCGTCGGCCTGATCCTGTTGAGCGCTCGGCTCAGTCGGTCGCTCGGTCCTATCGGGATGGCGGCCCTCATCCTCCCCGTCGCGGTATGGGGGCTATCGCTGGTCATGGTGCAGAGGCCCCTCGGATTCCGTCTGGCGCTCATCAACAGCATGCCGCCGAGCCTGATCTATCGATCGACTTCATACAGTCTGGTCCGAACCACGAGCGGCGACGGGTACCGCTGCGTCCCGCGCGCCGCCGTCCTCGGGTCGATCCGTGTCATCGGAACGATGCCGACCCATCCGATGGGACCGCCTCTGCCGGTCTTCGCGGTCGGAGGCGATCCTCAGCCTGTCGACCTCGTCGTGCGGCAAGCACCCGGTTGCTATGTCCAGTACGAGGCTCCACAACTCATTGGCTAACGACAACTCACGGCTCGGAGCGTCAAACTACTGCCTCCAATCGCGGCGACCAACCTCCTTCTGCGATAGCGCAAGGCAACGCCGCGGACGCCAACTACCGACCCCTACGCTGGCGGCCGGGCCGGCCTTCGGGGCGACGGCTTCGATGTCTTCGAGCTTCCGGCGGGCGATGGCGGCGGAAACCACGTTGCCCTTGGCCTCGTACACGGTGAACGCACTCCTGAGCGCTTCGGCCGCCTCTTCCGTTCGCCCGGATCCTGGTCCCCCATCCGCGCTCGATCTCGACGTTCAACCCGTCCAGCGCCGACTGCATGTCGATCGCCGCTCGGACCGCCCGGAGGGCGTCGTCCTCATGGATCTGGGGAACGCCGAACACCGACATCACGGCGTCGCCGGTGAACTTCTCTACCGTTCCGGTGTGGCGCTCGATCACCGCGCTCATCTCGGTGAAATAGCGCCGGATGACCTCGCGGAGGGACTCCGGGTCGAGCGCCTCGCCCAGCGCGGTCGAGCCGACGACGTCTCAGAACAAGATGGTGACCGTCTTTCGCGCCGTGGACACGGGTCCGAGTTTACGGTCGGACCGGTGCGCGCCGAACACGAGACCTCGTTCCGATGTGTCTCAGGCGGACCCCGCCGGTCACGGTCGACGGGGGCGGGTGAACCGGCGGTCCGGGACCAGCCAGATGACCGCGACCGCCGCGTACAGGGCGTAGGCAACCCAGACGCTCACGAATGCCAGCCCGACCCCGGCCACGTAGAAGAGCAGGGACACCTTCCCCTTGAAGTCCGACGCGATCGCCGTCCCGACCGCGGAGTCGGGGCCGTTCGCGCTGACGATCGCCCGTACCAGGAGCCAGTACGCGGCCGCCGCGGCCAGACCGATGACGCCGAACAAGGCCGCCGGCAGGGGCTGGTGATAGAACTTTCGCAGCCATTCGGTGACCACCGGGATCAGGGAGAGCCAGAACAGCAGGAACATGTTCGCCCACATCACGGCCCCGCTGATCCGCGTCGTGGCGCGCAGCAGGTGATGGTGGTTGTTCCAGTAGATCGCCACGAACAGGAAGGCCAGGATGTAGATCAACAGGCTCGGGAGAGCCGCCCGGACGGCCGCGAAGGTGGCGCCGCCCGGCGGCCGGAGCTCGAACGCCAGGATCGTGATGATCACCGCCATCACGCTGTCGCTGAAGGCCTCGAGGCGGCCGGCGCCGAGGTCGACAGGGGTGACGGGGTTGCCGTCCTCACTCATGGCACCGACAAGGATAGGCAACCCGAGCGTGGCGCATGCGGCCCGACGCGCGATGCTGTCCTTGGACGGCGTGGAGAGGGTGCCGGAGGAGCTCTGATCGGGGCGTGCGGCGATGACGTACATCCGCAACATCGTGTTCGGATGCCCGGAGGGGACATGGAGCAACGACCGCTGGGAGGGTGCTCCTCGCGCGCTCGCCTCGTTCTAGGCCGAACTGCTCGGCATGCGGATCATCCGAGAGGACTGGTTGGTGATCGCCGAGGACGAGAGCAGCTTTCCACGGCTTGCCTTCGGTGACGGACCGTCGGAGGACTACCGACCTCCGCGCTGGCCGGATCCCGAACATCCCCAGCAACTGCATCTGGACATCGCGGTCGGCGACCTGGAGGCCGGGGAGGAGTTGGCGCTTCGACTCGGCGCGACCCGGCTGCAGGACAAGGGCGAGTACCGGTCATACGCCGACCCGGCCGGTCACCCTTTCTGCCTCTGTCGCGACACGGCCGGGGGTGAGGCTGGGACGCCCCTGCCAGGCCGGCTCGACCGGGTGGTGTTCGACTGCTTCAGTCCGCGGGCTCTCGCGGCCTTCTACGAGGAGTTGCTGGGCATGCGAACGAGGAAGCAGGACTCGCCGGACTGCGTCGTGATCGCCGGCGACGACGGCAGCGCCCCGATGCTGGCGTTCCAGCATGCGCCGAAGTTCAAGCCACCACGCTGGCCGGACCCCGCGTACCCACAACAGCTCCACCTGGATCTCCATGTCGAGGACGGCGAGGCCGCGCAGGAATTGGCGGAGCGCCTGGGCGCGATCCGCCTCCCGGCTCGGGGTGGGAGCTGTCCGGTCTACGCCGATCCCGCCGCGCACCCGTTCTGCCTCTGCTCGCCTGGTCAATGAATCTCGAGCTTCGGCCGGCCGATCCAGACGCATCCCGGCGAACGGACGACCCTGACTCGGGCGCACCGCCGCCCGACCGTCACGGTCGACGGGGGCGGGTGAACCGGCGGTCCGGGACCAGCCAGATGACCGCGACCGCCGCGTACAGGGCGTAGGCAACCCAGACGCTCACGAATGCCAGCCCGACCCCGGCCACGTAGAAGACGCCAGGATCGTGATGATCATCGCCATCACGCTGTCGCTGAAGGCCTCGAGACGGCCGGCGCCGAGGTCGACAGGGGTGACGGGGTTGCCGTCCTCACTCATGGCACCGACAAGGATAGGCAACCCGAGCTCGGCGTCCTGTCGCATGTGGTTTGACGCCGAACATGGCGTTTGCGCCATCCATCACTCGGCCGACGATCCAGCCTCCTCATGAGTGCGATGCTTCCGCTGATGGGATCCACGAACGAGCAGCGGGACGCGTACCTGCGCGCCCAGATCGAGCCGGGGGAGACGATCCTGGCGATCGGGCCGCAAGCGCTCGTGACCGACCGGCGGGTCCTGTTCGGCTGGCGGCTCAAATGGCCGCCGCGAGCCGGCGAGTGGACGCATGATGCGCTGACGTTCGACGAGATCACCCGGTGGAGCGAGGGGAGACAGCACGACGAACGCCCTCTCCTCCGGCTCGAGCACCCTTCCCACCGGCGGCTCGAATGGGTGCCGGCGCACCGGTTCCTGTGGTTCCGGTGGGGCAACGCCACGGGTGAGATCTCCCACCGGGAGACCACGTTCTCCTTCGCCAGCAGCCGTGACCCCGTCTTCCGTTCCATGACGGGGCGGCTCGAACTCGCCGGCGCCACGCAAGGGGAACCGTTCGTCGAGATGCTCCCCGGCACCCGGGAGGAGCGGCTCGGCTACAGCGTGGCCGTCCACCGCGTCGCCCCCCGCGGGTTCCGGACCCTGGCCCGGCTCCGGGGCCGGTTGTTGACGCTGGACGAGCATCTCCACCAAGGACAGATCCACTGGTGGATCCGCGTGGGGAGCTGGTTGCTTCTCGCCGTGCCCGCCTGGTTCATCCGTCACTGGCTCGTGCTGCCGGCCGTCGTGGTGGTGGAGGTCGCGTGGGTCGCCGGGCTGTGGTGGTCCCGGCACCGCGACAAGATCCGACAGGAGGCACGTTCGAGGGGAGGAAACCATGGAAGGTCAGTCTGAAGTTACCGGCGGGCGAGTGGTCCGCGTCAGGAGCGTCGTCATCGACCGCCGCTCGCGCGAGCCGATGAGGGCGTTCTAGAACCGGGCGCTCGGCTACTCACCCCATGAGGCCGGCCGGAGCTAGGACTGGTGCCGGCTTGGACGACCCGAACGAACGCGTCAACGTGTCGCTTCAGGTCGTGCCGGACCCTACGCCGGGCAAGAACGAGCTTCATCTCGACCTCTACAACCGAGACCGCGGCGACTGCCCCGGGAACGAGGTGAAGGCGGAAGGGTGATCCTCCCGCCTTCCTTCCTCGTGATGCTCGTGGTTCGAACGGGCTTAGCCCCCCGCGAGCGGGTTGTAGCTGCCGTCGGAGAACGGCCGCGTCGACGCCACCTGGCCGGCACGGGCGAGCGGGTTGTAGCTGCCGTCGGAGAACGGCCGCGTCGACGCCACCTGGCCGGCACGGGCGAGCGGGTTGTAGCTGCCGTCGGAGAACGGCCGCGTCGACGCCACCTGGCCGG
>DAIMKN010000168.1:0-4609 GCA_036721725.1 Actinomycetota bacterium
GAGGTCCACGACGCGTTCGTGGCGCGGCTGGTCAAGCAGATGGAGTCACTGAAGGTGGGCGACCCGCTGGATCCTTCGGTGGACGTGGGGCCGGTCATCGACGGCGAGGCGGCGGACCGCGTCGAACAGTGGGTGAACGAGGCCGTGGAGGGCGGTGCGACGTTGCTGACCGGAGGGCGCCGGGAGGGCCCGCTGTACTGGCCGACCGCGCTCGCGAACACCTCGCCCGAGATGAAGGTCCGGTGCCAGGAGGTGTTCGGCCCCGTCATCACCGTGGAGGCCTACGAGACGTTCGAGGACGCGCTGGCGCTGGTCAACGACTCGGACTACGGGCTGCAGGCCGGCGTGTTCACGAACGACATCGAACGCGCCATGATGGCCCACCGCGAGCTGGAGGTGGGCGGGGTGATCGTGAACGACACCAGCGCGTTCCGGGCCGACCAGATGCCGTACGGAGGGGCCAAGGATTCGGGCTACGGACGGGAAGGGTTGCGTTCGGCCATGGAGGAGATGACCGAGCCCCGCATCCTGGTCCTGTCGAACGTTCCCCTCTAGTCCGCCGAGGTCCACGTTGGGCGGCGAGCGCCCACGCCACGGAGAACGTGGCCATCTTGTACCCGGTTCGCCGTAGACTCGAAGCGTCGAAAGGACTCGTCATGGTGGTCGTTCTGCTGGTTCTGATCCTTCTGGCGGTGGCCGGGTTGCTCGGGCTCGTCATCAAGGTGGCGCTGGGCGTCGCGCTCGGCATCTTCCTCGCCGTCACGGTGCTGACGGCGATCGTCGGGTGGCGCGTTCGACGCGCGTTGTACGGCCCGAAGTGGCGCCGGGTCCGCGGGTCGCGCGGCTCGAGCGTCGAGGTGCTGGACCGCCACAACCGCTCCTGATCGCTACCCGCCGCCGAGGAGCGTCGCCTCCGCGAATGCCCCAACCAACTCACCCGCTTCGCGTTCGCGGCGCGGGAAGAAATGGTCAGCCTCCCCGACGATCTCTACGGTCGAACGCGGCAGCCGGCCGGCCAGCGTGAGGACTTCCTCGGGCGGCGAGAACGGGTCCTCCGAGCCCGACACCAGCAGGACCGGGCGGTCGAACGCCTTCAGCTCGTCGACCTCCGGTTCGGGAAGCGACAGGCGGCGTTCGGACAGCGGCATCCCGATGAGGGCCAGCGCGTCGATGCGTTCGTCCTGCAGCGCCGCTCGCAAGGCCACGTTCGCGCCGAACGACCACCCCGCGACGAACGTCGGACCCGGTTGCTCCTGGCGGGCGACGGTCACCGCGGCCGCCACGTCGCGAACCTCCTCCACGCCTTCCGTGTAGGAGCCTTCCGAGCCCATCACGCCGCGGAAGTTGAACGTCACCACCACGAATCCCCGCTTGACCAGCGAGATGCGGATGGCCCACAGCAACGGATGGTCCTTGCTCCCGCCGTGCTGCGGATGGGGATGGCAGATGACGGCGTTCGCCTTCGCCGCGGGCGTGGCGTCGGGCCGGTGAACCTCGCCCTCCAACGTGAGCCCGTCGTCCGTTCGAAGCGAGATGGCGTCCACGACGACGAGCGTAGCGGCCTGTGCCACCATGGCGGTCCATGCGAAGGGTCCCGCCGTCCATGTTGAGTCGAGGAGAGAACCCCGCGCCGCTCGCCGCCGCCTCGGATGAACCTCCGGCCGGGCCGCCTCGCGGAACGGGCGTCGTCCTTCGGGACGCCGTGGCGTGGGACGAACTCCGAACGCTCGCCCTGACGGCGGAGGACACCGGCTACTCGGCCGTGTTCGTTCCGGAGATCGCGGGGCGGGAGGCGTTCGGCACGCTGGCCGGGTTGGCGGCAACGACGGCCCGTATCCATCTGGGAACCGGCGTGATCCCGATGACATCCCGAACGCCCGTCACGACGGCGATGGGTGCCGCGACCGTCCAAGAACTCTCCGGCGGCCGCTTCGTGCTGGGGCTGGGGACCGGGACGCCGGGGCCGGGTTCGACCTTGCAGCGGCTCGAGGAGTATGTCCGGGTCGTTCGCGGTGCTCTGGCCGGCGAGGAGGTCCGGTCGGAGGCGTTCGGCGTCGATGGGTTCCGTTCGGCCCTGGCGCCCGAAACGGGCCCGCCGCCGATCTGGGTGGGCGCCCTCGGCGACCGGATGCTCGAGCTAGCGGGGCGCGTCGCGGACGGCGTCATCCTCAACTGGTGCCCGCCGCAGCGCGTGGCGGAGGCTCGCCGCCGGCTGATGGAGAGTGCCGAACGCGCCAACCGCGGCCCCGCGGAGGTGACGGTCGCGGTCTACGTTCGGGCCTGCCTCGGCGTCGAGGACGAGGTGGCACTGGCGGCGCTCCGCCCCATGACCGCCCAGTACGCCGCGTTGCCGCATTACCGCGCGCAGATGGAGGCGGTGGGCCTGGGCGAGGAGGCCGCGGTCGCCGCCGCGGCGCATCAGGCGGGGAAGCCGAACGACGTCCCCGAAACCCTGGTGCGGGCCCTGGCCGCGATCGGTGGCCGCCGCGACGGCGTCGACCGCCTGAAGGCGTATCGAACGGCCGGCGCCGATCTGGTGCTGCTCTATCCCGTGGCGGTCCGCGACCCCTTCGGCTCGATGATGACGACCATGCTCACGGCCGCCCCGGAGCTCGCGGTCGAACGATGAACGGTGGCTTGCACCCGCGGCCGCGGGGAGTAGACTTTCGATTTGCAAGGACGGCACCGTAGAAAAGGAGAAAACCAGACATGACCTACACGATCTGCGAGCCCTGCATCGACGTGAAGGACCGGGCCTGCGTCGACGAGTGTCCGGTCGACTGCATCTACGAAGGCACGCGCATGCTCTACATCCACCCCGACGAGTGCGTGGACTGCGGCGCGTGCGAGCCCGTGTGTCCGGTGACGGCCATCTTCTACGAGGACGACGTGCCGGCCGAATGGAAGAACTACACGCCGATCAACGCGGAGTTTTTCGACGCCTCGGTGAGCGGCATCGGCTCGCCCGGCGGCGCGGCCCAGGTCGGCCCCGTCGAGAAGGACGCGCCGTTCGTGGCGAACTTCCAAGCCCCCGACTGACGCAGGGGTCCGGCTTCAGCCGGCGTTGCGGACGGGCTTGACGCTGCCGAGGCCCTTGACCTCGAGCAGGCGCAGTTCGGTGTCCATCCACGGCGAACGCAGGTCCACCGAGATGAGCTGCGAGGTCCACAGGCGTTCGGGCAGGTCGGTGTCGGCGCCGCGTTCGAACAGGCTGTCCCACGCCGTCGCCGCCAGGAACGACGACTTGGTGCTGGCGGGCGTCTCGGCGCCCGCGTTCAACAGTTCGTAGCCCGAACGCTCCTCGGCGTAGCCGGGCAGCCACCGCCAGAACCGGGCCGGCGCGCCGATCAGCACCGTGGCCTGTTCGACCGAACCCTTCTGCTTTGCGATGACCATCTTGAGGATGTCGCCGATGACGACGCCGGCGAAGCCCGAATGGTCCTCGCCCCGCGGATGCCAGCTCACCTCGACCGCCAGTTGCGCGGTCTTGGTCTTGGCGTTGACGACGACGTCGGTCGGCTCCGCCAGCAACCCGTTCGACGCGAGCGGAGTCCCCACCGACACGAGCTCGGTCCGCCCGAACTGCAGCGCGTGGCGGAGGGACGCCAAGAGGTCCATCTCGAACACGAGCTTGGCGGTGGGGGCCGAACGTGCCGCCAGGCCCAACTGGTTCATGAGCGCCTGCACCTCGCCGGCCGCGGAGTACACCGCAGCGGCAAGCGCTTCAGGCTCGAGCATGGCCTTCCCCCTTCGCTCGCATCGCGTGTGGAGACTAACAAGGGAACGGTGACGCACAAAGCACATCGGACCGTTCGGTTCGCGACCTATACTGCGCCCATGGCGAGCTCAGCCGACAAGACGCAGTGGCGCGAGCTCTACAACGAGGTCGTCACCACCGGCCTGTGCACCGGGTGTTCGGCGTGCGTGGTGGTGTGCCCCTTCCACGTTCTGGGCTACGAGAACGACACGCCCGTCCAACTGCAGCCCGAGGGCCCCGACCAGTGCTCGCACGGCGAGAAGGGCTGCGACATCTGCACGCGGGCCTGCCCGCGGTTCCGGGATTGGGAGCCCGAGATCGACACCATGCTGTTCGACCGGACCCGCAAGCCCGAGGAGCTCATCGGTGTCCATCGCGACATCGTGCTGGCGCGGGCCGCGGCACCCGAGGCGCTGATGCAGGGCCAGGACGGCGGCGTGGTCAGCGCGCTCCTCATCTGGGGCCTCGCAACCGGCCAGATCGACGGGGCGCTCACGTCCAAGCTCAGCGACGAACGCCCCTGGGACGCCGAACCGACCGTGGTCACCGATGCCGCGGGCGTGCTGGCGACGGCCGGTTCGCGCTACACGTACTCGGCGAACCCGCTGGCGCTCATCCGCGCCGCCGAAATGGGTCTGTCCAAGGTCGCGCTGGTGGGCATGTCTTGCCAGGCCAGCGTGACCGGCGCGCTGGAGGCGCGGCGGGTGAACAAGTGGCGGCGGAAGATCGCGTGGACGTTCGGGCTGCTGTGTTCGAAGACGTTCACCTACGACGGGTTGATGAACGAGATCGCGCAGAAGGAGCTGGGCCTGGAGCTGGACGACCTGGCCAGGGTGAACGTCAAGGGGAAGC
>DAIMKN010000169.1:0-4583 GCA_036721725.1 Actinomycetota bacterium
TTCGTCGGGCCGGGGAGATTTGAACTCCCGACCTTCTGACCCCCAGTCAGACGCGCTAACCAAGCTGCGCCACGGCCCGATCGTCCGATTCTACCCGGGCTGCACCCCCCCTGCCCATGTCAGCGGCCCGGGGCGGGACCCCCTCGAGGCTGGCGCGGCCGGAACGACAGCCGGAGGGGCACGCCGCCGAACCCGAACGCCCGCCGCAGGCTGTTCTCCAGGTATCGCCGGTAGGCCGTCGGAGGGTCGACCGTCCCGAACAGCACGAACGAGGGCGGTCCGGCCGAGACCTGTGTGGCATACCGGATCCGACCGACGCCCCTCGGTGGCGGGTACGTCTCGAGGGCCGCCTGCAGGACCCGATTCACCTCGGCGGTCGGCACGCGGCGGGTCCACGAGGCGTGCACCATCAGGAGGGCAGGCACGATGCGGCCCACGCCGACCCCTCGCAACGCCGACGTTCGCAGTACCGGAGTTCCGGGGAAGAGCTGGAGCTCCCGGGTAAGCGATTTGAACAGCTGGTCGCGTTCGATGCTCGGCACCAGGTCCCATTTGTTGAGTGCAACCGCAAGTCCCCGTCCGGCCTCGACCACCCTTGCCGCCACCCTCTTGTCCTCGCCGGTGAGGCCGTCGGGCGCCTCCAGGACCAGGAGCGCCACGTGCGCCAGGTCGATGGCTCGGAGCGAACGCAGGAGGCCGTAGTACTCGATCCCCTGTGTCTTCAGGGGTCGGCGGAAGCCGGCCGTGTCCACGAATCGCACCATCCGTCCCTCAACCTCGACCAGAGAGTCCACGGCATCCCGTGTCGTGCCGGCCTGTTCGTGGACGACCGCGCGTTCGTCCTGGAGCAGTCGGTTGAAGAGCGAGGACTTGCCGACGTTCGGCCGTCCCACCAGGGCGAACCGGGCCTCGCCGTCACTCTCACCCTCGACCTCAAGCTGAATGCGTTCCGGGAGGACGGCGACGATCCGATCGAGGAGCTCCCCGGTCCCTCTCCCGTTCAGCGCGGACACCGGGAGCGGCTCGCCCAAGCCGAGCTTGTGGAAGTCCGCGGCTGACGGCTCCTGGTGCGTCGAGTCCACCTTGTTGGCCACAAGCAGGATCGGACGGTCCGACCGCCGCAGGCGCCGGGCCAACCGGGCGTCCTCCTCTTGGGGTCCGGTCTGGGCATCGACGACGATCAGGATGGCGTCGGCGTCACCCATGGCCCGAACGGCCTGCTCGGCGACCTGTTCGTCGATGCCCCGGGCTCGCTCCACGAACCCGCCGGTGTCCACGAGGCGGAATGAGCGATCGTTCCATCGAACGGCGAACTCCACTCGGTCCCTGGTCACCCCCGGCGTTTCATGAGCGATGGCCTCCCGCCGCCCGACCAGCCGATTGACCAGCGTGGACTTGCCGACGTTCTGGCGCCCGATCACCGCCACCAGGGGCCCCCCTGTGCCGCCGGCCCGGTGACGATCTCGCGTCTCTCGGACCATCCGCCCCCCCAGCTCCTCGGGGTGGCCGGCCGAGCCAAGGCCGCGGAGCCGCGCGTTCACCAGCTCGAGCGCCTGGCGCAACGTCTCGTCGCGGCTCATGTTCGACGTGTCCAGGACGAGGGCGTCGGAAGCGGGCTCGAGGGGGTTGGTCCGGGCATCCAGGACGTCCCGCTTGGTAAGCCCCTCCTCCACCGCGCCGAACTTGGGCGCGGCGCGCTCCTTCGCTCTGCGTGCCGTCCGCACGTCGGGTGACGCCGCCAGGAAGATCTTGACGTCCGCCTCCGGGAACACGACCATTCCGATGTCCCGGCCCTCCGCAACGCATCCGACGGACCCAAGACGTCGTTGCTCCGCGCGAAGCACCTTCCGCAGGCCCGGGTGGCGAGCCACCGCGGAGACGATGGCCTCCACCGCCGGCGCGCTGAGCGAGTCGTCGGGCTGCACACCGTCGATGAGCAACGAACGCGGCGGCTCGGATGTGCCCGGTTCGTCGGTGCCCCGTCGAACGGTCGGGTCGGCGTCGAGGTCGAACCTCATGGACGAGGCAAGTTCGGTCAATCCAGCCTCGTCATCGGCGGCGACAGATCGTTCGATCGCTGCTCGAGCGACGGCCCGGTACATGAGCCCCGTGTTCAGATACGGCAGGCCGAGCGCGGACGCCAACGAACGCGCCAACGTGCTCTTCCCGGACCCCGCCGGCCCGTCGATCGCCACGACGAGGCCGGAGGTTCGAGGCGCTCCCGACTCCCCCGCGGCATCCACGTTCGTCATTGACCTCCCCGCTGAGCCGCCGCGCGCTGGTCGAGGGTTTCACGTGAACCGCCAGGTTTTCGCGTTCGTCCCGAACCCTGAACCCGGGGCTTACCTTGAGGAGCACCTCGATCCGAGCGCGAACCCGTCGCGCGGCCGGAGCGCGGCGTGGCGTCGAGCAGCCCCGTGACCCTGTACAGGGCGGTGACCTCATTCGGCTCCAGAGGTCGAGACTGGCCCGGAGCCAGTCCGTGCAGCTCGAGCGACCCGAGCCTCACCCTGACCAGTCGCTCGACCCTGTGCCCCAGAGCGTCGAACATCCTGCGCACCTCCCGCTTGCGACCCTCCCGCATGACCACCCCGACCGCGGTCCGGCCGCCCGTCCGTCCGACCAGACGTGCGGAAAGCGCTCGCGCGGGACCGTCGTCGAGGGCGACGCCGGCCGTCAGTCGCCGGACCTCGGCGCCGGAGATTGCCGAGGACAGTTCGACCAGGTACTCCTTTTCCACGCCGTACCGCGGGTGCTGGAGGCGGTGGGCCAGCTCACCGTCGTTCGTCAGGACGATCAACCCCTCGGACTCCCGATCGAGCCGGCCCACGGGAAAGAGCCGGGGGCCCGGCGGCATGAACTCGGCGATCGATCGTTCGGCGTGGCGGTCCCGCATCGTCGTGGTGACGCCGATCGGCTTGTTGAACGCGAAGTATCGGAGTTCCGGATGAACGGGCACGGGTTGACCGTCCACGGAGATGCGAGCTCGCAAGGGGTCGACCTGATCACCAAGCCTGGCCAGGTGGCCATCGACCTCAACCCTCCCTTCACGGATAAGATCCTCGACCCGGCGCCTCGAGCCGATCCCCACTCGAGCCAGCACTTTCTGCAGGCGTTCCGGGGTGCCCAGCGGTGGGCCCTCATCGGGACGTTGAGGGTTCGTGGAGGAAGAGGACATGAGCGTGGGGACGGGCCGGCGACGGAGGGACCCCCGTCAGGCGAGATCCGCCTCCGCTCCCGCCGTCTCGAGATACGGGGTGAGAGGGGGCAGGTCCGCCAGGGAGGGCAAGCCCAGCCGCTCCAAGAACTCCGGCGTGGTCCCGTACAGCACCGCCCGGCCGGGACCGTCGTCTCTTCCCACCTCCTGCACCAGGCTGCGTTCGACCAGGGCCCGGATCACCCCGTCGGTGCTGACCCCACGGATGCTGTTGACCTGATGGCGGGTCACCGGCTGCTTGTAGGCAACGATGGACAGGGTCTCCAGGGCGGCCTTGGTCAACCGGGCCTGGCGGGAGGACAGGATGAACTGCTCGACGAACGGCGCGACCTCGGGATCCGTGAACAACCGCCAGCCACCCGCCACCTCGCGCAGGACCAGCCCGCTCCCGCGGTCTTGCAACTCGCCGGCCAACTCGGCCAATGCCGCCTCCACGTCACGACGCGACATCTCGACCGCCTGAGCCAGGATCGACGCGCTGACGGGTTCGTCGCACACGAACAGCACCGCCTCGAGCGCCCGTCGAAGGTGCATGCCCATCCCCTCCTCCTCGGTCACGTCGTCGCGCCTTGAGATCGAGTCGAACCTTGAGGTTGCCACTGCACCTGGATGTCGCCGAACATCCCCGCCTGGGAGAGCTCAACCTCACCCTCACGGTGAAGTTCTAGCACGGCAAGGAAGCGAACGACCACGTCGATCCGCTCCCGGCAGTCAAGGATCAGGTCACAGAAGCGGGTCGGCCCGTCGTGGCGGAGCTGGCCTCGAACGGCGGCCAGCGCGTCGGCGAGCGTGGCGCGGATGGGAGCGACATGAGACAGGTCGATGAACGGAGGCGGCGCCAGGGCCGCGGCGGCGACCGCCCGCAGCGCCTGGGGGCTCACCCGCGCCATCACGTCCGGATAGAGGTGGGCGAACTCCGCCGGTGCTCCCACGGTTCGAGGGAGCATCAGGGCCGCCTCCTCCATCAGGCGGACCAGGTCCGCCCCCACGCTTCGCAGCGCCGTCAGTTCGAGGCTCCGAGCGTAGAGCAGGTCCGGGGAGAGGCCGCCCAACAGCTCATCCTCCGTGTCCAGCGACGCTCGGGGCAGCAGGCGCCCTACCTTCAGCTCGAGAAGCGAGGCGCAGACGGCCAGGAACCACGTGACTTCCTCGAGCGTCCACCCCCCCGCCTGTTCGGCCCCGAGTCGGAGGAAAGACTCGGTGATCGTGGCCAGAGAGACGTCGGAGACATCGACCTTCTGGTCGAGGATGAGGTTCGCCAGCAGCCGGAAGGGTCCGGAGAACACCGGCGTCTCCACGAGGAATCGGGAGGTTTCGGTTGTTTCGGTCATGGCTGGCGCCTCGCCGGGCGGTAGGAGATCGGTTC
>DAIMKN010000170.1:0-4540 GCA_036721725.1 Actinomycetota bacterium
ATGGTCCCCAGGTTCTGTCCGACAGCCGAACGGCTGATGGCGGCGGCCAGGGAGAGTTCGGGATCGTCGGCGACCGCGATGCACGTGGCCCGGCCCATCCGGCCGGTGGCGCCGATCACCCCCACCCGGATCATCGTCGCCGCCCCCTACGAATGCGGACCGGGCCCGCCCGGGGCGGCGTGGGCGGCCACGCTGTCCGCGGAAGCCACCGACCCGCTTCCGGCGAACGCGCCGTCGAACTCGCCCGCGTCGAACGGCCCGACCACGGCCACGGCCATGGGACGTTCGAACACCCTCCGCGCGGCGCGTTCGGCGTCCTCCCGGCTCACCGAATCCACCCGCTCCAAGATCTCGTCGACCGAGAGGATCTCGCCGTGGCTGATCTCGGACTTGCCGACGCGAGACATCCGTCCCGACGTGTCCTCCAGCGACAGGACCAGGCCGCCCTTCATGTGGCCTTTGGCCCGTTCGAGCTCCTCGTCGGTCAGGCCGCCCGAGGCGACGTCATCGATCTCGCGGCTGACGATCGACAGGACCTCGTGGGCCTTCCCCGGCGAGCAGCCCGCGTACACCGCGAACATCCCCGTCTCGGCGAACATCGAGTGGTAGCTGTACACCGAGTACACCAGTCCGCGCTTCTCCCGGACCTCCTGGAACAGCCGCGAGGACATCCCACCGCCGAGCGCCGAGTTCACCACGCCGAACGCGAACCGCTCGGGGTCCTTGCGCGAGTACGCGCCCGTGCCCACCACGATGTGGGCCTGCTCCGTCTCGCGGTGATGGACCAGGCGCCCGGGCGTGATCACGGGGACGTCGCCGCCCGTTCGAACGGCCCGCAACGCCGTGGTGGTGAGGCGTTCCCCGGTGTCCATGCCCTCCTCCACCAGCGCGCAGACCTGGTCGTGACCGAGGTGGCCCGCCGCTGCCACCACGAAGTGCTCGGGCGTGTACTTGCGCCGATAGAAGCGGTTGACCTGATCGCGGCTGACCGAGGCGATGGTCTCCCGCGTCCCGAGCACGGGCCGCCCCAGCGGGTGGCCCTGCCAAAGCGTCTCGGCGAACAGGTCGTGGATGAGGTCCCCGGGGTCGTCGTCGTGCATGTGGATCTCTTCCAGGATGACCTGGCGTTCGGCCTCCACATCGGCCTTGGCGATGGTGGAGTGCTGGATCATGTCGCTCATGTAGCCGACCGCCATGGGCAGGTCGCGGTCGAGCACCCGCGCGTAGTAGCACGTGTACTCCTTGGCGCTGAACGCGTTGAGGTCTCCCCCCACCGCGTCGAACGCCTGCGCGATCTCCACGGCCGTGAGCTTCCTGGTCCCCTTGAACAGCAGGTGCTCCAGGAAGTGCGACGAACCCGCGATGTTGGGGCGTTCGTCCCGCGAGCCGACGTCCACCCACACGCCGAGGGCGACCGAACGCGTCCCGGGCATCTCTTCGGTGATGACCCGGAGGCCCGAGGCGTATTCGGTCCGCGCCAGCAGCGGCGCGATGGGCGTTCGGCGCCGGGGGCTCATACAGCGGCCAAGAACGAGGGGCGCCGCCTCATCAGTCCCGGCGCTCCCGGCGCTCCCCACCCTCGCGGCGACGGAACCGGTCCCGGTCCCCGCTCCGCGGGCGCTCGCCGTCCCGACGTTCCCGGGGCGGCCGGTCCTCCTCGCCCTCCGGACGCGGCCAGCCGCCTTCCGGCGGGTCCCAACCCTCGCCCACCGGCTTCAAGCTGATCTTGCCCTGCGGATCGATGTCCTGGACCTCCACGGTGAGGTGGTCGCCCTGCTTCACGGCGTCCTCCACCGCGGACAGGCGCTTCCCCCGGCCGAGCTTCGAGATGTGCACCAGGCCGTCGCGCGACGGCGTGATGTTGACGAACGCCCCGAAGGTCGTGGTCTTCACCACGGTGCCCTCGTAGCGTTCGCCCACCAGGATGGGCGTGGGGTTGGCGATGGCCTCGACCATCTCCACGGCCGCCGCGGCGCTCTCGCCGTCCCGCGAGCCGATGAACACCCGGCCGTCGTCTTCGATGTTGATGTCCGCCCCGGTCACCGCGATGATCTCGTTGATCCGCTTCCCCTTCGGCCCGATGACCTCGCCGATCTTGTCCACGGGGATCTGGATCATGATCACGCGGGGCGCCTTGGTGGACAGTTCGTCGCGGGGTCCGGCAATGGTCTGTTCCATCACGTCGAGGATGTGGAGACGGGCCTCCTTGGCCTGCTTCAGCGCCTGGGCCAGGACCTCCTGAGGGAGTCCGGTGACCTTCATGTCGAGCTGGATGGCCGTGACCATGTCCCGGGTCCCGGCCACCTTGAAGTCCATGTCGCCCAGCGCGTCCTCGGCACCCAGGATGTCCGTCAACGTCACGTACTCGCCGCCGTCGGCGATCAGGCCCATGGCGATGCCGGCCACCGCCGCCTTGAGCGGCACGCCGGCGTCCATCATCGAAAGCGTCGAGGCGCACACGCTCGCCATCGACGTCGAACCGTTCGAACTCATGACGTCCGAGACCAGACGGAGCGTGTAGGGGAACTCCTCCTCGTTCGGCACCACCGGCACCAGGGCGCGTTCGGCCAGCGCGCCGTGACCGATCTCGCGGCGCTTGGGCGAACCGACCCGGCCGGTCTCACCGGTCGAGTACGGCGGGAAGTTGTAGTGGTGGATGTAGCGCTTGAAGTCGGTCGGGTCGAGCGTGTCGATCATCTGGTTCATCCGCAGCATGGCGAGCGTGGCCACGTTCAGGACCTGCGTCTCGCCGCGCTGGAACAACGCCGAGCCGTGCGCCCTGGGGATGAGGCCGACCTCGGCGGAGAGCTGACGGATCTCGTCTGGCTTGCGACCGTCCAGGCGAACGCCCTCCGCGATGACCTTGCGGCGCATGGTCTTCTTCTGGAGGTCCTTGAAGGCCGGCGAGATCTGCCCGGCCACCACATCGAACCCGTCGCCGTAGCGCTCCTGGAGGTGCGCTTTCACCTCGTCCTTCAGCGCGGACAGGTTGGCTTCGCGTTCGGCCTTGGCCGTCACCAGCGCCCCGGCGATCCGGGGGCCTGCGACCTCGTCTACCGCGGCGTAGACCTCGTCGGTGTAGAGCGGGTTCGGCGTCCACTCCTTGGGCGTGACCCCGACCTTGGCCACGAAGTCCCGCATGAAGTCGATGATCTCCCCGATGGCCTGCTTGGCCACGTCGAGGCCCTCGGCCACGATCTCCTCGGTCGGGGAGGTGCCGCCCTCCTCCACCAGACGGAAGGTCTCCTCGGGCGCCTCACCCTCGACCATCAGGATGTCCACGCCGTCCTGGTCGTTCTTGCGCCCCGCCACGACCACGTCGAACGTGGCCAGGTCGAGGTCCTGGTAGGTGGGGTTGATCCGCCATTCGCCCCCGATGAGGCCGAGGCGGACCGCGGCGATGGGCCCGTCGAACGGCAACCCGGCCAGCGTCACGGCCAGTCCGGCCGCGTTGATGACGGGGATGTCGTAGGGGTTCGCCATGTCGGCGGAAAGGATCGTGGCAACGACCTGTACCTCGTCGCGGTAGCCGCTTTTGAACGTCGGCCGGAGGGGCCGGTCGGTCAGCCGCGCGGTAAGGATGGCGGTCTCGGACGGTCGGCCCTCCCGGCGGAAGAAGCTCCCCGGGATCTTGCCGGCCGCATACATCCGCTCCTCCACGTCCACGGTGAGCGGGAAGAAGTCGATCCCCTCGCGGGGCTTGGAGGTCACGCACGTCGCGAGCACCTGGGTCTCTCCCAGCGTGACCACGGCGGCGCCGTGGGCCTGGGAGGCGAACTTGCCGGACTCGAACGTCAGTTCCGTCGAGCCGATGATCCTGGTTTCTTCGGTCATCCTCGTTCCTCCTCGAACGATGGCCGCGCGCCGCCTCGTGACGGATGGCGCGGCAGGGGTGGTGGTGGTGCGTCGAGGAGCGAGCGGGCGAGCGTTCGGCCAGTTGTCAGTGGTGGGCCTCGGCGTTCGCACGCGATGCGCGCGTGAGTCCGGGGTCCGCGACTGAGAACTGACCACTGGACCCGTTCGCT
Organism: Actinomycetota bacterium; assembly: GCA_036721725.1. GTDB lineage: Bacteria > Actinomycetota > UBA4738 > UBA4738 > UBA4738 > DAIMKN01. Next base: position 4,026 of record DAIMKN010000170.1, read on the forward strand.
CCTTCGGGGTTCCTAGGGCGCGGTGTCCTCCTCCTTGTTCGTGCTGAGCGGAGCGGCCGTGGGGCCGCCGACCATCAGCGCCTCAGGCCCAGGCGGGAGATCAGGGCGCGGTAGCGTTCGATGTCCTCGCCCCTCAGGTAGTTGAGGAGGCGGCGGCGCTTGCCGACCAGCAACAGGAGGCCCCGTCGGGTGTGGTGATCCTTGGGGTGCATCTTGAGGTGGGCGGTGAGCTCCTCGATGCGCTTCGAATGCAGCGCGACCTGAACTTCGGGCGAGCCGGTATCCGTCTCGCCCCTTCGGTAGTCGCTGATCAGCGCGGTCTTCTGCTCTTTCAACAATGCCATGGGTCCCGACGAGCGTACCACACGGCCCCCTCAGGCCAACCCGCTGACCGCGTTGAGGGCTGCCGGGTGCACACCCATAGTCCGGCGCTGATGACCGGGTGGTGTCTGGATGGGCATCACGCCTTCGTGGCGTGCCAGTTGCCGACGCCGTTGCCGCACTTGGGGGCGGCA
>DAIMKN010000171.1:0-4525 GCA_036721725.1 Actinomycetota bacterium
CGGCCTGCAGCGCCAGGACCGGGATGTCGGCGTCGCTGGCGACGTCGCGAACCCCTGCCTCCCACAGCGCGTCCGTCATCACCACCCCGTCATAGCCGAACCGCTGCCGGAGCACGCCCCCCAGGATCGTGGGGCTGAGGGTTGCAGGGTGGCGGTTCGGGTCCAGCGCCGGCACGATGATGTGCGCGCTCATCACGACGTCGACGCCGGCCTTCACCGCCATCTGGAAGGGGGGGAGGTCGATGGCGTTCACCTCGGCCAGGGTGTGCGGGATGACGGGGAGGCCGGTGTGGCTGTCGACGTCCGTGTCGCCGTGCCCGGGGAAGTGCTTGGCCGTGGCGGCGATCCCGGCCGCCTGATAGCCCTTCACCTGTTCGGCCACCATCTGCGAGACGAGCGAGGGATCGGAGCCGAACGACCGCACCCCGATCACCGGGTTGCGTGGGTTGACGTTCACGTCCGCCACCGGCGCCAGGTCCTGGTTGATGCCCATGGCCCGCAGCTCCTGCCCCGTGATGAAAGCGGCCTCGTACGCGGCGTGCGGGTCGCGGGTTGCCCCCAGGGCCATGTTCCCGGGGAACTGTGTGGCGGGGGGACCGATCCGGGTGACCAGGCCCTGCTCCTGATCAGTGGAGATGAGCAGCGGAACATTCGAGCCGGCGTTCGTCGCGGCGCTCTGAAGGCCGGCCGACAGCGCTGCGATCTGGGCGGGATCCTGGACGTTCTCGGTGCTCTGGTTCGCGAGCGGCGGGTCCAACGTGTTGCGCCCCAGGTAGATGACCCCGCCCGGATGGAACTCCTGGATCATCTGCGCCCACGTCGAGACGCCGAACAGCGACCGGTTCGCCGCCGCCACCGCCGGCGTGCTGTCGTCGGCGGACCGGCCGTACCCGTAGACCATGAACAGCTGGCCGACCTTGTCGGGCAGTGACATCGAACGCAGGATCGCCATGGCCTGCGCCGGGATGCCCGGGCTGGGCAGGGGGCGGCTCGGGCTCGCGGACGCCGACGCGGTGGGGCGAGCGCTGACGGTCGGTGTGGGAGAGCCCGAGGATCCGGTGCACGACGAGAGCAACAGCGTTACGGCGGCGATGAGCGCCGAACGACGAACGCTGCGGAACCCGTACTTGGGGACGGGCGAGGGGCGAGGATGCACGGTTTCCGAGCCTACCCTTCCGGCCACGCGTTCGGCCCGAACCTCGGCCGGGGCTCAGGCGAGGTGCTTGTACTCGAAGTGCATACCGTCCGGGATGAGCCAGCGGCCGCCCCAGGTGAAGCCCCACCGGGCGAACGCCGCCACGACGCGCGGGTCTTGATGCGGCGGCCCGCCGAACCGGTTCTGCGACACGTTGATGTCGATGGCCGCGCCCCACGTGTGGGTCGAGATGGCCGAGGAGCTGCCCCGGATGAACCTCGAAGAGAAGCAGCCGCCGTAGTCGTTCGGATGGATCAGGCCGGCCAGTCCGCGACGAACCAGGTCGTGCAGCACTCCTTGCAGCGTGGGGATGATGACTCGGTTGCACCGGACTGTGCCGAGGATCGGCACCGAGGCGTTCACGATCTGCACCCTGACCCACCGCGGATCCATGGCCAGACTACCGCCGGCCAGCGGACGCGCCGCGAACTCGCCGAACGCCCTCTTCAGGATCACCGGAGGCAGCACCGCGTCGGCCTGACGAAGGTACGGGGTCTCTCCCTGGCGCCGGACCCGCAGAGCGACGCCGGGGATGAGGTGCTGCAGGTCGGTCGTGAGCCCGGCCTCGGAGGTGGCCGGGCGCACCTGCAGGAGTAGGTAGCGATCGCGCTGAAGGCCGAGCGATGCCGCCAGCGAGCGCGACACCAGGAGTTCGTGGCCGCCGATCACCGTGTCGGCGACGACACCGGCGATCCGCACGCGGCGCGGTCCGAACCACAGCGCACCCCCGGCCCGAGCTCGGCGGAGTTCGGCCTCCGTCCTTCCCAGAACGGCCTCTCCCCGCGCGATGGCCGAGAGAACCCGCCGGTCGGCCTGTGGCGTGAAGGGCAGGTACGTCGCCAGGTCCGCCCCCGCCACCTCGACCGGGATGGCCAGGCCGGCTGGGGGCTGGTCGATGACGGCGCCCCCGGCCGATGTCGAACGGGTCAGCCACGCGGTCCCGCTCATGACGGCCGTGGCGCGTTCGACACCGGGCAGCCGGGCAGCCGCCGCCGCGAACCCGTTCGGCAGGCCGCCCGCCGTCCACGCCAGGAAGGTCGATGCGGCAGTGCCCGGTGCGGGCGAGGTGGGAGTGGGAGGCGAGGTGGTGGGCGCGGGCTGGGAGGATCGAACGGCGGAAGGGGACGCCGCGGCCGGGGCCTGGAGGATGGGGCCGGCGGTGCACGCGGTGGCCAGCCCGAACGCGGCCACGACGACCACCAGGGTCCCCCAGCGCAGTCTCCGCCCGTATCGGATCACGCCATGGAGACTGTCACGTCTCCGCTCCGGTTCCCCCCTTCGTGGTCCTCAGACCACGTGAGTCAGCCCGTACCCTTTGGGCTGTGCCGACCACGGTGTTCGAAATGGTGGGAGGAGTGGCGTTCTTCGAGGCCCTGACCGAACGCTTCTACGCGTCGGTGGCTGCCGATCCCGTTCTCCTGCGGGTCTACCCGACGCCCGAAGACCTCGAGCCTGCACGGCGGCACCTCGCGTTGTTCCTGGCGGAGTACTGGGGTGGGCCGCCGGACTACCTCAACGAACGCGGCGCCCCTCGCCTGCGGATGCGTCACGAGGCATTCGAGATCGGTCCCGGCGAACGCGACCGCTGGCTCGCCCACATGCGGGACGCCGTGGTCTCGCTCGGCCCACCGCCCGCGGCTCGCGAGGCCATGCTGGAGTACTTCCGGATGGCCGCCGACGCCCTCCGGAACCGCGACTGAACCCGGCCGGACTTCTCAGCCGGGGTCGTGTTTCGTTCGAGCTCGCTTGGCCCTCGGCGTTGTGAGCGTGGGGTTTCTGGGCAGATGGCGCAGCCCCATCCAGGCCAAGCCGACGATGTGGGCCGCCACCTTCTCCACGGAGGGCGTTCGCGTCTTGGTCCACCACTGCGCGACGAACGTCACCATGCCGACCAGGGCGTAGGCGTAGATCGGGGCGAGCTTGGGGTCGTAGCCGGCCCGCTTGAACTCGGCGGTGAAGACCTCGCCGACCCGGTCCGCCACGTCGGTGAGGAGGGTGGGAAGTCCACCCGGCGTGTCACGCCACAGGACGGCGAACCCGTCCGGGTGCTCCTCCGCGTAGCGCAGGAACTCCAGGGCCGCCTTCTCCAAGCGCTCCCGAGGCGTCCCGGTGGAGATGACCTCGGACGTTCGCCGGACGATGTATTCGATCTCGCGGTCCACGACGACGGCGTACAGGCCTTCCTTGCCGCCGAAGTGTTCGTACACGATGGGCTTGGAGACCTTGGCCCGTTCGGCGATCTCCTCGACCGTGGTCCCTTCGAAGCCCCGCTCCGCGAACACCACCCGGCCCACCTCGATCAATTGGGCCCGCCGGGCGGACGCGGACATCTTGAGCGGCCGGGCGGTCATCGTGTTGACCAATCTACTACGGAGTCGTAACCTACGAGAGCGTAAGTTACGTATGCGTAAGGTCGAGACGCAGGGAGGCGCCGACGATGAACACCCCCATCACCCCGCAGGATCTGTTGCGCGAACTCGAACCCGCCGTTCGCGCCGGCTTGGTCCGTCACCTGTCCGCGGCCACCGAGTGGTTCCCCCACGACTACGTCCCCTACGAGGTCGGACGGAACTACGTCCAGGAGCCATGGCAGGAGATCGACAGCGAGCTCACCCCGATCGCCCGGACCGCGCTGGAGGTCAACCTGCTGACCGAGGACAACCTCCCCTACTACCACCTCGCCATCTGGGAGACGTTCGGCGGCGACGGCGCGTGGGGCGAGTGGGTCCGCCGGTGGACCGCGGAGGAAGGGCGTCACGCCATCGTCCTGCGCGACTACCTCACCGTGACGCGCGGCCTGGACCCCGTGGCACTCGAGCGCGGCCGGATGGAGCAGGTCCAGCGGGGCTACTACCCGCAGGCGGCCAGCGCCGGGTTCACCCCACTCGACGGCCTCGTCTACACCACGCTGCAGGAGCTCGCCACGCGCATCTCGCACCGCAACACCGGCGCGTATACGGACGACCCGCGGATCGTGAAGCTGACGTCGCGAATCGCCACCGACGAGAACCTCCACTACGTCTTCTACCGCGAGCTGACCAAGGCCGCCCTGGCCATCGACCCCTCCGCGGTGGTCATGGCCATGGCCCGCCAGGTCATGGCGTTCTCCATGCCCGGGCTCGAGATCCCCGACTTCCGCAAGAAGGCCATCCAGATCGCCAAAGCCGGCATCTACGACCTCCGCATCCACCACGACCAGGTGGTCCTGCCAGTGCTGTTCAAGCATTGGAAGCTCGACCGGCTGACCGGCCTGTCCGAGGAGGCCGAACGCACCCGCGAGGCGCTCATGCAGTACCTGGGGATGCTCGACGCCACCGCCGCGAAGTACGA
>DAIMKN010000172.1:0-4414 GCA_036721725.1 Actinomycetota bacterium
GCCAGCACCGGCAACGGGTTCGCACAGGTCAACTTCGACCCGAACGCCACCACGTGTACCGCCAGCCCGTACGCCTTCCACCCGATGTACGCCACGTCGAGCCCGCAGACCCGCGTGCCGTGGGCCGCGCACTCATACAACGTGTCCTACTCGGATGAGATCGGCCACTTCGAATACTGCAACCAGGTGGATGCCCAGGGAGGGAACTGCACGCAGAGCTCTACCCCTTCGGACCCCCCCGCCACTGACTCCGATGACTACGGTTGCTACACAAGCGACCAGTCCACCCGCATCCGGATCGGTGGGTGTCCGGGAGCCGATGGGGACTTCGACGGTCCCGCATACCAGACCTCGTGGCCCGGCACGATCGGCAAGCAGGTGATCGACGGGCGGTACAATCCAACCCCGATCCGGTTCACCAGCCCTTTGTACCGGGCGGTGCAGGGTGGCGCGGCGAACTACGAGCGGGTCGGTTTCGAGACGGACCTCCCCCGTATCGAGTTGGCCACCACCCCGCCGTGCGACCGCGACACGGGGAACGGATGTGTGGATCCGCCCGCCGGCGTTCAGTTCTACCCCTTCTTCACCACAGGGCGCCTGGCCGACGGCACCTGCACTTGGCAGGAAGGCGGGGCGGCGATCCCCGGCACGACCCGCGACCTCGGTGGCAGCTCGACCGCCGAGTTCGGCGGCCTCCTGCGGTTGTTCTACCCGGGCCCGGGGTTCCACCCGGTCTACCGGTACAACGACTTCCGGCGGATCCTCACGAGCAACCCCTGTCCCCAGGCTGTGCCGCGGGCCTAGACGGAAGCCGGGGCCGTCAGGCCAGGGCGCGTTCGAGGTCTTCCAGCAGGTCGTCGGGGTGTTCGATGCCCACCGACAGCCGGATGAGGGCCTCGGGGACCTGCAGGGCCGAGCCGGCCACGCTGAGGTGGGTCATCTGTCCGGGGAGCTCGATCAGCGACTCCACGCCGCCGAGTGACTCGGCCAGGAAGAACAGCTCGGTCCGCCGGCACACGTCCATGGCCTCGTCCACGGACGCCACCTCGAACGAGATCATCCCGCCGAACCCGCTCATCTGGCGCGCCGCGAGGTCGTGTCCCGGGTGCTCGGGGAGGCCCGGGTAGTACACGGCGGTGACGCGTTCGTGGGTGGCCAGGAGCTCCGCGACGCGCTGGGCGTTGCGGCAGTGCGCGTCCATCCGCACGGCGAGCGTCTTCAGCCCTCGGAGCGTCAGGAAGCAGTCGAGCGGCCCCGGGACGGCCCCGGCGGCGTTCTGCACGAACGTCAGCCGCTCCAGCATCTCGGGGTCGTTCGCCACGACCGCCCCGCCCACGACGTCGGAGTGACCGCCCAGATACTTGGTGGTCGAGTGGATCACGGCATCCGCTCCGAGCGCCAGCGGCCGCTGCAGGTAGGGCGAGGCGAACGTGTTGTCCACCACGCACCATGCGCCGGCCTGATGGGCGATGTCGGCCACCGCGGCGATGTCGATGATCTTGAGCAGCGGGTTCGTGGGCGTCTCCCCCCACAGCACCCTGGTCTCGGCTCGAACGGCCTTCGCCACCGCCTGCAGGTCCGTCATGTCCACCACGTCGTAGGCGAGGCCCCACGGCGCCAGGACCTTCGATACCAGCCGGTACGTGCCGCCGTAGACGTCGTTGCCCAAGACCACGTGGTCGCCGGGCTTCAGCAGGTAGAAGAAGTTCGCCTCCGCGGCCATGCCCGAGGAGAAGCACACCGCGCCCGCCCCGTCCTCCAGTCCGGCCAGCGCCGTCTGCAGCGCCGTTCGGGTCGGGTTGCCCGTTCGGGCGTACTCGTAGCCGAGATGCTTGCCCACGGCCAGTTGGGCGTACGTGGAGGTCTGGTAGATGGGGACGTTCACCGCGCCGTACGCGGGCTCCGGTTCCTGTCCTTCGTGGATCGCCTTCGTCTCGAACCGCATCTGCCTATGCACGCTCCTTGTGGGCCAGGAACTCCAGCAAGTCCGAACGCGTCAGCACGCCGAGCGCCTCACCCCGCTTGGCCACGATGACCGCGGGGCCGTGCTGGAGTTCGGCGAACGCCACCTCCAGCGGGTCGTCGAACTCCACCATCGGCAGCGGCGGCCCCATGACCTCGGCCACGTCGGCCTGCAGCGAATCGGGGTCGCGGAACAGGCGGTCCAGGAGCGTTCGTTCGCGGACCGAACCGACGTAGGCGCTGACCTCATTGGTCGCCTGTTCCTCGCGGGACACCGGGGCCTGAGAGATGCCGAACTCCTGCAGCATGTCGATGGCCTGGCGGACCTTGGCGTGCGCGCTGATCGCCACGACGGGCGGCATCTCGCCGTGCTTGCGCGTCAGGACCTCCTCCACCCGGATGCTCTCCGGACGGTCCAGGAAGCCGTACTGCAGCATCCAAGAATCGCTGTAGAGCTTGGACAGGTAGTTGCGCCCGGTGTCGGGCAGGATGACGACCATCAGCTTGTCCGCGGTGAGGTCCCGGGCCACGGTGAGCGCCGCGAACATCGCCGTCCCGCACGACCCGCCCACCAGGATGCCCTCCTGCCGAGTCAATGCCCGAGCCGTGACGAACGAATCCCGGTCCGACACACGGACCCACCGGTCCACGACGTTCGGGTCGAACGTCCCCGGCCAGAAGTCTTCGCCGATGCCCTCCGTCAGGTACGGCCGCGCTTCCTCCCCGGGCGCCGCGGAGAACAGCGAGCCCTCGGGGTCGGCCCCCACCACCATGATCTCGGGGTTGCGTTCCTTCAAGTAGCGGGCGGCGCCGGTGATGGTGCCGCCGGTCCCCACGGCGCAGACGAACACGTCGATCTTGCCGTCGGTCTGTTCCCAGATCTCGGGGCCGGTCGTCTCGTAATGGGCCTGCGGGTTCTGCTGGTTGTAGTACTGGTTCGGCTGGAACGCGCCGGGGATCTCCTCGGTCAGGCGGTCGGCCACGCGGTAGTAGGACTCGGGGCTCTCCGGGGCCACGGCGGTCGGCGTGATGACGACCTCCGCGCCGTAGGCCCGCAGCAGCGCCACCTTCTCCGCGCTCATCTTGTCGGGCATGACGAAGATGCACTTGTAGCCGCGGATGGCGGCCGCGATGGCCAGACCGTGGCCGGTGTTGCCCGACGTCGGTTCGACGATGGTTCCGCCCGGCTTCAGCAAACCGGCTAGTTCGGCTGCCTCGATCATCCGAACGCCGATGCGGTCCTTGACGCTGCCGCCCGGGTTCAGCATCTCGAGCTTGGCCAGGATGGTCGGCTTGACGCCGCGGGTCATCCGCGACAGCCGCACCAGCGGCGTGTTGCCCATCGCTTCCAGGAAGTTGTCCAGAACCTGCATCTGTCGTGCCCCCGGTTCCGTGCCCGGTCCCAGCTTACGCCGTGGACGGACCGGGCCGGGTCAGTTGGCGATCAGGCGGTAGATGGCGTTGGGGTCGCTGAAGTACAGCCGGCCGTCCGGCGCCGCCTGGATGGAGAGAACGCCGTCGCTGTTCTTGTAGACCGTCTTGACGGTGGCGATGCCGGTCCGAGCGGCGTTCAGCGTCACCCGGCGGATCTCGCTGGTGTTGAACGTCCCGAAGAACATCGTGCCCTCGCTGTTCGGCAGGCCGCAGTTGTGGCAGAACGCGGTGCCGGTCGGGGCGATGGTGGGTGTGTACCAACGCAGGGGGAGGACGGGGTTCGGGCCGTCCTGGTTCGTGTCCTGGGGATGGGTGCCCGAGCAGCTCTCGTTCGGCCCCCATCCATGGTTCTCTCCGGCCCCGATGAGGTTGAGTTCGTCGTTGCACTCGGGGCCGTTCTCCGTCTCCCACAGCAGCTCGGTTTGGGGATCGAACGCGAACCCGAACGAGTTCCGCAGCCCGTAGGAGAAGATCCGCTTGTTGGGGAACGGGTTATCCGCCGGGACCCCTCCGGTCGGCGTCATCCGGAGCACCTTGCCCGCAGGAGTTTTGAGGCTCTGGGCGTTCGACGGGTCGTGCGATTCGCCGACCACCGCGTAAAGCATGCCGTCGGGTCCGAACGCGATGTGGCCGCCGTCGTGGTACTCGCCCGCCACGGTGTTGCTGGAGAAGATGACCGTGGCGTTCGTGCCGGTGCCGTTCGAATCCTGGATGCGCAGGATCTGGTTGCGCAGGGTGCCGTTGATCGAACGCACCGCGTAGGCGTAGACGAACGCCTTCGCCGGGAAGCCCGGGTCGACCGCCACGCCCAGGAGGCCCTGCTCGCCGGAGTGGACCAGGTTCGGCACCTTGTAGAACAGCGTGTCGGCGCCGCTCGCCAGCACGTGGAAGCGGATCTGGCCGTTCAGCCGCAGGCCGTACACGATCTGGGCGCCGTCCGGAGTGAATCCGAACGCAGCGGGGAAGCCCTGGTTGGCGATGACGATCTGCTTGCCGACGGTCGTCGTGGCCGCCGGCG
>DAIMKN010000173.1:0-1998 GCA_036721725.1 Actinomycetota bacterium
ACAGTTCGATGGCCTGCTCGAAGTACCGCTGGGCTTCCTCCCAGGCCGCCAGCGAGGCCGCGCGTTCGCCGGCCCGGCGGAGCCCCGCCCGGGAACGCTCCTTGATCTCTGGAGCATCGGGCGCCTCGGGTGCCGAACGGTACGCCTCCAGGTAGTGCGACACCAGGACCTCGGCGATCTCGTCCTGATCGAACCCGCTCTCCGTCTCCAGGTACGCGACCGCCGCCAGGTGGCGGGCCTTGCGCTCCCGCATGGAGAGCGTCTCGTAGGCCACCCGCTTCATCAGATCCTGGAGGAAGCCGTACTGCCCGCGCTCCGGCGAACGGGGGTCCGCCTGCAGCCCCAGCACCTCCTTGCGGATCAGGGAGGTCAGGTGGGGTTCGAGCTGTTCGTCACCGAACCCCGACAGCGAGGCCAGCGCGGCCCTGGTGAAGGTCTTGCCGAGCACCGACGCGTCCTGGATCAGCCGGCGCTCCTCCACCGCCAGGCCGTCCAGGCGCGCCGCGATGAGAGCATGCAGGGTCTCCGGGACCTCGAGCGTCTCGACCGGGCCCGTCAGCCGGTATCTGTTGGCCTCCCCCACCACCAGTCCACGGTCCAGCAGCATCCGAACGGTCTCCACGGCATACAGCGGCACCCCCTCCGCCCGCTCCAGGATCCGCCCCCGAAGCTCCGCGGGAAGTCCCGGCACGAAGCCGTCCAGCAGCTCCTCCATGGCGTCCGGGGCCAGCGGCTCCAGGTATAGCGAGGTGAAGTTCCGCTTGCCGGCCCCCCAGTTCGGACGGCGATCCATGAGCTCGGGACGGGCCAGCGTGAGCACGAACAGCGGGTGGCTGCGGGACCATTCCAGGACGTATTCGATGAAGTCCACCATCGAGGCATCCGCCCATTGCATGTCCTCGAACACCATGATCGTGGGGGCTCGTTCGGCCATCCGTTCGAACAGCAGCCGCCATGCCGCGAACAGGTCCTCGCGGTCGCGGGTCCCCGGCTCCTCGAGGCCGAGCAGATGCGCCAGCCGAGGCTCGGCCCATCGCTGCTCCTCGGGGTCGGGCACGTGCTCCCGGATGGCCGCCTGCAGCTTCGCCAGCGCCTGGGACTGCTCCTCACCCTCGGCGATGCCCGCCCGCATCCGGACCATCTCGGCCAGGGCCCAGTAGGTCACACCCTCCCCGTACGGCAGACACCGGCCCCGGTGCCACTGGGGGTTCTCCGCAAGGCCGTCGATGTATTTGAAGAACTCCCACGACAGGCGGGACTTGCCGATGCCGCCGATGCCGATCACCGAGACCAGGTGGGCCTTGCGTTCCTCGGCCGAGGAGTGGAACAGCTCCTTGACCAGCCGGAGGTCCCGGTCCCGGCCGACGAATGGCGGTTCCAGGCCGGTCGAACGGAGCGCTCCGCCCCGGCCTCCGATGACGCGCAGCGCCCGCCACAGGGGGACGGGTTCGGCCTTGCCCTTCAGCTCGTGGGCCCCGGCGTCCTCGTAGGCGATGGCGGCGTCGGTGGACCGCTTGGTGGCGGCGCCGACCAGCACCGCCCCCGGGGCGGCGGCCGATTGGATGCGGGACGCCGTGTTGACCAGGTCGCCCGCGACCATGCCCTGCCCGGTCGCTCCCAGGGTGACCGCGGCCTCCCCGGTCAGGACCCCGGCCCGGGCTCGCAGATCCGGGGCGCCCACCTCCGCTCCCAGCGCGGCCACCGCCGCCGTCAGCTCGAGGGCGGTCCGAACGGCCCGTTCGGCATCGTCCTCCTTGGCCACGGGGGTGCCCCAGACCGCCATCACCGCGTCCCCGATGAACTTCTCGACCGTCCCCCCGTAGCGCGAGATGACCTGCCGGCACGTGTCGAAATAGCCGGTCAGGAGGTCGCGGACCTCCTCGGCGTCGCGATGCTCCGACAGCGTCGTGAAACCGACCAGGTCGGCGAACAACACCGAGACCAGCCGTCGTTCGGCCGAAGGCCCGGAGGAGCCGGTGGAGGGAGCGGCGGGCGGGG
>DAIMKN010000173.1:2008-4393 GCA_036721725.1 Actinomycetota bacterium
GTTCCGGATCCCGTTGCTCCATCGCGGGCTGGGCCGTGCAGCCCGTTCCATGCCGGGCTCTGCTGCAGTCGCTGCGGCGGGATCCGAAGGCCCGGAGGGGCCGGTGGAGGGAGCGGCGGGCGGGGCTCCGGATGTGGGCGAGTGGGCTGCCGTCGCCTCCGTGGACCCGCCGCACTCGCCGCAGAACTTGGCGTTCGAGGGGTTCGCCGCTCCGCACTGCGGGCAGGCCAGCGCCAGCGCGGTTCCGCATTCCAAACAGAACTTCCGGCCGGGCGGGTTGTCGGTGCCGCAATGGAGGCAGCTCATACGTCGGCTCGGCCGAACGGTGCACGAGAGGCGCCATCACACGTGGACATCTGGACGCAAGGCTACGCTGCGCGGTCGCGGCTCGCACAAAGGGGGGAAGTTGGAGCGTCGAGCTATTCGGGCACGCCGATTGACATTCCGCATCGGCGCCGCGTAGCGTTCGGCCGAGTGCCCACAGAAGCGAAGGGAGGTCCAGATGTCGCCAAGACGCGCCGCAGCGATGTTTGTGTCGGCGGGGCTGGTGGCCATGATGATGGCCGTGGCCGCGCCGGCGTCCGCCACGGGTGGTGACACCCGCGTATCGATCGGCAGCCCGCCCACGCCGTTCTCGCAGAACAAGCAGAACGAGCCGGCGCTGGCCGTCGATCAGCACAACCCCAACATCCTCGTCGCCGGCTCGAACGACGAGATCGACGAGGAGGCCTGCAACGCGGGTGACGACAGGACCTGTCCGTTCACGCCCGGTATCGGGGTCTCGGGCGTCTACTTCTCGTTCAACTCCGGCGCCACGTGGACCCAGCCGACCTACACCGGTCTGAGCGCGCGGAACTGCCTGGGCACGGTCGGCAACACCGACGCCTCGTGCACCCCCACGCAGGGCCCGATCGGAACGCTGCCGTGGTACTACGAGAACGGTTTGATCTCCGACGGCGACCCGGCGGTGGCGTTCGGCCCGAAGCCGGACAGCAGCGGCAATTTCTCGTGGTCCAACGGCGACCGCCTGTACTACGCCAACCTCACGGCGAACCTGGCGTCGAACCCGTCCGACGCCGGTTTCAAGGGCGTCGAGGGCATCGGTGTGTCCCGGACGGATGACGTGGCGGCGGCAGCGGCGAACGGCAAGAGCGCGTGGATGCCCCCGGTGGTGATCCCGGCCTCGATGAGCGCCGCGGCGTTCTCCGACAAGGAGCAGATCTGGGCCGACAACGCGAGTTCGAGTCCGCATTTCGGCAGCGCGTACCTCTGCTTCGAGAACTACGTCGGCGGCCCCAGCGCCGGCTCGAACGCGAACCAGCTCGAGGTGGCTCGTTCGACGGACGGTGGCGACACCTGGACGAAGCAGATCCTGGTCAAGAACACGTCGTCGTCCTCCGGCAAGTACGGCCTGATCAGCGGCCAGAGCGGCTGCACGGTGCGGACGGCCAGCAACGGCGACGTCTACGTGTTCTGGCAGGGCTTCAACAAGGTCACGAAGCAGCAGGGCATCTACATGGCGAACTCGACCGACGGCGGACTCACCTACACGAAGCGCCAGCTGTTCACGACGCAGGCCGTCGGCGTGTTCGACCCCGTGCTGGGCCGGAACACCGAGGACGGCATCGCCGGCGCCCGGAGCGACCTGGCCAACGCTCCCAGCGTGGACATCGCGAACGGGGCCTTCACCGGCACAGACGCTACCGACCAGATCGTGATGACCTGGGTGGACGGGAAGTTCGGGCTCAACCACGAGCCGGTCCTGTTCACGACGTCGACGGATGGCGGAGTGACCTGGACGAAGCGCCGGAAGATCGACGGGACGGGCGTCCCGACGAACCGGGGCTATTACACGGCCCCGTCCATCTCGCCGAACGGCACCGACGTCTACGTCGTCTACAACGCCTGGCTGCAGCCGTACCAGAACGACACGTCGAACCGGCGCCTGCTGGTCGGCCGGGTGACCCACGCGGACGTGGCGAGCGACGGGACGGTCGGGTCGTTCGTGAGGATCCACTCGAGCACCCCCGGTGATGCCAGGGGCTCAAGCCAGAACAACCTGGTGGCGGAGTTCCTCGGCGACTACGTCTACGCCGTGGCCACCAAGAGCTACGGCTCGGCGGTGTGGAACGACGTCCGCAACGCCGCCGACTGTTCGCCGATCGACGCTTGGCGGATCTCGGTCGAGACGGGCGGATCGGTGCCGCGGCCGGCGCCGGCGCAGGACTGTCCCGCGAACTTCGGTAACAGCGACATCTACGGCGGGTCGTACGCGGACCCGACCCCGTAGCCGGTCGAACGGCCGCCGCCGGCGGCAGGAACGGCAGCACCAGGGAGGGCGGCCCCCACAAGGGCCGCCCTCCTCGTTTCGCGAGGGAAAGGGAG
>DAIMKN010000174.1:0-4373 GCA_036721725.1 Actinomycetota bacterium
CCATCGCCCTCCCCGAGTCCCAGCCCAACCCCCAGCCCCAGCCCGTCCCCTACAGGAATACGATCCAGGTCGGAGGCCACACCGTGACGTTGCAGAGTGCGTACACCTCGAACGGGAAGCCGCTGGCCCAGGTCGCGGTGGACGGTTCGGTCTACGTGGCCGGTCAGGGCGAGACGTTCCCCTCCGGGTTCCAGATGCTCTCGATCTACCCGCCGTGCGGGGGACTTCCTGGCCATCCACCAGACGTTCACGCTCTGCGCCAACTGAGCGCCACGGGTCGCTGAGGGTGCCGGGCACCGCGTCGCGACCGCTATCATCGGCGGTCGTGGACCACGCAGCGCGACGCTCCCGTCTGATCGAACGCCTCCCCGAGCTCGCGGTGGGGACGTTCGTCGTCACCTCGCTCACCAATGTCCGCTTCCTGACCGGTTTCACCGGGTCGAACGCCCAGCTGGTGGTCGCGTCGAGCGGTGATCCCGTCTTCCTCACCGACGGCCGCTACATCGAACAGTCCTCGCGCGAGGTGCCGGATCTCGAACGGGTCATCTACGGCGGTGACTTCCTGAAGACGCTGGCGGATACGTGTTCGAAGCTCGGAGCCGGGAAGGTCGGGTTCGAGGCCGCGCACGTCAGCTACAAGATCTACACGGACTTCCAGGGCGCCGGCCTGGACCTGGTGCCTTCCACCGACGAGGTCGAACACCTCCGCTGGGTGAAGGATCCTGAGGAGATCGGCTACCTCCAGGCCGCGCAGGACGTGGCCGACCGGGTGTTCGACCTCATCCTGAAGCAACTCGCCGAAGGGGTCACCGAGAAGGAGATCGCGTTCGAGATGGACGTGGCGATGCGGCGGGAGGGCGCGGAGGCCGTCTCGTTCGACACCATCGTTGCGTTCGGGCCGAACGCGGCCGAGCCGCACCACAACCCCACCGACCGACCGCTGTCGCGCGGCGACATCGTGAAGCTGGACTTCGGCTCGGTGGTGGACGGCTACCACTCGGACATGACGCGAACGGTGGCGTTCGGCGAACCAGGGTCCCAGCTCCGCGAGATCTACGACGTCGTGCGGGGTTCCCAGCAGGCCGGGGTGGACGCGGTGCGGGCCGGCGCGATGGGCGGCGAGGTGGACCGCGTATCGCGAGAGGTCATCGCCGACGCCGGATACGGTTCGAACTACACCCACTCGCTGGGCCATGGGGTGGGTTTGGAGGTGCACGAAGGTCCGACGCTCCGCGCGGCCGGGACGGACGTCCTCCCGGTCGGGACCGTGGTCACGGTGGAGCCCGGCATCTACGTGGAGGGCGTGGGGGGTGTTCGGATCGAGGACATGGTCGAGGTCCTGGAGGCGGGGTGCCGCGTGATGCCTCGAACGACCAAGGAGCTGGTGATCCTGTAGATGAGCGTCTCGACGAACGAACTGAAGCGGGGGATGACCCTGGACCTCGACGGCACGCTGTTCCAGATCGTGGACTTCCAGCACGTCAAGCCGGGCAAGGGCGGGGCGTTCGTTCGAACCACGCTGCGGAACCTCAAGACCGGCAAGGTCATCGACCGGACGTTCAACGCCGGCGTCAACATCGGGCTGGCCATCGTCGAGCGCAAGGAGATGCAGTACCTGTACCGCGACGGCGAGGACTACGTGTTCATGGACACGCAGAGCTACGACCAGCATCACGTTCGGCCCGAGATCGTGGGGGACTCGGCGAACTACCTGACCGAGAGCGCCACGGCCATCGTGGCGATGCACGAGGGCAACGCCATCGGCATCGAACTCCCCGCCTCGGTCGTGCTGGTCGTGTCCAAGACGGACCCGGGCGTGAAGGGCGACCGGGTGAGCGGCGCGCTGAAGGGGGCCACGCTGGTGACGGGCTACGTGGTCCAGGTGCCGCTGTTCGTCGACGAGGGCGACCGGGTCAAGGTGGACACGCGCACCGGCGAGTACCTCACCCGCGAGAAGTAGGCCTTTGGTGAAGGCGGCGGGTGAGCCCGGCAGGGGACACGCCCGGCGCCGAACGGCCCGCCGCCAGGCCATCGACATCCTGTACCAGGCGGACGTCACGGGGCGGGATCCGTCCGTCGTGCTCAAGGAGTGGGACGCAGCGGGACGTTCGGTCTCGCCGTACGCGGTGGAGGTCGTCACGGGCGTGGAGAGGTTGCTCGCGGACATCGACCGGGACCTCGGGACGCACGCGGAAGAGTGGACGGTGCCCCGGATGGCGGCGGTGGACCGAACGATCCTCCGGGTGGCCTGCTACGAGCTTCGGGCGGGCATCCCGGTGGCGGTGGCCATCAACGAGGCGGTGGAAGCGGCCAACGAACTGTCGACCGAGGACAGCGGACGGTTCGTCAACGGCATCCTCGGCCGCATCGCCCGCGAACCCGAGTGAGTCGACCGGGGTCGGGCGCCTAGGTGGGCTTGTCGATGGCGTCGGTGTCGGCCTTGCGGCTTTCGACGTCGCCTTCCTTCAACCCCTTGCTGAACTCGCCCTTGGCCCGGCCCAGCGAACGAGCCAGCTGCGGCAGCTTGGAGCCGCCGAAGATGACCAGGGCGATGGCCAGGATGACCAGAAGCTCCTCGACGCCCGGCATGGTTTCTCCTCTCAGGTTCTCTGGGTCCAGTGTAGGCGCCGCGTCCCCGGAACGCCAGAGCTACCATTCAGCTGACCGGTGAAAGGGGATGGGGTGGCGTCGAACGGAGATGCGGCGGGGCTGCTGGGGACGGTGCTCGGAGTGTGGGCCCACCCGGACGACGAGACCTACTTGTCCTCCGGAGTGATGGCGCTGCACACAGACGCCGGCCACCGCGTGGTCTGCGTGACCGCGACCCGCGGGGAAGAGGGCTCGTGGGACGAGGATCGGTGGCCCACCGCGACGATGGGCGCCGTTCGCGAGAAGGAGCTGGAGCGCGCCCTGGCCGTGGTGGGGGTGACGGAGCACCACTGGCTCGACTACTACGACGGGACGTGCGACCAGGTCCCGCCGTCCGAAGGCCGTGGACGGGTGGAGGCGTTCATCCGCGAAGTCCAGCCCGACGCCGTGCTCACGTTCGGCCCTGACGGGATGACGGGCCATCACGATCACCAGGCCGTCAGCGCGTGGACGACCACCGCATTCTCCATGGCGGCGAAGCCGGGGGCGCGTCTGTTCTACGCGACCATGACGGTGGAGTGGGCCGAACGGTTCGCGCCCGTCATGAACCGGTTCAACGTCTTCATGGAGCCCGGCACGCCCCCGCAGACGCCGGTGGCGGAGCTGGCCATCAACCTGGTCCTGTCGCCCGAGCAGCTCGAACGCAAGCTCCGGTCCATCGCCGAACACGTCAGCCAGAGCGAGGGGATGCTGGAGGCGTTCGGCGTGAACTGGTTCCGCGAGTCGATGGCCGAGGAGTACTTCACCCTCGCCGCCACGAAGGACTAGAAGCAGTCCGCCAGCGCGCCTCCCGCCGCCTGAAGACGGTGGCGGTCTTGGAGTTTTGACAACCATCTTCCCGGCAACGCCCTCGCGCCGTCGCGGGCGCCGAGGATCGCGCCGGCCACGGCGGCGTTCGTGTCGGTGTCGCCCCCGAGGCTCACCACTCCGAGAAGCTCCTGTTCGAACGAACCCCCGCGGGCGAGGGCCTGGAGGCCCGCGGCCGCGGTGAACAGACAGAAACCCTGATCGGGGCCGTCGATGGGACGGGTCGTGCCCACGGCCTCGACCAGGAACTCCAACTCCTCGCCGCCCGGGCGATCCTGGACCACGGCGATCGCCGCGGTGAGCGAGGACTCGGGAGGTTCGCCGCGAACAAGGCTTGCCACCGTCAGGGTCACGGCCAGACAGGCCGTTCGGCAGCGTTCGTCCCAATGGGTCAAGGCCGACAGGGCCGGCGCCAGCTCGAACAGCTCCTCGGGCCTGCCCGCGTGGGCCGCCCCGAGCGGTGCGCAGTACATCACGGACCCGTTGCCGGCCGACACCTCGGGCCCGCGCTCCTCCCACAAAGCGAGGGCAGCGTCCCGTTCGCCGCGAGCCACCCTCTGCAGCACCCGGCGGGTCAGCGTTCCGACGTCGGGCGGATCGGTCGCCAGCCACGCCACGTGCCGCGCCAGCAGGTCGACCCCGTCGAACCGGCCCCGTTCGGTGAGGCTCGCCACCAGGTTGAGCGCCATGGCCGTGTCGTCGGTGGTCGACCCCGGCGGACCGCCACGCCACGGGAGTTCGAACGCCGGCACCGGCGTTGGAACGTCGCGAGCCCGACGGAACTCGAACGGCGCACCGAGGGCGTCCCCAAGCGCCAGCCCCAGCACGCATCCCACCACTCGATCGCGCCGCTGCGAGTCCACATTCGACACGGTAATCGACCTCAGCCTTGGGTGGTGTCTCAGTTTGACCTTGAA
>DAIMKN010000175.1:0-1363 GCA_036721725.1 Actinomycetota bacterium
CGGCGGACCTTCGTTCGTGCTCGGTGCAGAAGGACTCGTTGATTCGTCTCCGAGACCTGCAGCACGTTACAGACCTCCACCGACGTCCAGCCCTCGACGTCGCGCAGCGTGATGACCTCGCGCTGGTGGGGCGGAAGCGTGTCGATGGCCGCGCGGATCAACGCGAACGTCTCCCGCGACAGGAGCCGGTCCTCCGGGATCTCGTCCCATCGCCTCGGCGGCACGCCCCACCCGCCGGCGTTCGGATCGCCGCTCCCCAGGAACCGCGACGGGTCCACGGACGGCTCGGACGGCTCGTTCAGTGGGTCGAACAGCGCGGAGAACGGGACGCTGCGGCGTTCGCGCTGGCCCCGGGTCATGGCGCGGTTCATGAGGATGCGGAAGATCCACGTCTTGAGCGACGAACGCCCCTCGAACCGGTCGATCCCTTCCAGCACCCCGAGCCACGTCTCCTGCACGACCTCCTCGGCCACCGCGCGGCTGGGGACGTAGTTCAGGGCCAGACGGACCATGGCCGGCGTGTAATTGTCCACGACCTCGACGAACGCCGCCTCCTCGCCGGCACGCAGGCGCGCCACGAGGTCCGCGTCCTGCGCGCCGGGCGGCGTCGGGTCCTCGGGCGTCTCGGGCAGCGTCACGTCGGGCACGTTCGCACCTTATCCCAGCCGCGCCGGAAGGGGCCACCATTCGCCCGGCCTCGGTAGCGGGCCCTCCCGGGTCACAACAACAGGGGCTCGGCGGCCTTCGGGACGTGCCCGCCGCGAACGCCCGGGAGCTCGCTGATGTCGACGGCGCGGATGACCAAACGCTCGCGCGAGGTGAACCTCGGTGTGCACGTGGAGAGCGTCAGCGAGGGCCGGGGCGTCGCCTGCGTGATCCACCATGCGTCCTGGGCCACCACCCGCGTCCACAGGACCCGGTAGACGAACGTTCCCGCGTGCGTCTGCAGGGTGATCATGTCGCCGCGACGGATCAGGTCGAGCGACCAGAACGGCGCGCCGTGCGTCGTGCGATGTCCGGCGATCGCCACGTTGCCGCTTCGACCAGGCATCGGCGTCGTGGGGTAGTGACCGGGGCCCTGGGCCAGCGACTCGGGCGTGACACCCTGGACGAACGCCAGATCCACATGGATCCGCGGGATCCAGATAAGCCCGACCGCGTGTCCGGGGATCGGCTCGGTCGGGAACCGGTGATCGAGCTGGACGCGAAGGGACCGCTGGGCACGGGCGGTCTGCAGCCCCGTCCCCCACTCGCGCCACGCCACCGAGGCGAGCAGGGCGAGGCCGGAGAGCACCATCACCCGGGCGGCGCGGCGCATCCGTGCGCGCCGGCGCCTGCCCCTCAGGCGGGCGATCCGCGTGAC
>DAIMKN010000175.1:1463-4325 GCA_036721725.1 Actinomycetota bacterium
CGGCGGAGCGCCGCCAGCGCCGCCGTGCCGCCCAAGACCAGAACCGTCCCCAGGACGAGGAATGGCAGGGTCGACGCCGAGGAGCCCGTGTTCGGCAAAGGCGGAGGGGGGCTCGATCCGCCCCCGCCCGAGGGAGGCGGCGTGGACGCGCTCTTGACCACCACCGTGCCGACCATCCCCAAGGAACCGTGGTACTGGCAGTGGTAGGAGAACGTGCCGACCGAGTTGAACGATTGCGAGAACGACTGCCCCACGTTCAGGTTGCCCGAGTCGAAGCCTGAGCCGGTGGCCGTGTGCGGCACGGTCCCGCTGTTCGTCCATGTCACCGCGTCACCGACCGCGATGGTGATGGTCGACGGAGAGAAGCGGAACCCGGAAACGCCGTGGTTGTCGGTGGCCTGGACGCCGTGGGTAGCCGCGGATACCGGCCCGGCCAACGCGATCGCTGCGAACAGCGCGAGGGCGGGCGGCACAAGGCCACGACGGAGCCTCATCAGGATCTTCCCCTCCTCTGGTGGGTCGCTCGGGTTGAAGGGTCTACGGCCGGGCCCGTCGCGGGGATTGCCCGAGCAACTCCATCTCTGCTCGTTGGAACGACCGACTTCGAGCATCACTCCAGCGGCCAACGGACGAATCCGGGCCGACACGCCGCCGCCCGCATCTCTTCGGACAGCCGATCCGCTACCTCCGCGAGCTCTACGTTCTGGTCCCGGCATCGACCCTCTTTCTCCGCCCCGTAGACTTGGCGGCGATGTCCAGGACCCCCGCACAGCGATGCTGACGGACGGGCAGCCCGCCCCCGACTTCACCCTGCCCGACGATCACGGCAATCCGGTCTCGTTGCAGGACTTCCGGGGCCGGTGGCTCGTCCTGTGGTGGTTCCCCAAGGCGTTCACCGCGGGTTGAACGCGCGAGGGGCAGGAGTTCCGTGACCGAGCTCCCCAGTTCGAACAGGCCGGCGCCGCGCTGGTCGGGGTGTCGTTCGACACGCGCCAGGACAATCGCGGCTTCGCCGAACAGCAGTCGTTCCCGTTCCCCCTGCTGTCCGATGTCGAACGCGTGGCCGGGCAGGCTTACGAAACCGTCAGGCACCCTGACGAACCGTCGCCGCAGTTCGCCAAGCGCCGAACGTATCTGATCGACCCCGACGGCATCGTTCGCAAGGCCTACCGCGTCACCGACATCTCGTCGCACGCCGACCAGGTCCTGGCCGACCTGGCAGCGCTCCAGAACGGCTGACGGCGCCGCGTCGCTCCCGCTACGTGACCTTGATCGTGCCCGTCATCGACGGGTGGATGTTGCAGTGGTACCGGTAGAAGCTGACCTTGTTGAACTGCCGGGTGTAGGTCTGGCCGGGGGCGAGCGTCTTGCTCCACAAGCCACCGTTGTTCGTGGTCGTGTGGGTGTGTGCTCCGAAGTTCGCCCACTTGACGTACGTCCCGTGGGCGATGGTGATGTTCTACGGCGTGAAGAAGTAGTCCTTGATGGACACCCCCTTCGTGGTCGCCACCGAGGCCGAGGCCACCGGCGCCCTCGAGAGCGCAGTGAGCATCACGGCCCCCACCGCCATGGCCTTCCATCCCCGTTTCATCGTTCGAACCTCCTCATGCCCGGGCGGACCGGTTCCTGAAGGGGCATACGGACGAACCGGTCGAAGGGTTCGGCGGAAACCTCACGTCGTCTTCCGGTAACGCAGAACGGCCAGCGGTACGAACACCAGCAGGATACCGGCGATCCAGGCGAGGGATTCCAGCACGTGCACCGTGGTCGAGCCGCCCACCACCTGGTGCGCCAGGGGCTGTCCCAGTGAGAGCGAGCGCAGCGCGTCCACCGTGATGCTGACCGGGTTCACCTTGGCCCACGCCTGCAGCCATCCCGGCATCGACCGCACCGGCACGAACGCCGACGAGGCGAACGTCAGCGGGAAGATCCACACGAAGCTCGAGGCCTGCGCCGCCTCGACGTTCCCCGCGGCCAGACCGATCAACGCCGAGATCCAGCTGAACGCCAGGCCGAACAGCACCCCAAGCAGCAGCGCCGCGGCGAACTCCAGGATCCCTCCGTGGAACCGGAACCCCACCGCCATCCCCACCGCCGTCATCAGCAGCACGACGAACATGTTGCGAACGGTGTCGGAGAGCGTTCGGCCCGCCAGCACGGCCGAGCGGGCCATCGGCAGCGAACGGAACCGGTCGACCAGGCCCTTGGACAGGTCCTCCGCCAGCCCCACGCCGGTCTGGGTCGATCCGAACACCACCGTCTGCACGAAGATCCCGGGCATCAGGTAGTCCACGTAGCTCCGGAGGCCCGGGACGACGATGGCGCCGCCGAATACGTAGCGGAACAGGAGCACGAACATCACCGGCTGAACGGTCGAGAAGATCAGGAGCGTGGGGAGCCGAACGTACTTCAGGAGGTTGCGCTTGGTGAGCGTCAGGGCGTCAGAGACGGTCCAGGCTATGGAATGCCGCTGCGCGTCCGCACGGGTGCGGGGATCGGTGGTGGTCACGCTCATGCTTCGGTCCTCTCCTTCCGGCGCCGCCGTCCGCCCCGTCCCGCCGGCGCGGCCTCGGCCACCGCCTCGGACGTTCGGCCCGTGAGCGCCAGGAACACGTCGTCCAGGGTGGGGCGGCGCAGCACCAGGTCCGCGATCTCCACGCCCCCCGCGTCCAGCCGCCGCACCAACTCGGGGAGGACCGAGGTGCCGTTCGAACCGACCGGCACGTTGACCTGCTTGTTCTCGGTATCGATCTGCGGCGCCGTCGTGCCGAGGTCATTCACCTCGGCCGCCGCTGCATCGAGCTTCGAACCGTCGGCCACCCGGAACTGCAGGACGTCGCCGCCCACCTTCGACTTCAGCTC
>DAIMKN010000176.1:0-4285 GCA_036721725.1 Actinomycetota bacterium
AGGCGAACATCCTGGCCTGGGCCATCAGCTTCATGATCATGCCGTTCTCGGCGGTCTTCTACCCCGTCTCGATCCTGCCCGGCTGGGCGCAGGCGGTTGCCTCGGTCCTGCCGACCGCGCACATCTTCGAAGCGATGCGAACGGTCCTCGCCAGCAAGCCGACACCGCGGGGCCACCTGGAAGCCGCGGCGGTGCTCGATGCCGTCTTCTTGATCGTGGGGTTCGCCTACGCGAGGGCGATGTTCGCCACGCTCCGCCGACGCGGATACGTCACCCGCTACATGTAGCGTCATTCCGTGCTCCTGACCAGGGGAGACACCTGCCGCTCGGAACTCACTGCCCAGGAGTGTCACTGGCTTGGTGTAGCGTCAGGGCCTCCTTCTCCAACTGAATGACATGGTTGTGATTCTGGAGGAGGTTGGGGTACAGTGCGACTTGTACAGACGACGGAGGGACGAGGACAGATGGCCTTTCCTCTTGCTGGCCGAAGACTGGAGCCTGTGGGCTCCGTTCCCGAGGGGGAGCCCTTCGGCACCGTCCTCGCCGATCCTCCCTGGCGCTTCATGAACCGAACAGGCAAAGTCGCTCCGGAACACAAGCGACTCTCCCGGTACGACACGATGACCTGGAAGGAGATCGCGGCCCTACCGGTCGTCGAGCATATGGCGCCCCGTTCGCATTGCTACCTTTGGGTACCGAATGCCCTGGTTCCGGAGGGGTTCCGCGTCCTCGAGGAGTGGGGCTTCACCTACAAGACCATGATCGTTTGGCACAAAGTCCGAAAGGACGGCGGCAGCGACGGGCGGGGTGTGGGCTTCTACTTTCGCAACGTCACGGAAGCCGTCCTTTTCGGTGTGCGAGGCCATATGCGGACATTGGCCCCCGGGCGCCGGCAAGTAAATTTGCTGGCAACTCGGAAACGGGAGCACAGCAGAAAGCCCGATGAGCTCTACGACATCATCGAGACTTGCAGCCCCGGGCCGTACCTCGAACTCTTTGCTCGGTACCCACGCGAAGGCTGGGCTGTATGGGGGAACGAGGCAGCGCCAGAAGTTACACCTCGCGGACGGCGTTATCCGGCGTACGGGGGCTCGACCCCCGAATAGGAGCGGTCGGTAATCGCAAACGCGAGGATAGGACAGCCACCACCGTCCCCACGAGAGAGCCGCGGCTCCAGTTTCTCGAGCGTAGTAGTGGTTGCGGTGGCGAACCCACGGGGCCGGCCCAATCGGACAGCCAGGGACCGAATTGGCTCGAACGAGCGAGTGATCATGATGCCGCCATCGATAATGCCCGCGTCGTAGAGCGCTCGGTAGGCGGCTACATCCCTGTCGAGATTCCCGTCTTTCGCATGCCACTCCACGTCCAAGGCGACTCGGCCCTTGACGTTGTCCACCTTGTAGCCTTCGCTGAATACTTCTGTCTCAATCAAGCGCGCAACTCGCTCCCCTGCAGGTTCGTAGGGCATGATTCTGAGAACGGAGCGTACGGTCAGGTCGTGTTTCCCTTCTCGCCAGCCACGTATTCGAAACTCGTTGTCGAGGCGAAGGGCGAGGCGCGACTTGTTCCCGCCCGGCACAGTGATGTCGGTCGCCTCCAGCTCGAAGGTCCCCAGCACATCCAAGACCTCCGCGAACGACTGCGGATTCGTCGCAACGAGAATGCTTGCCGCATTTCGTGTCTCGCGGAGCTCGTAGCGTCCACGAATCGCGGCGGAAATGACAGCGTCATAGCTCTTTGTCAGTTCCACGCGTCAAAGCCTCTCCTATGCATACGACGTCGGTCACGCGCTACCAGGCGAAGGCTTCGGGCCGGGGCCGGGGAAGATCTCGTCGAGCTTGTCGAGTGTCTCCTGGGCGAGCGAGATCTCCAACGAACGGAGCGAACCCTCGAGCTGCTCTTTCGTTCGAGGTCCGATGATCGGCGCGGTGACGACCGGGTTCGACAGCAGCCAGGCCAGCGCCACGTCCGCGGGCTGCTCGCCGAGGTCCGCGCACAGCTTCTCGTACGCCTCGAGCTGCGGCCGTTTGCGTTCGACCTTCTCGGTGATCTCCTTGCCGCTTCGGCGTCCCTCGGTGGCCTTCTGCAGCGCGCCGCCCAGCATCCCTCGGGCCAGCGGGCTCCACGGGATCACGCCCATGCCGTAGGCCTCGCAGGCGGGTAGGACCTCCAGTTCGACCATCCGCTCGTCCAGGTTGTAGAAGCACTGTTCGGATGACAGACCGACCAGATGGCGAGAGCGGGCGGCCTCGTTCGCCTGCGCGATGTGCCAGCCGGCGAAATTGCTGCTGCCCACGTAGAGGACCTTGCCCTGCTGGATGAGCAGGTCCATGGCCTGCCACAGCTCCTCCCACGGCGTGTCGCGGTCGATGTGGTGCATCTGGTAGAGGTCGATGTAGTCGGTGTGCAGCCGCTGCAGGCTCGCGTCGCACGCCTGGCGGATGTGCTTGGCGGAGAGCTTGCCCTCGTTCGGCCAGTCCCCCATCTCGCCGTAGACCTTGGTGGCCAGCACGACCTTGTCCCGACGGCCGCCGCCCTGCGCGAACCACCGTCCGACGATCTGTTCGGTCACGCCCTCGCCGCGCCGGCCCTCGTCCCAGCCGCCGTAGACGTTCGCGGTGTCGTAGAAGTTGATGCCGTGGTCGAGCGCCGCGTCCATGATGTCGAACGCCTGCTGCTCCTCCTGCTTCCAGCCGAAGTTCATCGTGCCGAGACAGAGCGGGCTGACCCGGACGCCGAGCCTGCCGAGATGCCGGTACTCCATGGCCATGTCGAACCTCCTCGATCCGCGTTGAGTGAGCGTCCAAGCCTACGACCGCCGGCTAGATCGAACGACCTAACCCCCTCCTTCGCGAGCTGTCCCCCCAACGACGGCGGTGACGTTCGGGCCGGGTGACGCGCCGGCTGGCACTCGATGTATTTCGGGTCCGCCGGCGGCCGGACCTCTCCACGACCCCCGCGCGCTGCCCGATAGGCAGAAGATGAGTCTTCGACGTTCGACCTGGGCCCGGGTTTCGCTGATCATCTCGGTCGCCGCGGTCGTCGCCGCCCTCCCCGCCCTGGCCAGCGCCGCCGGCAACCGAACGCCTGCCCCGCAGCTCGTGGGGCCGACCACGTTGACGCTCTATCAGGCCGAACGCCACCAGGGATCGTTCCACGCCGGCCACGCCGCACACGCACCGTCGACCACGGCCGGTTCGTCTCACCGCCCGGTGACCGTTCCAGCGCCGCTTCCGGTGGCGCGTTCTCTCGCCGCCGCGACGCTCGCCCGCGTGACCGCGGCGCTCCCGATCCTGGCCGCACCCGGCGGCCGCGTCGTCGCCACGATGCCCTCCTCTTCCCTCTACCTCCACCAGCCGCTCACGGCCTGGGTCCTGCGCACCTCGAGCGACGGCCGCTACGGCGAGGTCACCCTCCCGTGGTCTGGCAAGCCGAACGCCACCGGCTGGATCCGCCTTGCGGGGCTGGCTCGTTCGACCACGACGCTCAGCGTTCACATCTCGCTGAGCCGTCACGAGCTCACCGTCCTCCGCGGAACGAGCGTGGCTCTTCGAACGATCGTCGGCACCGGAGCCGCAGCCTCCCCCACCCCCACCGGCCGGTTCTTCGTCACGGACCGCGTCGCCGCGAGCGGGGCGTTCGGCGCGTGCGCGTTCGGCCTCTCGGCCATCCAGACGCACCTGCCCGTCGGATGGGGCGGCGGGAACCAGGTCGCCATCCACGGCACGAACAACCCGGCTTCCATCGGGCAAAGCGTCAGCGCCGGCTGCATCCACGTCGCCGCCGGCCCGCTCCAGCAGCTCATCCTCCTTCTCCAACTCGGCACACCGGTCGTCATCACTCCCTGACGCACGTAGCCGGAGACGTTTCCGTTCGGCCTCCGGCGTTCCACTTTTGTGTAGGCTGCGCCAGCGAACTCGTAGCAACGACCCGGCTACAGATCGCTATCACCAAGGAGGGGAGCGAGCTTGGCCCTGAGCGAACCGAGCGCGGAACCGGAGACGCCCGTCGCGTCCGGCCCCGAGGAACTCGTTCGACTGCGCGATGCGTTGCTCGAACGGATCCTCGAGAAGGGCTACCAGCGTCGGGCCGAGCCGTTCCGTCTGACGTCCGGGCAGATGAGCAACGACTACATCGACGGCAAGCGGGCGTTGGCGGACGGGCACGATCTGCTGCTGGCGGCGAGGTGCGTGATCGCGCTCGCTCGCGAGCGGGGGATCGAGTTCGATGCAGTGGGCGGGCTGACCATGGGAGCGGATCACCTTTCGCACGCCATCGCGGTGGC
>DAIMKN010000177.1:0-4262 GCA_036721725.1 Actinomycetota bacterium
CCCCTCATCGTTCGTCGCCGCCATGACGGCGGAGCCCGTGGGAACGCCTCCTTGGCTGTCGGAAGGAACGGAGGAGCCGCTTCCTCCCCCCGCGGAGTTCGAACGCTTCCCGGAGGCGCTGGACGAGGGGTTCGAGGCGGTGCGGCGCCAGCTGGTGGGGGTTCGAACGGCCCCATGGGAGTTGGACGACGATGCGGCCGCGGTGGTGGATCTCTCCGCGCCGGACGCCATCGCGGTCGACCTCGAGCCGGTGGCGCGGCCGTCGGTGGAGCCCGGTTCGGCCATCAAGTCCTGGGACCTGTGGAAGCGTTCGCGCCCCCGCGAGCGTCATCCCGCGAACGGTCGCGGCGAACGCAGATCCCCGGAGCTTCCGACGACGGGCGAGCTCGACCTGCACCTGGCCGAGCTCCTCGCCACCGAGGAGTAGTCCTCGCCGGGAGCCTGCCGAGCGACCGGCTGAGATGATGGCCGGGACATGCGCGAACGCCTCGACGAGATCGTCCAGCGGTACGAGGAGCTGACCGAGGAGCTTTCCAAGCCCGAGGTCGCCTCCGATCCCTCCCGCCTGCGCGACCTGGGGAAGAAGCACGCCGAGCTCGGCATCATCGTGACCGCCTACCGGGCGTACCTCGAGGCGTTGCGCCAGGCCGAAGAGGCCCGAACGATAGCCAAGGACGAGAGCGACCCCGACATGGTCGCCTACCTCCGCGGCGAGGAGGCCGCCGCCGACTCCCGGGCCGAGGTGCTGGAGAAGCGACTCGAGCTCCTCCTGCTGCCGAAGGATCCGAACGACGACCGCAACGTCGTCCTGGAGATCCGGGCCGGCACCGGTGGGCAGGAGGCGGCGCTGTTCGCCGGGGAGCTGTTCGAGATGTACCAGCGCTACGGCGAACGCCGGCGGTACAAGACCGAGGTGTTGTCGTCGAGCCCGGCCGAGATCGGCGGGTTCAAGGAAGTGGTCCTGGAGGTGCGGGGAAACGGGGCGTACTCGCGGCTGAAGCACGAGTCGGGGGTCCACCGTGTGCAGCGCATCCCGGTGACGGAATCCGGGGGACGCATCCACACCTCCACCGCCACGGTGGCCGTGATGGCGGAGGCCGAGGAGGTCGACGTCGTCATCAATCCGGACGACCTGGAGATCGACGTGTTCCGTTCGTCGGGGCCGGGAGGCCAGAGCGTGAACACCACCGACTCGGCAGTTCGGGTCACCCACAAGCCGAGCGGCATCGTGGTCGCGGTGCAGGAGGAGCGTTCGCAGCGCCAGAACAAGGAGAAGGCCATGCGCTACCTGCGTTCGAGGCTGCTCCAGATGGCGCAGCAGGAGCAGCAGCAGGCTCAGGCGGCGATGCGCAAGGAGCAGGTGGGCACGGGGGAGCGTTCGGAGAAGATCCGGACCTACAACTTCCCCCAGAACCGGGTGACGGACCATCGCATCAACGTGTCCGTCCACAACCTCCCCGCGTTCATGGCCGGCGACATCGACGAACTGGTTGACACCTTGCTCGAACGCGAGCGGCGCGAACAACTGATGCGCGATCCCGAGGAAGACGGACGGTGAGCGAGCCCGAGGCTCCCTTCGTCACGGGTCTGCCGCTGGTCGCGCTGGTGCGGCGTTCGTCCGAGTTTCTGCGAGCGCATGGCGTGCAGAGTCCCGAGGCCACCGCGGAGACCCTATTGATACATCACCTCGGGGTGGACCGGGCCGGGCTCTACGCGCGATCGGCGCCGCTCGACCCTCAGGCGGCCAAGGCGTTCGGACGGTCGCTGTGTGCGCGATGTTCGGGCACGCCGTTGCAGCACGTGACGGGGGAGCAGCAGTTCATGGACCTTTCGCTTCGGGTCGAACCGGGGGTGTTCGTGCCGCGGCCGGAGACGGAGGGGTTGGTCGTGGCGGCCCTGGAGACGTTGCGGGGAGCGGAGCGGCCAGTGGTGGTGGACGTGGGGACCGGGACGGGGGCCGTCGCGCTGGCCGTGGCGCACCACCGTCCGGACGCGAACGTGCTGGCCACGGACGTGTCAGAGGCAGCCGTTACGCTTGCCAGGGCGAACGCCGACCGGCTCCGCCTGGCCGTGGACGTTCGGCTCGGAGATCTGCTGGAACCGCTGCCGGCGGAGCTCCGGGGACGGGTGAACCTCGTAGTGAGCAACCCGCCCTATATCGAGGAGGAAGCGTTCGACTCCCTTCCCCTGGAGGTGAGGTCGGAACCGCGCGAGGCGCTGGTGGGGGGAACACAACTGCATACGCGGCTGGCGACGGATGGGCCCGAGTGGCTCCGGCCCGGCGGCTGGCTGGTCGTGGAGATCGGCGACGACCAGGGCCCCGAGGTTCGCTCCCTGCTCAGCGCGCGGTTCGAACTCGTCGAGGTGCTCACCGACCTTGCCGGACGGGACCGGCTGGTTCGGGGGCGGCTCCGGCGGGCTGACGCCGCGGCGAGTGCCCTCGGTGGCGCCACGTCGGCGAGCCGAGCCGGCTGAGCAACGGCCGGTCGGTCGATGGCGAACGCTCGTCTTCTGGAGGTCGACGCTACCGACGAGCTCGCGCTGGCAGATGCGGCTCAGCTCGCTGCGCTGGTATTGGAAGCCGGTGGCTTGGTGGTGCTGCCCACCGATACCGTCTATGGCCTGGCGTGCCGCCCCGACTTGGCCGGGGCGACGAAGGCGGTGTTTCAGGCCAAGCGACGGCCGGCGGGACTGAGCCTCCCCGTTCTCGCGGCCGGCGAGGCAGTGGCCTGGGAGGTCGCCCGTCCCGACGAACGAGCGCGGCTTCTGGCGTCCCGCTTCTGGCCCGGTCCGTTGACGATGGTGCTACCGCGGGCGCCCCGCTGTGCAGGGTGGACGCTGGGCGAGGCCGAACGAACGGTGGCGGTGCGCGTTCCGTCGAACCCGCTGGCTCGGCGCGTGCTGCAGGCTGCCGGACCCTTGGCGGTGACCAGCGCCAATCGGTCGGGGCAGCCGCCGCTCTCCTCGCTGGCCAGCATGGTGGAGGCGCTCGGCGATGCCGTGGAGCTGTACCTGACAGAGGCGGGATCGGCCTGGGACGGCGGGTCGACGGCGGCCTCGACCGTGGTCGACCTGACCAGGCCCGCGGCTGGCGTGACCCGGGAGGGTCCGGTCTCGGCCCGGGCCATCGCCGATGCCCTGAAGGCGTTCGACATCCCGCCCGAGCGCCCTTCAGTAAACTACGGCTCGTGATCCGGGTCCTGTTCGTCTGCACGGGCAACATCTGTCGCTCGCCGATGGCTCAGGGCTTTCTCGACCACCTGCTCCGCGAACGAGGCGGCGTGGACTTCCGAATCCGGTCGGCGGGCGTCTTCGGCTGGGAGGACTCGCCGGCGGCCAACGAATCGGTGATCGCGCTCCAGGAGCAAGGCATCGACATCTCCTCGCACATCGCCCGCCGGCTGAACCGTCCAATGATCGAACAGGCCGACCTCGTCGTGGCCATGGCCGCCGAGCACCGCGACGCTGTCGTTCGGCTCTTGCCGTCTTCCACCTCGCGGACGTTCACGCTCAAGGAGATCGTGTACCTCCTGGACCGGATGGACGGTTCGGTGCCGGCCGCTGCATCGCCCGAGGACCGCATCCGCGAGGTCGTCGCCGCCGCGGCCGTGCTCCGCGAGGGCGGTCCCATGGACCTCTACGACGAGGATGTGGGGGACCCGCTCGGCCTGGGCTTGGAGGCGTTCCGAGCGACCGCCTGGGAGGTCGGCGGCTACGTCGAACGCCTCGCCGACGGGCTGCTCGGGAGCCCCGACGGTGACGGGCCGGTTCCGTTCAACGATCCGTACGGTGTGTGGTCCCCGGCCCCGGCCGAGGTAGCCTCGGTCACACCGGCTGATCGACCATCACAGGAGGCGCTCATGCACGACTACGCCGCGGACTGGAACGCACTGAAGCGAACGGACCCCGAGATCGCCGGCGCCATCGCCGACGAGCTGAACCGGGAGCGTTCGTCGCTCCGCCTCATCGCATCCGAGAACTACGCCAGCCCCTCCGTCCTCGCCGCGCTGGCGTCGTCCATGAACAACAAGTACGCGGAGGGCTACCCCGGCAAGCGGTACTACGGAGGCTGCGAGTTCGTCGACGTCTCAGAGAGCCTGGCCATCGAACGCGCCAAACAGCTGTTCGGGGCCGAACACGCCAACGTCCAGCCCCACGCCGGCGCGCAGGCGAACCTCGCGGTCTACGGTGCCTTCCTCCAGCCGCGCAGCGACGACAAGGTGCTCGGTCTGGTGCTCGCCCACGGCGGCCATCTCACCCAC
>DAIMKN010000178.1:0-4223 GCA_036721725.1 Actinomycetota bacterium
CGGAACAGGGAGTCGAACCCGTGCTCCTCGGCCGCGGCGGCCAGCGCCACCCACTGGTCCCAGGCGACGCCCTCCTGGCCCTCGATCATGAGTCCGATCCGCACGCGTTCGATGCTCGCAGGTTCCGCTTTCTTGTCGCGCCATGCCTCTACGATGGAAGGCGATGGAAGCCGCGTTCTTCGACCTCGACAAGACCGTCATCTCCAAGTCCAGCTCGCTGGCCCTGACCGGGCCGATGTACCGGGCGGGGCTGGTGTCGCGTTCGACGCTCCTCAAGGGCGCCTACGCGCAGCTCGTCTACCTGCTGATCGGTGCGGACGAGAAGCGGATGGACAAGGTCAAGGAGAGCCTCGGCGTCCTGACCCGGGGGTGGGAGAAGAGCCACGTCGAGGAGATCGTTCGGGAGGCGCTGACGGAGCTCATCGACCCGTACATCTACCTCGAGGCGCTGGACCTGATGGAGCTCCACCGGGCCCGGGGGCGGCGCGTCTACATCGTGTCGTCCTCGCCCGAGGAGGTCGTGGTCCCACTGTCCGAACATCTCGGGCCGGTCAAGGTCATCGCGTCGGTCGCGGAGGTGGAGGACGGCAAGTACACCGGCGGCGTGGCGTTCTACGCCTACGGCGAGCACAAGGCCGAGGCCATGCGGGCCGAGGCCGAACGGGAGGGCCTGGACCTGGCGGGTTCCTACGCTTACTCCGACTCCATCACCGACCTGCCGATGCTGGAGGCCGTGGGCCATCCGGTGGCGGTCAATCCCGACCGCGATCTGCGGCGAGTGGCCGTCGAACGCAGTTGGCAGATCCGCGATTTCCGCCGTCCTGTTCGGCTTCGCGAACGCTTCCCCAAGGTCCAGCCTCCTCCTCCCAGCGTCGCCGCCATCGTGGGGAGTGCGGCGGTGGTCGGGGCGGTCGGGTGGTGGTACTTGCGGCGGCTGGCAGCCGAACGCCGTTCGGCCTGACCTGTTTCCGCCATGGGGATGCCCGATCAGGAGGCCTCGACCGCCACCTGGTAGCCGAGCAGCAGCCAGGCCCGCCGAGGACTGAACCGCCACCATCCCGCTCCCCGGCCTCCTTCCGTCAGACCCCAGTCCGTGCGAGGCGCTCGACCAGGCGTTCGGTGCGCGCCGTCGCGCTCTCGAGCATCTCCATGGCGATCGCGCCGAGGATCGCCAGGAGCTCGGACTCGAGTTCGGGCTCCAACGAACCGGAGCGCGGGTGGTTGAGCGGGCCGACCGCCGACTCCAGGCGTTCGACCGCGCGTTCGAGCCGTCGCACGACGTCGACCGTTGCGGGCGTGGCGGGCGTTCGGCCTGCTCGATAGGTGTCCAACTCCACGACGATTCCCATGCATCGAACGATAGCCCGAGCCTCTGACACGCCCTGACCTGCGCAGACGCACGGCCAGGGCGCACGGCGGGCGCGCGGAGGCCATAGAATCGCCATCATGGGCGAGGAGGAGGCGTTCGGGAGGGACCTCGCTGGCGGGGGCATCGCCCCGAGCGCGGCGCCGGAGGAGACCGCGCCCCTTGTCGCCGAGATCCTCGCCGCGCTCGCCTACGGCGAACGACGCGGCGCGGCGCGGGCTCAGGACTCGGTCGCCCTCGCACCCGACAACCGCAGC
This sequence comes from Actinomycetota bacterium, assembly GCA_036721725.1. Lineage (GTDB taxonomy): Bacteria > Actinomycetota > UBA4738 > UBA4738 > UBA4738 > DAIMKN01. Next base: position 1,624 of record DAIMKN010000178.1, read on the forward strand.
AGGAGCGTGCAGGAGGGCGTGGCTGCCCGCGAACGCCAGAACTGGGAGCTCACCGAGGCGCGGCTCAAGGAGATCGGCGAGGAGAGTCTGTCCGAACTGTTCAAGCCGTTCTTCGACGCCTTCTTCGACCACACCGAGCCGGTGGACTGGGTGGAGGCCCAGACGTTCCACTACGTGGGCGACGCGCTGGTCTCGGACTTCGCGGACACGCTGGTGCCGCTGGTGGACCGGGTCTCGGCGGAGATCATCCGCCGCGCCCTGGGCGACCGGGCCGATCAGGAGACGTTCGCGTTGGATGAGCTGACGCGGGCCATGCGCGAGGATCCGCTGGCAGCCGAACGCATCCGACGCTACGCCCAGCGCGTGGTGGGCGAGGGGTTCACCCAGACCGCGCGGGCCATCGAGGCGACCCAGGGCCTGCGGATGCTGCTCGGCGGCTCGGACGAGGGCAAGCGTCTGGTGCTGTCGCTGCTCGACCACCACCGTCAGCGCCTCGACCGCCTCGGCATCGAACCCGTCGAAACGGACTGACAAGCTCGCGGCCCACACGCCGTGATGCCCGGTACCGCGGGCATCGGCTCCCACCTGCGAACGGAGGCTCCGACGCCATCCAAAGAAGGCCGTGGCATCGGCCGGAGCTGCACTCGATATCCCCAGGATGGGGGATTGGCGTGATGGTCCGCCGCCCGTAGCCTTGCCCCACTCGACCCCGCCCGGACGGCGCGGACGGGCTCCCCGCATCACCCCCCTCACGTGCTTCCCCTCTTGGCTGTTCGGTGGTTGTTCGAGGCTGGCTGGAGGAGGGATCGTGAGGCAGGAGACGAACGGGGCGCGGCCGGGTGGCGTGGTCATGGGATCGCAGCAGGAGCGGCCCGTGCCGCAGATGGCGCCGCTGCCCCTGGCCGATCTGGGGGCGCGGACCCGGATCCTCCTCGGGATCGCCGACCTCGGGTTCCATCAGGAGGTGCTCGACTACCTGGGTCGCGACCCCAGGGTCGAGGTGGCCGCCGCCGTCTCGGATCCCGCCCGGGTCCTCGGGGCGCTTGTCGCGACCGAACCCGACCTGGTCCTGGCTTGTCCCGTGGTCGCTCGCGAGCTCCGTCACCCCGCCGGCGGCGGCGTGCGGTTCCCCATCACCATCGTCGCGGAGCAACTGACCGTCCCCGTCCTGCGAGACGCGGTGGCGGTGGGCGCCGGGTCGGTGTTCGCCTGGCCCGAGGAGCGCGAACGGCTGGCCGAGGCGGTGGCGGAGGCGGCCGGCCGGTCCGCGACACCCGGACGCCGAGGCCGGGTCATCGCCGTGACGGGAGCGCGGGGCGGTGCCGGGGCGACGTTCGTCGCGACCCAGCTCGCCGCGACCTATGCGGACCGCGGGGCGTCTTGCGTGCTGGTGGACCTGGACCTCGAGTTCGCCGGGCTCTCCGCGGCGCTCGGGGTGGGCTGGGGCGACCCGGTTCGCACCGTGGCCGACCTGGTGCCCGTCGCCGGCGAGCTCTCGCCGGAGCACGTTCGCGATGCGGTGCTCGCGCATCCCCGAGGCTTCGGGATCCTCCTGGCACCTCGGCCGGATGTGGCGGGAGCCTCGTCGGAGGTCACGCCGGGGTTGTGCGCGGCGTCGGTGGCACTGCTCGCGGGCGACGTCGACGTGATCGTGCTGCACCTGCCGCGCGCGATCGATCCCTTGACCCGCGCGGCGATCCGGATGGCCGATCAGACGCTCGTCGTGACCACGCTCGATCTGTTCTCACTGTACGGGGCGCGTCGAACGGTCGCCGCGTTCGGGCTTGACCTCATGGCGGGCCGGGGGCGGGGGGTGGTCAACGAGCCGGTCCGTTCGAGCCTCGGTCTGGCGGAGGTCGAACGCGTTCTCGGCGTCCGTCCCTTCGCCGCGATCCGCCTGGATCCTGGAGTCCGGCGAGCCCAGGAGCGGTGTCAGTTGCTGCCCACCGGCCACCGCCGGGCCGGGAGGGACGTTCGCCGACTGGCCGACGCGTTGTACGCCGAAGCCATCGCCGCTACGGATGGGGCGGTGCGATGACCACGGTCGACGTCGCCGGCGTCCGGCGGCAGGTCCGCGCGGAACTCCTCGAGCCCGCCGTGCAGCAGCAGTTCGAACGCCTCACGCCGCCCGAGCGGCGGATCCGGGTGCGTCAGGCGGTCGTTGAACTCCTCCGGGAGCAGCGGGCCATCCTTCCGGCCGGACTGCTCACGGAGGTGGTGAACCAGGTCTTGGACGAGGTCGTCGGCCTCGGGCCAGTGGAGCGGCTGCTCCGCGACCCGGAGATCAGCGAGGTCATGGTCAACGGGGCCGACGACGTGTACGTGGAGCGGAAGGGGCGGGTCGAACGGGTGCCCGATCTGGCTTTTGAGGGGGAGGACCAGGTCTTTCATCTGATCGAACGTATCGTGGCCCCGCTCGGTCTGAGGGTCGACGAGTCGTCACCGTATGTGGACGCCCGACTCCCGGACGGTTCGCGGGTGAACGCGATCATCCCGCCCCTTTCGCTCTGCGGTCCCGTCATCACCATCAGGAAGTTCACGTTGAGGCCTCTCTCGCCGGAGGACCTCGTTCGGCTCGGGGCCCTCACCGAACCGATGCT
>DAIMKN010000179.1:0-4180 GCA_036721725.1 Actinomycetota bacterium
GTGAAGAACGCCATCCTTCCCGGGATCTCGCCGACCTTCTTGAACCCGAGCACGTCCTGATAGAACGCGGTCGAACGTTCGATGTCGCGCACCTTCAGCACGACGTGGCCGACCTCCTGCGGTTCGATGTCCGTGGTCATGTCCAGTGCCTTTCTCGAGTCGGTCCGTCGATGTACAACACGGGCAACGAACGGCTATTCCGAACCGTTTGCTAGCCTACCCACATGCGCCGGTGGACCGCGGTGACCCTCGTCGTGCTGTTCGCGCTGCTCGTCGTCGCCGCCGTCTACCAGTTGCTGGCCGGCCGAGGCGACCAGCGGTTCCCCGGCCCGGTACCCGGCACGCCGCTCCCAAGCTTCACCTCGCCGAGCCCGACCTAGCGTCCGGCGCAGGACGAACCACCCCACGACCCCCGTCAGCACCGTGGCGATCCCCGCCACGTCCAGGCTGGTTCGCGGGCCGAAATGTTGGGCGATCCATCCGACCAACGGCCCGCCGATCGGGGTGCTGCCCAGGAAGACCACGGAGAACAGCGCCATCACCCGTCCCCGCATGTGCGGGCTCGCGCCCAGTTGCAGCAGCGAGTTCGACGTGGCGATGAACACGGTGCTGGCCGCGCCCATCGGCACCATGGCCACCAGCTCCCAGGTCAGCGTCGGAGCGAGCGCCGCGCCCAGGATGGCCAGCCCGAACGCGCCGGTGGCGACGGTCAGGAGGGTCCGCGAGGCCCGGCCCTTCGACGCCACGACCAGGCCGCCGACCACGGCGCCGGCCCCCATCAGGGAGAACAGCCAGCCGTAGACCAGAGCGCCTCGGTGGAACACGTCCCGGGCCACCAGGGGCAGCAGGACGGAGAAGTTGTAGGCGAGCGTCCCGACCACCAGCATCATGAGCAGCGGGTCGCGGAGTTCCGGGTTGCCCCAGACGTACCGGAACCCCTCGCGGAGCTGGCCCCTGGCCCGCGCCATGGGCGCCTCGCGCCGCAGTTCGGCCGGACGCATGGCGAGGAGCGCGACGATTACCGCGAGGTAGGAGGCGGCGTTCGCCAGGAAGCAGGGGCCGATGCCGATGGAGGCGATGAGCAGCCCGGCGACGGCGGGACCGACGATGCGCGCGCCGTTCACCACGACGCTGTTCAGGCTGACTGCGTTCGTCACATCCTCCGGACCGACCATCTCGATGACGAAGCTCTGGCGGCCCGGCATGTCGATGACGTTGACCAGACCGAGCAGCACCGCCATGAGGTAGACGACCCACGGGAACACGTGATGGGTCACGGTCAGCAGGCCGAGGATCAGTGCCAAGGTGGCGGCGGCGGCCTGCGTGAACATCAGCAGCTTGCGCTTGTCCACGCGGTCGGCGACCAGGCCGCCCCACGGCCCGATCAGCAGCATCGGAAGGAACTGCAGCGCCGCGGTGAAGCCGAGGGCGAGCGCGCTGTGGGTGAGGGTCAGGATCAGCCAGGCCTGGCCTACCGACTGCATCCATGTGCCGGTCAGCGAGACGATCTGGCCCCAGAAGTAGAGGCGGTAGTTCCGGTTCCGCAGCGAACGGAACGTCCCCAGCGAACGAACTCCCCTCTCCGGACGCATCATGCGCGGTCCTCGGAGATCAGGCGTTGGAGCAGGCCAGAGGCCCGGCGGAGGATGTCGCGCTCGTCCTGGGTGAGGGTTCGGAGGCGCTTGGCCAGATGGGCCGTGCGGCGCGAACGCGTCCGCTCCAAGAGCTTGCGGCCGGCGGTGCTGATCCGGACGCGGCTGACCCTGCGGTCGGCCGCGTCGGTCTCGCGTTCGATCAGGCCGAGTGCTCCGAGCTTGCCAGCGATCCGGGTCATGGACGGAGGCTGGATGCCCTCGTGCGCGGCCAGCGCGCCGAGCGTGACCGGCCCGTGCACCTCGATGCTGGCCAGGGCCGACAGCAGCGACGGGCTCAGGCCGGCGTCACCGCGGCGCCGGAGGTGGCGGGCCGTTCGAGCCAGCGTGATCCGCAGCTCCGAGGCCAGCGCCACCAGCGCGTCGTCCTCCTTCGGAACGATCCGTGATGGGGTGATCGTGCTCGTGGTCATCCTTTCCCCTAACTAATTAGCTATGCGAAAGATTCCCAAACAGAGCGCCGGCCCCCGACAAGCCCAGCGAGCCCCAGCGAGGTCAGTGGAAGACGGAGTGGCGCTTGACCAGGTTCCGGTACAGCGTCTGCTGAACGGTGTCGCGGATCTGGTCGGTCAGTTCGAACAGCAGCATCGAATCGCGCCACGCATCGTCCGCGTAGCCGTCCGTGGGGATGGGCTGGCCGAACTCGATGATCCACTTCGACGGCAGCGGGATCGCCCCCAGCGGCCCGAGGAGCGGGAAGGTCGGCGTCACCGGGAAGTACGGGAAGCCGAACAGACGGGCCAGCGTCTTGGCGTTGTGGATCATCGGGAAGATCTCCTCCGACCCGACGATCGACACCGGGATGATGGGGACGCGGGCCTTCAGCGCCACCCCCACGAACCCGCCCCGGCCGAACCGCTGCAGCTTGTACCGGTCGCGGTAGAGCTTGCCCACGCCCTTGTAGCCCTCCGGGAACACGCCGACCAGTTCGCCGCCATCCAGCAGGCGGAATGCGTCCTCGTTGCAGGCCAGCGTGTTGCCCATCTTGCGAGCCATAGGACCGACGACCGGCGAACGGAACGCCAGGTCCGCCGCCAGCAGCCGAACGTGGCGGTGCGCGGGGTGTTCGTTCAGCACGCCGAACTTCATGACCACGGCGTCGACCGGAAGCGTCCCGGCGTGGTTCGCCACGAGCAGCGCCGCGCCCTCGGACGGGATGTTCTCCAGACCCACCCATTCCGCCCGCCAGTACCGCCGGTACAGCTGCCGGATAGGCGGGGCGAACACCTTCTCGGTCAGCTCGGGGTCGAACCCGAACTCGTCGATGTCGTACTGCCCGGTGGCCCGCCGCGCCAGGAAGGCGAGGAGGTCCCGAACCCGGTCCGCGTCGAACGGCCCGATCTGTTCGGGCGGCTCGGGGGGCTGGTGGACGCGGCAGAACCCGTTCTCCACGGCCCGGTTGCGGCATGACTTGCCGTTCGCCGTGAGCGCGTGGCAGCGTTCGGGATGGCGTCCAGCCTCGATGGGGATGACCTGCGCCACGCCCCTCAGGTCTCCCCTCGGGTGCGTTCGAACCGCTCCTGGCCTGCCCTGCGGAGGAAGTCGTAGAGATCCTGCTCCCACGATTCGGCCTGCTGGCGGGTCACGAACCGGCGGAACCGGTGGCCGGCGGCGAACTCCTCCAGCGCGGCGCGCGTGGTGAAGGCGGGGGTGTAGCCGAAGCGCTCCTTGAGCCGCGTGTTGTCGGCCACGCGGCCGTACACCAGGAACTGGACCTGGTCGGACGGGAAGTCCACCAGCCCCAGTCGGCGGATGGCCGCTGCGACCGGCGTGGCCAGCGGCAGCGGCACCTTGAGGGGGAGCTTGCCGCACAACCGGATGGCTTGGGACAGCAGCAGCACCCCATCGCCGGCCACGTTGTAGATGCCGGGATGGCTCTCCCGTGTGGCCCGGTACAGCACCTCCACGGCGTCGTCCTCGTGAACGAACTGCAGCCGCGGGTCGAACCCGATCGGCGACGGCACCATGGGGAGCGAGAAGTACCGGGTGAGCGTCGTCTCCAGTTCGGAACCCATGAAGTTGGCGAACCGGAAGATGGTGAGCTCGACGTCCTTGCGGCGGCGGCCGAAGTCCCGCGCGTACTGTTCGACCTCCACGGCGTCCTTGGCGTAGCCGGTCCGCGGCGTGGCCTTGGCCGTCATCTCCTCGGTGAACAGGGCGGGGTCGCGCGGGCTGGCCCCGTAGACCGCGGTGGTCGACTTCATGACGACCTTCTTCAGGGCCGGCGCCTTCTGGCACGCCGCGTAGAGCTGCATGGTCCCGATGACGTTGATCTCCTTCATCGCGCTGCGCCCGCCGACCCGGGTCGGCGTGGCGATGATGTTCAGGTGGACCACCGTGTCGACCTCGGTGGTCTGCAAGACCTTGACTATGAGGGGGTTGCGGATGTCAGCTCGAACGAACTCGGTGCGTTCGAGGTCCACCTCCGGCTCCTTGCGGCCCACCCCGACCACGTACTCGACGTCCGGGTCGGCCTCGAGCCGCTGGGCGAGCTTGCCGGCCAGATGACGGGAGATGCCGGTGATCAG